>NZ_CAWORF010000036.1:0-397418 GCF_963883545.1 Escherichia sp. E4702 | reverse complement strand
CGGCTTAGCCAGTACCTGACCACGTTCGATTTCTTCACGTTTGATACCACGCAGCAGAACACCTACGTTCTCACCAGCACGGCCTTCGTCCAGCAGTTTGCGGAACATTTCAACGCCAGTACAGGTAGACTTCTGAGTCTCTTTGATACCAACGATTTCAACTTCTTCACCAACTTTGATGATACCGCGTTCTACACGACCGGTAACAACGGTACCACGACCGGAGATGGAGAATACGTCTTCGATCGGCAGCAGGAACGGCTTGTCAATCGCACGCTCTGGTTCCGGAATGTAAGAATCCAGGAAGCCAGCCAGCTCCAGGATTTTCGCTTCCCACTCTGCGTCGCCTTCCAGCGCTTTCAGAGCAGAACCACGAACGATCGGAGTGTCGTCGCCCGGGAAGTCGTACTGAGACAGAAGTTCACGAACTTCCATTTCAACCAGTTCCAGCAGCTCTTCGTCATCAACCATGTCACATTTGTTCAGGAACACGATGATGTACGGAACGCCTACCTGACGACCCAGCAGGATGTGCTCACGAGTCTGCGGCATCGGGCCGTCAGTCGCAGCAACTACCAGGATCGCGCCGTCCATCTGAGCAGCACCAGTGATCATGTTTTTAACATAGTCGGCGTGCCCCGGGCAGTCTACGTGTGCGTAGTGACGGGTCGGGGTGTCATATTCAACGTGAGAAGTGTTGATGGTGATACCACGAGCTTTTTCTTCCGGCGCGTTATCGATCTGGTCGAATGCACGAGCAGCACCGCCGTAGGTTTTAGCCAGTACGGTGGTGATTGCAGCGGTCAGAGTAGTTTTACCGTGGTCAACGTGGCCGATAGTACCAACGTTAACGTGCGGTTTTGTACGTTCAAATTTTTCTTTAGACACGGCTATATTCCTTACTATAGTGCTCTCCCCTTCAGGAGAGAGCACGGGACTTTGGTATTAACCCTTAGGCTTATTTACCACGGGCTTCAATTACGGCCTGAGCAACGTTACTCGGCGCTTCATCATACTTCAGGAATTCCATGGTGTATGATGCACGACCTTTGGTCAGAGAACGCAGCTGAGTTGCGTATCCGAACATTTCAGACAGCGGTACTTCAGCGTGGATCTTAACGCCAGTAACTTCAGATTCCTGACCTTTGAGCATACCACGACGACGGCTCAAGTCACCGATAACGTCACCGGTGTTCTCTTCTGGAGTTTCTACTTCAACCTTCATGATCGGCTCAAGCAGAACTGGTTTCGCTTTCTTAAAGCCTTCTTTAAAGGCGATAGAAGCAGCCAGTTTAAAAGCCAGTTCAGAGGAGTCAACGTCATGGTAAGAACCGAAGTGCAGACGAACACCCATGTCTACTACCGGGTAGCCTGCCAGCGGACCTGCTTTCAGCTGTTCCTGGATACCTTTATCAACGGCCGGGATGTATTCGCCAGGGATTACACCACCTTTAATGTCGTTGATGAACTCGTAGCCTTTCGGGTTTGAACCCGGCTCCAGCGGGTACATGTCGATAACAACATGACCATACTGACCACGACCACCAGACTGTTTCGCGTGTTTACCTTCAACATCGGTAACTTTCTGGCGGATAGTTTCACGGTAAGCAACCTGCGGTTTACCTACGTTCGCTTCAACGTTGAATTCACGCTTCATACGGTCAACGATGATGTCGAGGTGCAGTTCGCCCATACCCGCGATGATGGTCTGGTTAGATTCTTCGTCAGTCCATACACGGAAAGACGGGTCTTCTTTAGCCAGACGGCCCAGAGCCAGACCCATTTTTTCCTGGTCAGCTTTGGTTTTCGGTTCAACTGCGATGGAGATTACCGGCTCAGGGAATTCCATACGTTCCAGAATGATCGGCGCGTCCGGGTCACACAGGGTGTCACCAGTGGTTACGTCTTTCAGACCGATTGCAGCTGCGATGTCGCCCGCGCGAACTTCTTTGATCTCTTCACGTTTGTTAGCGTGCATCTGAACGATACGACCGAAACGCTCACGTGCAGCTTTCACGGAGTTCAGTACGGTATCACCAGAGTTAACCACACCGGAGTACACACGGAAGAAGGTCAGGTTACCAACAAACGGGTCGGTAGCGATTTTGAACGCCAGTGCAGAGAACGGCTCGTCATCACTTGCGTGACGCTCAGCCGGAGTGTCTTTACCGTCGTCCAGGATACCGTTGATCGCAGGTACGTCAACCGGGGATGGCAGGTAATCAATTACCGCATCCAGCATCGCCTGAACACCTTTGTTCTTGAACGCAGAACCACAGGTTACCAGGATGATTTCGTTGTTCAGAACGCGCTGACGCAGAGCACCTTTGATTTCTGCTTCAGTCAGTTCTTCACCACCCAGGTATTTTTCCATCAGCTCTTCAGAAGCTTCAGCTGCGGATTCGATCAGGTTCTGGTGCCATTCGTTAGCCAGTTCAACCATGTCTGCCGGGATATCTTCGTATTCGAAGGTTACGCCCTGGTCAGCATCGTTCCAGTTGATAGCTTTCATTTTCACCAGGTCAACAACACCGGTGAAATGTTCTTCAGCACCAATCGCCAGCTGCAGCGGAACCGGGTTCGCGCCCAGACGGGTTTTGATCTGGTTAACAACTTTCAGGAAGTTCGCACCCATGCGGTCCATTTTGTTAACGAACGCAATGCGCGGAACTTTATATTTGTTTGCCTGACGCCATACGGTTTCAGACTGCGGCTGAACACCACCAACTGCGCAGTAAACCATTACCGCACCATCGAGAACACGCATGGAACGTTCTACTTCGATTGTGAAGTCAACGTGCCCCGGGGTGTCGATGATGTTGATGCGATGCGGCTCATACTGCTTAGCCATACCAGACCAGAATGCAGTAGTTGCAGCGGAAGTGATGGTAATACCACGTTCCTGCTCCTGCTCCATCCAGTCCATGGTTGCAGCGCCGTCATGAACTTCACCGATTTTATGGTTTACACCGGTGTAGAACAGAATACGTTCGGTAGTAGTGGTTTTACCGGCGTCGATGTGCGCACTGATACCGATGTTACGGTAGCGTGCGATGGGTGTTGTACGAGCCATTTGTTTCCTCGTTTATCTTTTAGGCGTTCAATTTAAGTAGCCCAAAGCGGGCTGCTTACTGGAAGCGCCCGCCTGGTGACTAAAACTCCGAAGGGATTACCAACGGTAGTGTGCGAACGCCTTGTTGGCTTCGGCCATACGGTGAACGTCTTCACGTTTCTTAACTGCAGTACCTTTGTTTTCTGCAGCATCGGAAAGTTCGTTCGCCAGGCGCAGAGCCATGGATTTATCACCGCGTTTACGAGCAGCTTCAACGATCCAACGCATTGCCAGAGCATTACGACGAACCGGACGGACTTCAACTGGTACCTGATAAGTAGAACCACCAACGCGGCGAGACTTAACTTCTACAGTCGGGCGCACGTTTTCGAGAGCTACTTCGAATGCTTCCAGTTCAGATTTACCAGAGCGCTGAGCCAGGGTCTCCAGCGCGCTGTATACGATAGATTCGGCAGTAGATTTTTTACCATCTACCATCAGGATATTTACAAATTTAGCCAGCAGTTCTGATCCGAACTTCGGATCCGGCAGAATTTTACGCTGACCAATGACGCGACGACGTGGCATGGAAATACTCCGTTGTTAATTCAGGATTGTCCAAAACTCTACGAGTTTAGTTTGACATTTAAGTTAAAACGTTTGGCCTTACTTAACGGAGAACCATTAAGCCTTAGGACGCTTCACGCCATACTTGGAACGAGCCTGCTTACGGTCTTTAACGCCGGAGCAGTCAAGCGCACCACGTACGGTGTGGTAACGAACACCCGGGAGGTCTTTAACACGACCGCCACGGATCAGGATCACGGAGTGCTCCTGCAGGTTGTGACCTTCACCACCGATGTAGGAAGTCACTTCGAAACCGTTAGTCAGACGAACACGGCATACTTTACGCAGTGCGGAGTTCGGTTTTTTAGGGGTGGTAGTATATACACGGGTACATACGCCACGTTTTTGCGGGCATGCTTCCAGCGCAGGCACGTTGCTTTTCGCAACTTTGCGAGCACGTGGTTTGCGTACCAGCTGGTTAACTGTTGCCATTAAATAGCTCCTGGTTTTAGCTTTTGCTTCGTAAACACGTAATAAAACGTCCTCACACAATATGAGGACGCCGAATTTTAGGGCGGTGTCGAAAAGGTGTCAAGAAATATACAACGATCCCGCCGTCACCAGGCCATCTGGCTGGTGTGCTTAACCGTAAGTCTGACGAAATCAGTATAGTCAATTGGGATGATATCGTTCGAAATTTGAGCAGTCAAACCGCGGGCAATGAGGTCTTCGTTCAGGGCATAAACCTTAATGGGGGCATTACGCAGACTTTCAAGGTAGCGGTTGCCGTCAACTGCGGCAGTTACGCCATCCTGTAATAACAGCAGTTCGTCACCCTCACTGAGCAGACGCAGCAACGCAGGAAAATCTGTCAGCCAGGGAGAGCGATGTAATGTGTGCAACATGTACGCCTCAAAATTTCAAAATAACATCGTAGTTGGCGAGTTCGCGGCGTAAGGCATCTGCTTCGAGCGGCGTGGCTTCGACAACAAAGGGTGTCTGCGGACCTAACCCTCGTTCGCGCAGAGAAGCCGCACAAACCCAGCACTGTTCAATGTCATACAGACCCAGCAATTTAAAAGTGGCAATGTAATCACGCGCCAGCACCGCATCGGGCTTTTGTCCTGGCAGAAGCTGAAAAACGCCATCGGCGATAAAGAAGACGGCGAGATCGTCAGTTAAAGCGGAAGTTGCGAGTAAAGCATCTAATCCCTCACGACCAGCCGCGGTGCCATGAGGCGCAGTAGAAAAGACAAACGCTATTCGTTTCATCAGAACTGTACCACCCTGTCACAGGTTAGCGAGGCTTCTGCCAGAGCGCCAAGTCCGCTTAAGGTAAATCCCGGCTGAAGGTTTGACGAGGCCAGCCCCAGTCTTCCTGCTTCAGTTTCATCGACGATACCGCGGCGTAACGCTGCCGCTACGCAGATATTCAGCGCCACACCATGTTGCGCGTTCAACTGTTGCCAGCCGCGCACAAGGTCAAATTCGTCACTTGCCGGAGAAGTTAACTGGTTAGCGTTATAGACCCCTTCCCGGTAGAAAAAGACGCTACTCAACTCATGGCCTTCTGCTATCAGCGCCTGTGCAAACTGAAAAGCACTACTCGCCTGTTGCGTTCCGTATGCTGGCCCGGTTACCACGATGGCAAAACGCATTACTTATCTTGCCCCTGGAAATCACCGCTCTTGAACTGACGGATATAGAGATAAACAGTATGTTTGGAGATGTTGAGACGATCAGCAACCTGGTTGATCGCATCTTTGATATCGAAAATGCCTTTCTCGTAAAGATTCAACACGATTTGACGATTTTTGGCGTTATTAGAAACATTACGATCGGCGTTCACTTCTTCAATGGTGAACTCCAGTGTTTGGGTAACCAGATCTTCAACCGAAGACGCAAAGTTGACACTTGAACCGACGTCCGGGGTTTCTGGCGGCACAAAAGTGCTCATAATCTGCGAGAAGGGAACATCAAGATTCATATTGATGCACAGCAGACCAATTACACGCTGTTCGCGGTTACGAATCGCGATGGTCAGGGACTTCATTAATACGCCGCTTTTGGCGCGAGTAAAGTAGCATTTAGAAACGCTGCTATCCGCTCCCGTCATGTCGTGCAGCATACGCAGTGCCAGATCGGTAATTGGCGAGCCAATCTTCCGGCCTGTATGTTCGCCGTTGGCAATACGAATGGCTGAACATTTTAAATCCTGCAAAGAGTGCAAAACGATTTCACAGTGGGAACCAATGAGCATCGCTAACCCGTCCACCACCGCTTCGTAGGATTTCAGAATATCAAAATCGGTCTGGTCGAAAGGACGTTGATCCAGTAAATCCAACTCACTGGTTTCGTTGGTTAAAAGCGACCTGGACATGAAAAAAAACACTCCTTTTCAGGAGCCTGTCGTTAACTTTTCAGGGCAGGCTCATTAATGATGCGGGTAATTAAATTAATACAGCGGAGGTTCCGCTTTCCAGCACTAATTATATCCGGCCTGCAATAAAAAAACCGCCGCCTGGTCAGGCGGCGGTTTTTAATGCTTATTTTTTAGCAGAATCTGCTGCTTTAGCATCTGCTTCTGGCTTCGTATCAGCCTTCGGTGCTGGTTTCACATCCAGCAGTTCTACGTCAAATACCAGAGTAGAGTTCGGTGGGATCCCCGGAACGCCCGCTTTGCCGTAAGCCAGCTCTGGTGGAATAACCAGTTTGATCTTACCGCCTTTCTTGATGTTCTTCAGACCTTCAGTCCAGCCAGGGATCACGCCGTCCAGACGGAACGAGAGCGGTTCACCACGGGTGTATGAGTTATCGAACTCTTTACCGTCGATCAGCGTACCTTTGTAGTTCACTACTACAGTATCGCTGTCTTTCGGTGCTTCACCTTTACCGGCTTCCACTACCTGATAAACCAGGCCAGTTGAAGAGGTTTTTACACCTTTCTCTTTGGCAAATTTCTCGCGGTACTCTTTACCTTTCGCTTCGTTATCAGCAGCATCTTTTTCCATCTTCGCCTGAGCGGAGGACTTCACGCGTGCTTCAAACGCTTGCAGAGTCTGTTCGATCTCTTGATCGGAGAGTTTGCTTTTATCCGCAAATGCATCCTGAACACCCGCGATTAGCTGATCTTTATCCAGTTTGATGCCCAGCTTTTCTTGTTCTTTCAGAGAATTGTCCATGTAACGACCGAGCGAAGCACCCAGCGCGTAAGCTGATTTCTGATCGTCATTTTTGAACGCTGCTTTGCTGTCAGCAGTTGCAGTTGGTTTCGCCGCTTCGGCAGCAAAAGTGATTGGTGCATGCAGGGCAACGGCCATTGTGGTCGCCAGCAGCGTTACTTTAAACAGTGATTTCATCCATATCTCCAGGATCGGGGCATCTCACCCCTGGGTTAACTATTATCAGAAAGGTACTATAAAACGTTGTCGAACAAATCTACATACAGATACGCCCTATTATCATCTATTTTCAGACTCTTTTTGTTTAAATTAGTTTCGATGACTGCGAAATGAGTGCTGTCTCGGGCAGCAAAGTTAAGTAGAATCCGCGGCGACCATTCGACAAAAGAGGTGAATCATGCAGGATTTAACATTGGAAGCACGCCTGGCAGAACTGGAGAGCCGGCTGGCTTTTCAGGAAATCACCATTGAAGAACTGAACGTCACGGTGACCGCTCATGAAATGGAGATGGCGAAACTGCGCGATCATCTGCGTCTGCTGACCGAGAAGTTAAAAGCCAGCCAGCCGTCGAACATCGCGTCGCAGGCTGAAGAAACGCCACCGCCGCATTATTGAGGCGTAAAAAAAGCGGGGATTCCCCGCTTTTTTGTCACTTTTTTGGTATTAGTGGCAACCGCAACCGCCGTTACCTTTACCGCCACAGCAGCCTTCGCCACCGTGTTCATGGCCGTGATCGTGGCCATGACCGCCGCAGCAACCGTCGTGGTCGTGATCGTGGTGATGATCGTGCGCGCCATGAACGTGACCATGAGCCAGTTCTTCTTCGGTCGCTTCGCGAATCGCCACAACTTCAACGTTGAATTTCAGATTCTGACCAGCCAGCATGTGGTTACCGTCAACCACAACGTGATCGTCTTCAACCGCAGTGATTTCAACCGGTACTGGTCCCTGGTCGGTTTCAGCCAGGAAGCGCATACCTACCTGCAGTTCATCAACGCCCATAAATACGTCTTTAGGAACGCGCTGCACCAGGTTTTCGTCGTACTGACCGTAAGCGTCGTTCGCGCCAACAGCGACATCAAATTTATCGCCAACTTCATGACCTTCCAGCGCTGTTTCCAGGCCAGAGATCAGGGAACCGTGACCATGCAGATAGTCCAGCGGCGCACTCACCGGAGACTCATCAACCAACACACCGTCTTCTGTACGTACCTGATAGGCCAGGCTGACCACCAGGTCTTTTGCTACTTTCATGATATCTCCTGAGCATGGGAAGAATAGTGGCGCAGATTGTAGCGGAATTCTGCAGCCGTGTACTCACTAGCTTAAAAAAACTCGGCGCATATCGCTAGTCCGGATGAAAAATCCCGATCACTTGCTCATCTTTGCGAACGTGATCGCGGGCTTCTTTATCGACTTCACGCATCTGGTGTCCGCACTTAACACATTCAACAATATCAATATTATTTTCGCGCCACATCGCCATGGAATCTTGCGCCTGACAGGCCGGGCATTTTGCGCCCGCGATAAAACGTTTTCGGATTGCCATCTTTACCCTCTACTCAAATTCATCCCAGCCGTCCAGCTGGCGTCGTTCTTGTTGCATTTCACGCTGGAAAATCTCTTCCAGTTCGCGTCGGGCTTCCCTGGCGCGAGAAATTTGTACGGTATCAGCATGCATCGGGATTAACTCCCGCAGCATTCGCATATCCAGGCGGCGAAAATGCAGTTGCGCGCGCTGCGCCTGATGCGGATGCATGCCAAGCGTGACCAGCGTTTTGCGCCCCAGCTCTAACGCACTGGAGAATGTCTCACGAGAAAACTGCGTCACCCCGGCCTGTAATAACTCATGCGCTTCCACACGTCCGCGCGCTCGCGCAAGAATATGCAAATGCGGGAAGTGTTGCTGGCAAATCTCCACCAGCTTCATGGTGTCTTCCGGCTCGTTACAGGTAATGACAATAGACTCTGCGGCCTCTGCACCCGCAGAACGTAAAAGATCTACCTGCGTGGCGTCGCCGTAATAAACTTTGTAGCCATATTTGCGCATCAGGTTAACAGCGCTGATATCCCGCTCCAGCACAGTAATGCGCATTTTATTTGCCATCAGCAAACGACCAATCACCTGACCAAAACGCCCAAAGCCCACGACTATAACCTGCGGTTTATCATCGTTGACCCACGGTTTTTCATCCTCTTCTTCCGGTCCGTTAAACTGGCGGGATAGCCATTTATCCACCAGCTTCATCAGCAACGGCGTGGTCATCATGGAAAGCGTCACCGTCACCAGCAACAGCGCCATCTGGTCGCCCTGGAATAAGCGTTGTGAAGAAGCGGTAGAAAAGAGGACAAAGGCAAACTCACCGCCCTGACTCAACACGCCAGCAAACTGCATCCGCTCTGAGCTACGCACGCCATACAATCGCGCCAGCAGATACAGCACGAGAATTTTCACCGCCACCAGCACAACCACGCTTATCACTACCCACAACAGATGGGTATAAAGCACCCCGAGGTTGAGCGACATCCCGACCGAGATAAAAAATAGCCCGAGCAGCAACCCCTTAAACGGATCGATTGCCGTTTCCAGTTCATGGCGATATTCACTTTCCGCCAGCAGCACGCCTGCAATAAACGTACCGAGCGCCATCGACAGTCCCAGCGCATCCATAAACAATGCGGAACCCAACACCAGCAGCAGCGTCGCGGCGGTGAACACTTCCCGCACGCCAGAAGCTGCAATAAAGCGGAATACCGGACGCAGTAAATAGCGCCCGCCAATCAGCATGCCGACAAACGCCAGCACCTTCATGCCGATTTTCATCCAGTCGAAATGTTCATCTGCTGACCCCGCCAACAACGGCACTAACGCCAGTGCCGGGATCACCGCCAGATCCTGAAACAGCAGTACCGAGAAACCTAACTGGCCGGATTCGCTGCGATTCATCCCTTTCTCACGCATCAATTGCAACGCCATTGCAGTTGAAGACATCGCAAGGCCAATGCCACCGACCACCGCCGCCTGCCAGGCGAAATCCGTCAGCATCAATAATCCCGCCAGCAACGCCGCGCTTAACAGCACCTGTGCCGCGCCTACGCCAAAAATCGAGCGTCGCAGTTGCCAAAGTTTGGAAGGATTCAACTCCAGGCCGATGATAAACATCAGGAATACCACGCCGAGTTCCGAAAAGTGGAGGATCTCATCGACGTCGCTAATAAACCCCAGCCCCCATGGGCCAATTGCAATCCCTGCCAGCAAATATCCCAACACAGCGCCAATACCCAGCCGCGATGCCAGCGGCACCGCAGCCACCGCCGCGAAGAGAAACAGCACTCCTGCGAGTAAAAAATCGGAACCTTCCATCAGCGGCCTCCTGGAGACAGCGGATTTGCCAGCCAGTCACTGTAGGCTCTGGCGTGGCTCGCCAGCTCCTGTGCGCTTTGCCGTCTCGCCCAGTAAATAATGATGGGGCTTAACCAATGCATCCGGCACATGCCCGCCGCCAGTTCAAAGGGGCGCAGAACATCGCTCATCGGGTAGCGATTCAATGCGTCATAACGGTAAGCACTTTCCGGCTCGCCGGTGGTAATCACGCTACGCCAGTACTTTCCCGCCAGTTGGTTTCCCCCCGGCCCGCTGGCAAAACCACGACTTAATACCCGGTCCAGCCACTCTTTCAGTAGCGCCGGGCAGCTATAGGTATAAAGAGGATGCTGAAAGACAATCACCTCGTGCTCGCGCAGTAATGCCTGCTCACGGGGGATATCAATAAAAAAATCGGGATAGTGCGCGTAAAGGTCGTGCACGGTAACATTGCTGAGCTGCGTGGCCGGTTTAAGCAGGACCCGGTTTGCCACCGAGTCCTGAGATTCCGGATGGGCATACAGCAGCAAAACTTTCGCTGGCTGAGACATCATCCCCCTCCCGGTATGGTTTTTGTGTATAGTCGCTGTTTTGGGCTACCATTGCGCCCGGTGCGACAGCTCGCCCATACATTACATTATCATAATGATAAGTTAACATAGTCTGAACATACGGCGCCTTATGATTGTTTTCTCCTCGTTACAAATTCGTCGCGGCGTGCGCGTCCTGCTGGATAATGCCACCGCCACCATCAACCCCGGGCAGAAAGTCGGCCTGGTGGGTAAAAACGGCTGTGGTAAATCTACCCTGCTGGCATTGCTGAAAAATGAAATCAGCGCCGACGGCGGCAGCTACACCTTTCCGGGAAGCTGGCAACTGGCGTGGGTGAATCAGGAAACACCAGCGCTACCGCAAGCGGCGCTGGAATATGTCATTGATGGCGACCGAGAATATCGCCAACTGGAAGCGCAGCTACACGACGCCAACGAACGTAACGACGGGCACGCCATTGCGACCATTCATGGCAAGCTGGATGCTATCGACGCATGGAGTATTCGCTCCCGCGCCGCCAGCCTGCTGCACGGCCTCGGTTTCAGCAATGAACAACTGGAGCGCCCGGTGAGTGATTTCTCCGGTGGCTGGCGTATGCGTCTTAACCTTGCCCAGGCGCTGATTTGCCGTTCAGACTTGCTGCTGCTCGACGAACCGACTAACCACCTCGATCTCGATGCCGTTATCTGGCTGGAAAAATGGCTGAAGAGCTATCAGGGCACGCTGATCCTGATCTCTCACGACCGCGACTTCCTCGATCCGATAGTGGATAAAATTATTCATATCGAACAACAAAGCATGTTCGAGTACACCGGTAACTACAGTTCGTTTGAAGTACAGCGCGCCACCCGTCTGGCGCAGCAACAAGCGATGTATGAAAGCCAGCAGGAACGCGTAGCGCATCTGCAAAGTTATATCGACCGTTTCCGTGCCAAAGCCACCAAAGCGAAGCAGGCCCAGAGCCGCATTAAGATGCTCGAGCGTATGGAGCTGATTGCCCCGGCGCACGTCGACAACCCGTTCCGTTTTAGCTTCCGCGCGCCGGAAAGTCTGCCAAATCCGTTACTGAAGATGGAAAAAGTCAGCGCAGGCTATGGCGATCGCATTATTCTCGACTCGATTAAACTGAATCTGGTCCCTGGCTCGCGCATTGGTCTGTTAGGCCGCAACGGCGCGGGTAAATCGACATTAATCAAACTGTTAGCCGGTGAACTTGCGCCAGTCAGCGGTGAAATTGGTCTGGCGAAAGGGATCAAGCTCGGCTACTTCGCCCAGCATCAACTTGAATACCTGCGCGCCGACGAATCGCCTATTCAACATCTGGCACGTTTAGCGCCGCAGGAGCTGGAGCAAAAACTGCGTGACTATCTCGGCGGCTTTGGTTTCCAGGGCGATAAAGTGACGGAAGAAACGCGCCGCTTTTCCGGTGGTGAAAAAGCCCGCCTGGTGCTGGCATTAATCGTCTGGCAGCGTCCGAATCTGCTGCTGCTCGACGAACCGACCAACCACCTTGACCTCGACATGCGTCAGGCACTGACTGAAGCGTTGATCGAGTTTGAAGGCGCGCTGGTTGTCGTTTCGCACGACCGTCATTTGCTGCGTTCCACCACTGACGATCTCTATCTGGTTCACGATCGTAAAGTCGAACCGTTCGACGGCGATCTGGAAGATTATCAACAGTGGTTAAGCGACGTACAAAAGCAGGAAAACCAGACCGACGACGCGCCAAAAGAGAACGCGAACAGCGCCCAGGCACGTAAAGATCAGAAGCGTCGGGAAGCGGAGCTGCGTGCGCAAACCCAGCCACTGCGTAAAGAGATCGCCCGTCTGGAAAAAGAGATGGAGAAGCTGAATGCGCAACTGGCGCAGGCGGAAGAGAAACTCGGCGACAGCGAACTGTACGACCAGAGCCGTAAAGCGGAATTGACCGCCTGCCTGCAACAGCAAGCCAGCGCCAAATCCGGCCTGGAAGAGTGCGAAATGGCATGGCTGGAAGCCCAGGAGCAGCTTGAGCAGATGCTGCTGGAAGGCCAAAGCAACTGATGGCGCAGATAACGACGACCGATGCTAATGAATTCAGCAGCAGTGCTGAATTCATCCCTATGCGCGGTTTCAGCAATTGCCATCTACAAACCATGCTGCCGCGTCTGTTTCGTCGTCAGGTGAAATTTACTCCGCACTGGCAGCGGCTGGAGTTGCCCGACGGTGATTTTGTCGATCTCGCGTGGAGTGAAGATCCTGCACAGGCGAGACATAAACCGCGTTTAGTGGTGTTTCACGGGCTCGAAGGCAGCCTCAATAGCCCTTACGCCCACGGCCTGGTTGATGCGGCGAAAAAGCGCGGCTGGCTGGGTGTGGTGATGCATTTTCGCGGATGCAGCGGTGAACCTAACCGCATGCACCGCATTTACCATTCGGGCGAAACCGAAGACGCCAATTGGTTTTTACGCTGGCTGCAACGCGAGTTTGGTCATGCGCCAACGGCTGCCGTCGGCTATTCGCTCGGCGGTAATATGCTGGCCTGTTTGCTGGCAAAAGAAGGCAATGATCTCCCGATTGATGCGGCGGTGATTGTCTCTGCGCCGTTTGTGCTGGAAGCCTGTAGTTACCATATGGAAAAGGGCTTTTCCCGCGTTTATCAGCGTTATTTGCTGAACCTGCTAAAAGCCAATGCTGCGCGCAAGCTGGCGGCCTACCCCGGTACGCTGCCGATTAATCTCGCGCAGTTAAAATCGGTACGTCGTATCCGTGAATTTGACGATCTGATCACCGCCAGAATTCACGGCTACGCCGACGCTATCGACTATTATCGTCAGTGTAGCGCCATGCCGATGCTGAACCGGATCGCTAAACCGACGCTGATTATTCACGCCAAAGACGATCCGTTTATGGATCATCAGGTGATCCCGAAACCGGAAAATCTTCCTCCGCAAGTAGAGTATCAACTGACCGAACATGGGGGTCATGTTGGTTTTATTGGCGGTACATTACTTCACCCGCAAATGTGGCTGGAGTCACGCATTCCTGACTGGTTAACAACGTATCTGGAGGCGAAATCATGTTGATTCCCTGGCAAGACATCTCCCCTGAAACGCTGGAAAATTTAATTGAAAGCTTTGTGTTACGTGAAGGCACCGATTATGGTGAACAAGAGCGTACGCTTGAACAGAAAGTCGCCGACGTCAAACGCCAGCTACAGTGCGGAGAAGCGGTACTGGTCTGGTCGGAACTGCACGAGACGGTCAATATCATGCCGCGCAGTCAGTTTCGCGAATAACCTGCAACCGTCGGCGGACGAAATAATAATGATAGCCAAGTCATGGAGTTACTATGTCTGCCAAACATCCGGTCATTGCGGTAACAGGATCCAGCGGCGCGGGGACTACCACCACCAGCCTCGCGTTTCGTAAAATATTCGCCCAGTTAAATCTGCAAGCCGCCGAGGTGGAAGGCGACAGTTTTCACCGCTACACCCGCCCGGAAATGGACATGGCGATCCGCAAAGCGCGCGACGCCGGGCGGCATATCAGCTACTTCGGTCCCGAAGCCAACGACTTCGGCCTGCTGGAACAGACCTTTATTGAATACGGCCAGAGCGGCAAAGGGAAATCTCGCAAATATCTGCATACCTACGACGAAGCCGTACCGTGGAATCAGGTACCGGGGACATTCACCCCCTGGCAACCTTTACCGGAACCGACTGATGTACTGTTTTATGAAGGTTTACACGGCGGCGTAGTCACGCCACAGCATAACGTTGCGCAGCATGTGGATTTACTGGTTGGCGTGGTGCCTATCGTTAACCTTGAGTGGATTCAAAAACTGATCCGCGACACCAGCGAGCGCGGGCACTCACGAGAAGCAGTGATGGACTCTGTAGTGCGTTCAATGGAAGACTATATCAACTACATCACGCCGCAGTTTTCCCGCACCCATCTTAACTTCCAGCGAGTTCCCACCGTCGACACTTCAAACCCGTTCGCGGCAAAAGGCATTCCATCGCTGGATGAAAGCTTTGTGGTGATCCATTTTCGTAATCTGGAAGGGATCGATTTCCCCTGGCTACTGGCGATGTTGCAGGGCTCATTCATTTCCCACATCAATACATTAGTGGTGCCGGGCGGCAAAATGGGTCTGGCAATGGAGTTAATTATGCTGCCGCTGGTGCAACGACTGATGGAAGGGAAGAAAATCGAGTAGCGCCGCTAATAAGCCGGATAAAATACTATCCGGCGTCACAACGGGATAGTTAAATCACGCAGCAACCACTTCATACGAGTGGGTAATATTCACGGCTTTTTCCAGCATCAGCGCCACTGAACAATATTTCTCAGCAGAGAGATCCACCGCACGCGCAACCGCTGCGTCCTTCAGGTCGCGACCTGTGACGATAAAATGCAAATTGATATGGGTAAACAGGCGCGGGGCCTCTTCGCGGCGTTCAGAGGTCAGTTTTACTTCACAATCAACCACATCCTGACGCCCTTTTTGCAGGATAGAAACCACATCAATGGCGCTACAGCCACCCGCCGCCATCAGCACCATTTCCATCGGGCTGGGCGCTTTATCGCCGGAGTTGCCATCCATTAAAATCTGGTGACCAGAGGCGGATTCGCCCAAAAAAGTTAACCCTTCAACCCACTTCACACGCGCTTGCATAATCGGAACTCCATTGCGTCAATTTTCCTGACAGAGTACGCGTACTGACCAAATCGCGCAACGGAAGGCGACCTGGGTCATGCTGAAGCGAGACACCAGGAGACACAGAGCGAAAGCTATGCTAAAACAGTCAGGATGCTACAGTAATACATTGATGTACTGCATGTATGTAAAGGACGTCACATTACCGTGCAGTTCAGTTGATAGCCCCTTCCCAGGTAGCGGGAAGCACATTTCGGCAACCCAGAGACAGCGCCGTTTTCTGGCTCTGGAGAAAGCTTATAACAGAGGATAACCGCGCATGGTGCTTGGCAAACCGCAAACAGACCCGACTCTCGAATGGTTCTTGTCTCATTGCCACATTCATAAGTATCCATCCAAGAGCACGCTTATTCACCAGGGTGAAAAAGCGGAAACGCTGTACTACATCGTTAAAGGCTCTGTGGCAGTGCTGATCAAAGACGAGGAGGGTAAAGAAATGATCCTCTCCTATCTGAATCAGGGTGATTTTATTGGCGAATTGGGCCTGTTTGAAGAAGGCCAGGAACGTAGCGCATGGGTACGTGCAAAAACCGCCTGTGAAGTAGCTGAAATTTCCTACAAAAAATTTCGTCAATTAATTCAGGTTAACCCGGATATTCTGATGCGTCTCTCCGCGCAGATGGCGCGTCGTCTGCAAGTCACTTCAGAGAAAGTGGGCAACCTCGCTTTCCTCGACGTTACAGGTCGCATCGCGCAGACGCTGCTGAATCTGGCAAAACAACCCGATGCCATGACTCACCCGGACGGTATGCAAATTAAAATTACCCGTCAGGAAATTGGTCAAATTGTCGGCTGTTCTCGTGAAACCGTGGGGCGCATTCTGAAGATGCTGGAAGATCAGAACCTGATCTCCGCACACGGTAAAACCATCGTCGTTTACGGCACCCGTTAACCCCATCGGAGTGGCGCGTTACCTGGTAGCGCGCCATTTTGTTTAAACCGATGTGGCGCAGACTGATTTATCATCCTGATATCAACTATGCACTACGACAAACACTGGTGCTATGTTTGCCCGTGGCCGTTGGTCTGTTGTTTGGCGAATTAAGACTCGGCCTGCTGTTTTCACTCGTCCCTGCCTGTTGCAACATTGCGGGGCTTGATACCCCCCATAAACGTTTTTTCAAACGCTTGATTATTGGCGCGTCGCTGTTTGCTACCTGTAGCTTACTGACACAGCTGCTGTTGGAAAAAGATATCCCCCTGCCCTTTCTGCTGACTGGGTTAACGCTGGTACTTGGCGTCACTGCTGAGCTTGGGCCATTACACGCAAAATTGCTTCCTGCATCGTTGCTGGCTGCCATTTTTACCCTCAGTCTGGCGGGATATATGCCGGTCTGGGAGCCATTGCTCATTTATGCGTTAGGCACACTCTGGTACGGGCTGTTTAACTGGTTTTGGTTCTGGATCTGGCGCGAACAACCCCTACGCGAATCACTTAGTCTGCTCTACCGTGAACTGGCTGATTACTGTGAAATCAAATACAGTCTGCTCACTCAGCACACCGATCCCGAAAAAGCGCTCCCGCCACTACTGGTACGCCAGCAAAAAGCGGTCGATTTAATTACCCAGTGCTATCAGCAAATGCACATGCTTTCCGCGCAAAATAATACTGACTACAAGCGGATGTTGCGCATTTTCCAGGAAGCTCTGGATTTACAGGAACATATTTCGGTCAGTTTGCATCAACCTGAAGAGGTGCAAAAGTTGGTCGAGCGTAGCCATGCGGAGGAAGTTATCCGCTGGAATGCGCAAACCGTCGCCGCTCGCCTGCGCGTGCTGGCTGATGACATTCTTTACCATCGCCTGCCGACGCGTTTTACGATGGAGAAGCAAATTGGCGCACTGGAGAAAATCGCCCGTCAGCACCCGGATAATCCTGTTGGGCAATTCTGCTACTGGCACTTCAGCCGCATCGCTCGTGTGCTGCGTACCCAGAAACCGCTCTATGCCCGCGATCTGCTGGCGGATAAACAGCGGCGGATGCCATTACTTCCGGCGTTAAAAAGTTATCTTTCATTGAAATCTCCGGCACTGCGCAATGCCGGACGACTCAGTGTGATGTTAAGCGTCGCCAGTTTGATGGGGACCGCGCTGCATCTGCCGAAGTCGTATTGGATCCTGATGACGGTGTTGCTGGTGACACAAAATGGTTACGGCGCGACCCGTCTGAGGATTGTGAATCGCTCCGTGGGAACCGTGGTCGGGTTAATCATTGCGGGCGTGGCGCTGCACTTTAAAATTCCCGAAGGTTACACCCTGACGCTGATGCTGTTTACCACCCTCGCCAGCTACCTGATATTGCGCAAAAACTACGGCTGGGCAACGGTCGGCTTTACCATTACTGCGGTGTATACCCTGCAACTGTTGTGGCTGAACGGCGAGCAATACATCATTCCGCGTCTTATCGATACCATTATTGGTTGTTTGATTGCCTTCGGTGGCACGGTATGGCTGTGGCCGCAGTGGCAGAGCGGGTTATTGCGTAAGAACGCCCATGATGCTTTAGAAACCTACCAGGAAGCGATTCGTCTGATCCTGAGTAAAGATCCGCAACCAACACCACTGGCCTGGCAGCGAATGCGGGTTAATCAGGCACATAACACTCTGTATAACTCATTAAATCAGGCGATGCAGGAACCCGCATTTAACAGCCATTATCTGGCTGACATGAAACTGTGGGTAACACATAGTCAGTTTATTGTTGAACATATTAATGCCATGACCACGCTGGCGCGAGAACACCGGACATTACCACAGGAGCTGGCGCAAGAGTATTTGCAGTCTTGTGAAATCGCTATTCAACGCTGTCAACAGCGGCTGGAATATGACGAGCCGGGCGGGTCTGGTGACGCCAATATCATAGACGCGCCAGAGATGCTGCCGCACGAAGGCGCGGCTGGTACCCTGGAACAGCATTTACAACGGGTTATTGGCCATCTGAATACCATGCACACCATATCGTCGATGGCGTGGCGTCAGCGACCGCATCACGGGATTTGGTTGAGTCGCAAGTTGCGGGATTCGAAGGCGTAATCAATTCATTGCCAGAAGCGACACCCTTTGCCTGATACGACGCTGACGCGTCTTATCAGCCGACAAGCATACACTCAAACCGTAGGTCGGATAAGGCGTTCACGCCGCATCCGACATCTTTTGCCTGATGCGACGATGACGCGTCTTATTTACGCCCCGACCACCTTCGCCACCGCGTGGGCGAAACGTTGCATCCCTTCATCGATATCCGCATCTTCCACCACCAACGACGGCGCAAAACGCATCACATCCGGCCCGGCATTCAGCACCATTACGCCAGCCTCTGCGCCCGCATACAGGAAATCACGCGCCTGACCTTTGTACTGTGGTTTCAGCTCCGCGCCAATTAACAGCCCCATACCGCGAATATCGCTAAACACATCGTACTGCTGATCGATCTTCTGCAAATGGTCAACAAAACGCTGGCGTTTCGCCTGAATGCCTTCCAGCACTTCAGGGGTATTGATGATATCAAACGCCGCGCCCGCGACTGCACAGGCCAGAGGATTACCGCCGTAGGTGGAACCGTGAGAACCAGGATGAAACGCAGAAGCAATTTCCGCCGTGGTCAGCATGGCGCTAATCGGGAAGCCGCCGCCCAGGGCTTTCGCAGAGGTTAAAATATCTGGCGTCACGCCGTAGTGCATATAGGCAAACAAATCGCCAGTCCGCCCCATTCCACACTGCACTTCATCAAACACCAGCAATGCCTGATGTTGATCGCACAACTCACGCAAGCCCTGCAAAAACGCTGGCGTCGCCGCCGTCACGCCGCCCTCGCCCTGAATAGGCTCAACCACCACCGCGCAGGTATGGTCATCCATCACCGCTTTCACTGCGTGAAGATCATTAAAAGGCACGTGGATAATATCTGCCGGTTTTGGCCCAAAGCCGTCGGAATATTTCGGCTGCCCGCCCACAGAAACGGTAAACAACGAGCGACCATGAAAGGCGTTATGGAAGGCGATGATTTTGGTTTTGAACGGACTATGACGCACGCAGGCGTAGTGACGCGCCAGTTTAAAGGCGGTTTCGTTGGCTTCCGTACCGGAGTTCATAAACACCACGCGTTCGGCAAACGTCGTCTCAATCAGTTTACGCCCAAGACGCAGCGCCGGTTCATTGGTGAAAACGTTGCTGATATGCCACAGGGTTTCCCCCTGGGTTTTTAACGCTTCCACCAGCGCCGGATGGCAATGGCCTAACGCCGTTACCGCAATCCCACCCGCGAAATCGACATACTCTTTGCCTTGCTGATCCCAGACTCGGCTGCCCTGACCTTTTACCGGAATAAACTCTGCCGGTGCATAAATCGGCAGGATCACTTCATCGAAAGTCGCGCGTGTAATTGCTGCTTGTTCAGTTGCCATCTCATGATCACCCTGTTACGCATAAACCAATGTGAAATTATAATCACAAAATATGCATAAAAAATCACTAGATAGCAACCAGAAATCAGCGATGCAGGAAATTCGCCAGCAGTTGATGCCCCTGCTCGCTGAGAATGCTTTCCGGATGGAACTGCACACCTTCAAGATCCCACTGGCGATGACGAATCCCCATAATCTCCCCGGTTTCGCTCCAGGCAGTCACGTCAAAGCACGCTGGCAATGAGTCAGGTTCCACCACCAGCGAATGGTAGCGCGTCACGGTGAGTGGATTCGCCAGCCCCTGGAATACGCCCTGGCCGTTATGCGTAATCGGTGAGGTTTTACCGTGCATGACCTTTGCGGCGCGCACAACTTTGCCACCAAAAGCCTGCGCCATCGCCTGATGACCGAGGCAGACACCAAGAATCGGCAAGCGCCCGGCATAGTGGCGAATAACTTCAAGGGAGATCCCGGCTTCATCTGGCGTACAGGGGCCGGGTGAGATGACAATTTTTTGTGGTTTAAGGGCGTCGATATCCACCAGTGTCAACGCATCGTTGCGCTTAACCAGCACATCGGCCCCCAGTTCACAAAAGTACTGGTAGAGGTTCCAGGTGAAAGAATCATAGTTATCAATAAGCAGGATCATGGCGGCTCCGGTACGAAAGAACCGCGCTATTTTACTCAGATTCCCCGGCTTCGCTTACCACTTTGCTAAATATCGTCTGCAGAGCCGTAAGGTCCCCCATTGCCCCATTCTGATTCGCCTGATTCCAGGCCTCTTCACCAATACCTTGCCAGTTCAGTTGATAGCCGGCATGAATCGCCAGTTGCTCGAAGAAGATCCGCTGTGCCAGGCCACTTCCCGCACGGAATGGATGCAGGACGTTGATTTCACAATAGTAGTGTGCCAGCCGCTCGACAAACTTCGCTTTCTCAAGACCAACCAGATAACCTTCTTCCTCTAAATCCTGCATCAGGGCATTGCCCTCTTTTTCGATATAGGCAAAGTGGCAGAACGGCGTATCGCCCTGATAAATATCAACTTCTCGCAGTTGCCCTGCCCAGTCGAAAATATCCTGATACAGCTGGCGATGGATAGTGCGCAAATGCGGTAAACCGCGCACCAGTGGACCAAGCTCAATGGTCGCGGCACGCAGTGCCGTCATTTCGTAAGCGGCCTGTTCCAGCCGCTGCTGCTGGTGAATGTTCAGTCGATTACGCATGATATCAAGGCCAGGATAAAGATACGGGTCGCGCCCTTCGCCAAATTTATCGCTCATAATGCCTCCTCAGCTCTTCAATGCGTGCTAAAGCCTCTGCGGCAGTAAGAGTGACTAATGGCATCTCGACGCCTTCAAGGCGGCGGCTGGCCTGGAAATTACGATTACGCTGAAGCTCCCAGAGACGGGACTTTTGCTTATCGGTGAGTTTCTTCACTTGATGCCTCCCTGAACGTGTCCGTTTGCCACAAGTATAAGCGGCAAATCCAGGTTACGCCGGGAGAGCAGAGGCGCGGGCAAGATTACCCGCGCGAGAAATCCTTACGGCAGGACTTTAGCGGAAAGGATAACTACCGGTTTTGACGGCACATTCTGGTACGGGCCAACATCATGGGTTGGGACCTGGGAAATCTTGTCAGCAACATCCATGCCTTTCGCCACTTTACCAAATACCGCGTAACCAAAATCACGCTGACCGTGGTCGAGGAAGGCGTTATCGGCAACGTTGATGAAGAACTGGCTGGTAGCGCTGTCTTTGTCGGCAGTACGCGCCATCGCGATGGTGCCACGGGTGTTACGCAGACCGTTATCAGCCTCATTTTTGATCGGCGGATTCGGTTTTTTCTGCTGCATCTGCTCGGTAAATCCACCACCCTGAATCATAAAGCCCGGGATCACCCGGTGAAAAGTGGTGTTGTTATAAAAGCCGCTGTTCACATAATCGACGAAATTTTGCACTGATACTGGCGCTTTCTGGCTATCCAGCTCCAGTTCGATATTACCAGCAGAGGTTGTTAACAATACGTGCGGATCCCCTTTCGCTGCCATTGCTTCAGGTGAGAGAGCAGAAAGAGCGAAAACAGCTACAACAGCTGCCAGGGTCGATTTGAACATGAGATTTCCTTAACAGAGCAGAAAAAAAGCAAGTGGAGAGATTCTAAATAGCCTTCAATGACAAGGCCATTCCTTTACCTAATTTTACGCACTTGAAATATATGTAACCTGATGATCACGTATATTTCGTGATGAGAATCACTTTAAACATTGCAAATTAGCAACCGTTTGCAATTAAATATTTAATCAGATCACAAAATCACCTAAAATCGCCCGCTCGCAGCATATCCACTATGCCATTTTATCTTTTAACGCAGGCCAATCATGACTAACAGCAATCGCATCAAGCTCACATGGATTAGCTTTCTCTCCTACGCACTGACCGGTGCGTTGGTTATTGTCACCGGGATGGTGATGGGAAACATCGCCGATTATTTCAATCTGCCTGTTTCCAGTATGAGTAATACCTTCACCTTCCTCAATGCCGGCATTTTAATCTCTATCTTCCTTAACGCCTGGCTGATGGAAATCGTCCCGTTGAAAACGCAGTTACGTTTTGGCTTTCTCCTGATGGTGCTGGCGGTTGCCGGTTTGATGTTCAGCCACAGCCTGGCGCTGTTCTCGGCGGCGATGTTCATTCTCGGGGTGGTTAGCGGCATCACCATGTCGATTGGTACGTTCCTGATAACGCAAATGTATGAAGGACGTCAGCGCGGTTCCCGCCTGTTATTTACCGACTCCTTCTTCAGTATGGCCGGGATGATTTTCCCGATGATTGCCGCGTATCTGCTGGCACGCAGCATTGAGTGGTACTGGGTTTATGCCTGCATCGGGCTGGTGTACGTCGCTATCTTTATTCTGACCTTCGGCTGTGAGTTCCCGGCATTGGGTAAACATGCGCCAAAAACTGACGCTCCGGTAGCGAAAGAAAAATGGGGGATCGGCGTGCTGTTTCTCTCCATTGCGGCACTGTGCTACATCCTCGGTCAGTTAGGTTTTATCTCCTGGGTGCCGGAGTATGCCAAAGGTTTGGGCATGAGCCTGAACGATGCAGGTACGCTGGTAAGCAACTTCTGGATGTCGTACATGGTTGGCATGTGGGCATTCAGCTTTATTCTTCGCTTCTTTGATCTGCAACGCATTCTGACCGTACTGGCTGGTCTGGCTGCGATTCTGATGTATGTCTTTAACACCGGAACACCGGCACACATGGCGTGGTCAATTCTCGCCCTGGGCTTCTTCTCCAGCGCGATCTATACCACCATCATCACCCTGGGTTCACAGCAGACCAAAGTACCATCGCCAAAACTGGTTAACTTTGTCCTGACCTGCGGAACCATCGGCACCATGTTGACCTTTGTGGTTACCGGACCGATTGTTGAACATAGCGGTCCACAGGCAGCACTGCTCACTGCAAACGGTCTGTACGCTGTGGTATTCGTGATGTGCTTCCTGTTAGGTTTTGTCAGCCGTCACCGTCAGCACAACACCCTGACCTCTCATTAATTGCTCATGCCGGGCGGCGCTATCGTCGTCCGGCCTTTTCTTCTCTTCCCCCGCAACGTGCCTTCATCTCTATAAAACCTTTCATTTTGTGTGTTTTTTACACAAACATGAAATGTCAGACAATTCCGTGACTTAAGAAAATTTATACAAATCAGCAATATACCACTTAAGGAGTATATAAAGGTGAATTTGATTTACATCAATAAGCGGGGTTGCTGAATCGTTAAGGTAGGCGGTAATAAAAAAGAAATCGAGGCAAAAATGAGCAAAGTCAGACTCGCAATTATCGGTAACGGTATGGTCGGCCATCGCTTTATCGAAGATCTTCTTGATAAATCTGATGCGGCCAACTTTGATATTACCGTTTTCTGTGAAGAACCGCGCATCGCTTATGACCGCGTACACCTCTCGTCTTACTTCTCTCACCACACCGCCGAAGAGCTGTCGCTGGTGCGCGAAGGCTTCTACGAGAAACACGGCATCAAAGTTCTGGTCGGCGAACGCGCTATCACCATCAACCGCCAGGAGAAGGTGATCCACTCCAGCGCCGGGCGCACCGTTTTTTATGACAAGCTGATCATGGCGACCGGTTCCTACCCGTGGATCCCGCCAATCAAAGGTTCTGATACTCAGGACTGCTTTGTCTATCGCACCATTGAAGACCTCAACGCCATTGAATCCTGCGCACGTCGCAGCAAGCGCGGTGCCGTTGTTGGTGGCGGCCTGTTAGGTCTGGAAGCCGCTGGCGCGCTGAAAAACTTAGGTATTGAAACCCACGTTATCGAATTTGCCCCTATGCTGATGGCGGAACAGCTTGATCAGATGGGTGGCGAGCAGCTGCGTCGCAAAATCGAGAGCATGGGTGTACGCGTTCACACCAGCAAAAACACCCTTGAGATTGTGCAGGAAGGTGTCGAAGCGCGTAAAACCATGCGTTTTGCCGACGGCAGCGAGCTGGAAGTTGACTTTATCGTCTTCTCTACCGGTATCCGTCCGCGCGATAAGCTGGCAACCCAGTGTGGTCTGGACGTAGCTCCGCGTGGGGGTATCGTCATTAATGATTCCTGCCAGACTTCCGATCCGGATATCTACGCCATCGGTGAATGCGCAAGCTGGAACAACCGTGTATTTGGTCTGGTAGCACCTGGCTACAAAATGGCGCAGGTCGCCGTTGACCACATTCTCGGTAGCGAAAACGCCTTTGAAGGTGCTGACCTTAGCGCCAAGCTGAAACTGCTGGGCGTAGACGTAGGCGGTATTGGTGATGCGCACGGTCGCACGCCTGGCGCACGTAGCTACGTTTACCTCGACGAAAGCAAAGAGATCTACAAACGCCTGATTGTCAGCGAAGACAACAAAACCCTGCTCGGTGCGGTACTGGTGGGCGATACCAGCGACTACGGTAACCTGCTGCAACTGGTGCTGAACGCTATCGAGCTGCCGGAAAACCCGGATTCCCTGATCCTGCCAGCGCACTCTGGTAGCGGTAAGCCGTCTATCGGTGTTGATAAACTGCCGGACAGCGCGCAAATCTGCTCCTGCTTCGACGTCACCAAAGGCGACCTGATTGCCGCCATCAACAAAGGCTGCCACACCGTTGCGGCGCTGAAAGCTGAAACCAAAGCGGGTACTGGCTGCGGTGGCTGTATCCCGCTGGTCACTCAGGTACTGAACGCGGAACTGGCGAAACAGGGCATCGAAGTTAACAACAACCTGTGCGAACACTTTGCTTATTCGCGTCAGGAACTGTTCCATTTGATCCGCGTTGAAGGCATTAAAACCTTCGAAGAACTGCTGGCGAAACACGGCAAAGGCTACGGTTGTGAAGTTTGTAAACCGACCGTCGGTTCGCTGCTGGCCTCCTGCTGGAACGAATACATTCTGAAGCCGGAACATACTCCGCTGCAGGATTCTAACGACAACTTCCTCGCTAACATCCAGAAAGACGGCACCTACTCGGTGATCCCGCGCTCTCCGGGCGGTGAAATCACCCCGGAAGGGCTGATGGCGGTAGGTCGTATCGCGCGTGAATTTAATCTCTACACCAAAATCACCGGCTCCCAGCGCCTGGCGATGTTTGGCGCACAGAAAGACGATCTGCCGGAGATCTGGCGTCAGCTGATTGAAGCCGGCTTCGAAACCGGTCATGCCTATGCGAAAGCACTGCGTATGGCGAAAACCTGCGTGGGTAGCACCTGGTGCCGCTACGGCGTTGGCGACAGTGTGGGCCTCGGCGTGGAACTGGAAAACCGCTACAAAGGCATCCGTACGCCGCACAAAATGAAGTTCGGTGTCTCCGGCTGTACCCGTGAATGTTCAGAAGCTCAGGGTAAAGACGTGGGTATTATCGCCACTGAAAAAGGCTGGAACCTGTATGTTTGCGGTAACGGCGGCATGAAACCGCGTCATGCGGATCTGCTGGCAGCGGATATCGATCGCGAAACGCTGATCAAATATCTCGACCGCTTCATGATGTTCTACATCCGTACCGCCGACAAACTGACGCGTACCGCACCGTGGTTAGAAAACCTCGAAGGCGGCATTGATTACCTGAAAGCGGTGATCATTGACGACAAACTGGGGCTGAACGCTCATCTGGAAGAAGAGATGGCGCGCCTGCGGGAAGCGGTAGTGTGTGAGTGGACTGAAACGGTCAATACACCGTCTGCGCAGACTCGCTTCAAACACTTCATCAACAGCGACAAGCGTGACCCGAACGTACAGATGGTGCCAGAGCGCGAACAGCACCGTCCGGCAACGCCGTATGAACGTATCCCGGTAACTCTGGTGGAGGACAACGCATGAGCCAGTGGAAAGACATCTGCAAAATCGATGACATCCTGCCTGAAACCGGCGTCTGCGCGCTGTTAGGTGACGAGCAGGTAGCAATTTTCCGCCCGTATCACAGCGATCAGGTGTTTGCGATCAGCAACATCGATCCGTTCTTCGAATCCAGCGTGCTGTCACGCGGGCTGATTGCGGAACACCAAGGCGAGCTGTGGGTCGCCAGCCCGCTGAAAAAACAGCGTTTTCGCTTAAGCGACGGTTTGTGCATGGAAGACGAGCAGTTTTCCGTCAAGCATTACGAAGCGCGAGTGAAAGACGGCGTGGTACAGCTGCGCGGTTAATGTTTTAACGGGAGGCGCAATGCCTCCCCTTTTTGCATTGTCCTGTAATGACCTTCGGTATATTGCAGGACATTTTTTAAACTTTTTGTTTTATTTTTTGTTTTAATTTTTTAAAGGATAATCAAATGTTTACAGACACTATTAATAAGTGTGCGGCTAATGCTGCGCGCATTGCACGCCTGTCGGCAAATAACCCGCTCGGCTTTTGGGTCAGCTCTGCCATGGCGGGCGCATATGTGGGTCTTGGGATCATCCTGATTTTCACGCTCGGTAATTTGCTCGATCCGTCCATACGTCCTCTGGTGATGGGCGCGACCTTTGGTATCGCCTTAACGCTGGTGATTATCGCCGGTTCTGAACTGTTCACCGGACACACCATGTTCCTCACCTTTGGGGTGAAAGCGGGCACCATCAGCCACGGGCAAATGTGGGCAATCCTGCCGCAAACCTGGCTGGGTAACCTGGTCGGTTCCGTCTTCGTTGCCATGCTTTATAGCTGGGGCGGCGGTAGCCTGCTGCCGGTAGATACCAGCATCGTTCACTCCGTCGCGCTGGCTAAAACCACCGCACCGGCAATGGTACTGTTCTTCAAAGGTGCATTGTGTAACTGGCTGGTTTGTCTGGCAATCTGGATGGCGCTGCGCACTGAAGGGGCGGCGAAATTTATCGCTATCTGGTGGTGTCTGCTGGCATTTATCGCGTCCGGCTACGAGCACTCCATCGCTAACATGACGCTGTTCGCGCTCTCCTGGTTCGGCAACCACAGCGAAGCCTACACGCTGGCGGGTATTGGTCATAACCTGCTGTGGGTGACGCTGGGTAATACTTTATCGGGCGCCGTATTCATGGGATTGGGTTATTGGTATGCTACGCCGAAAGCGAATCGTCCGATTGCGGACAAATTTAATCAAACTGAAACGGCTGCCGGTTAATTACTAAGGGGTTTTTACGTGGATCATTTGCCTATATTTTGCCAATTACGCGATCGCGACTGTCTGATTGTCGGCGGTGGTGATGTCGCGGAACGCAAAGCAAGGTTGCTGTTAGACGCAGGCGCTCGCTTAACGGTGAATGCATTAGCGTTTATTCCACAGTTCACCGCATGGGCAGATGCAGGCATGTTAACCCTCGTCGAAGGGCCATTTGATGAAAGCCTTCTCGACACCTGCTGGCTGGCGATTGCAGCGACGGATGATGACGCGCTTAACCAGCGTGTCAGCGAAGCCGCTGAAGCTCGTCGCATCTTCTGTAACGTGGTCGATGCGCCGAAAGCCGCCAGCTTTATTATGCCGTCGATTATTGACCGCTCACCGCTGATGGTGGCGGTCTCCTCTGGCGGTACTTCTCCGGTTCTGGCGCGACTGTTGCGCGAAAAACTTGAATCACTGCTGCCGTTGCATCTGGGCCAGGTGGCGAAATATGCCGGGCAGTTACGCGGTCGAGTGAAACAACAGTTCGCCACGATGGGTGAACGTCGCCGCTTCTGGGAAAAATTGTTCGTTAACGACCGCCTGGCGCAGTCGCTGGCAAACAACGATCAGAAAGCCATTACTGAAACCACCGAACAGTTAATCAACGAACCGCTCGATCATCGTGGTGAAGTGGTGCTGGTTGGCGCAGGTCCGGGCGATGCCGGACTGCTGACGCTGAAAGGTCTGCAACAAATTCAGCAGGCTGATGTGGTGGTCTACGACCGTCTGGTTTCTGACGATATTATGAATCTGGTACGCCGTGATGCGGATCGTGTCTTCGTCGGTAAACGCGCGGGATATCACTGCGTACCGCAGGAAGAGATTAACCAGATCCTGCTGCGGGAAGCGCAAAAAGGCAAACGCGTGGTGCGTCTGAAAGGCGGCGATCCGTTTATTTTCGGCCGTGGTGGCGAAGAGCTGGAAACACTGTGCAACGCGGGCATTCCGTTCTCGGTGGTTCCGGGTATTACCGCAGCTTCTGGTTGCTCTGCCTATTCGGGTATTCCACTTACACATCGCGATTATGCTCAGAGCGTACGCTTAATTACCGGACACTTAAAAACCGGTGGCGAGCTGGACTGGGAAAATCTGGCGGCAGAAAAACAGACGCTGGTGTTCTATATGGGGCTGAATCAGGCCGCGACCATTCAGCAAAAACTGATTGAACACGGAATGCCTGGTGAAATGCCAGTGGCGATTGTTGAAAACGGCACGGCGGTCACGCAACGCGTGATTGACGGTACGCTCGCGCAGCTAGGTGAACTGGCTCAACAAATGAACAGCCCATCATTAATTATTATTGGTAGGGTCGTTGGCCTGCGCAATAAATTAAATTGGTTCTCTAACCATTAATTTAAAAAAAATTAACTAAGGCCGGATATTTCTGGCCTTTTTTTATTTACAAACATACTTATATTAATGTTTATTTTCAGCATACATAAAACAAACTTTTAACTAATTTATTTTAATAACGTCCTGCAGTTACAGCGGCTTACAAATATAAGCATAATATTCATAGTCCGTTCACTGACGTATAATAGATATTCCTGTATCGTCTTTAGCGAGCTGTTTGCTTATATTCACATAATCAATGAATATTACTCGATATATTTTACATAGGGAATGAAAATGAACAAGTTTATTAAAGTGGCACTGGTTGGTGCAGTCCTGGCAACATTAACTGCATGTACTGGTCATATTGAAAACCGTGAAAAGAACTGCTCTTACGACTACCTGCTGCACCCGGCAATTTCTATTTCTAAAATCATTGGCGGCTGCGGTCCTACTGCACAGTAAGTCTCTGACTGAAATTAGCTAACGCTGATTTAATTACCTGACGCCCTCGGGATTACCTGAGGGCGTATTTGTTTTTGTATTAACTCCGTAAACGTCATTCACAACGATTAAATACTGCCAATACTCTCACGCAAAATCCGCAGTACCGTCTCCTCACCGCTACGATTTGGATTAATGCGAATCGCACAATGTTCTAATTGCGGATTCGCCTGGCGAAACGTTCCGGAAAGACGATAAAAGAGCGGCGGGATCTCATATTTCGACTCCGCGCCCACCGGGTAAGGCAACGCGCCGCGCTTTTGCGCCTCTTCCAGCACCCTGGCGGCAATCGGCTGATGAAACTCCACAATCAACACCTTCGACTGCGCATTAGCAATGACGGCGCTTTTCACTTCCGGTACTGCGCCACCGTTGAGCAAGGCCAGCAGCCGTTCAGATACCCCCGCCTGCACCGCGTGCATCACTGGCGCGAACACCAGCCCACGCAACACTTCCAGCGCCTGAGCGCCCTGAATCTGGCTGCCGCCGGAGTAAAGCGTGGCGCGAATCCGACGAATAACATCGGCATCACCTACCACCGCGCCAACGCCCTCTGGCCCAAACAGCTTGAAACAGGAGAATGTCGAGACATTCGCCCCGCATTCGCAGCCGGTTCGCGCTACCTTCATCACCGCATAGTTGTCATCGGTTAACGCTGGAACGCCAGACGAGCGCAACGTTGCCAGCACATCTGCCAGAATGTAGCTGTCCCGCGGTTGCTGGCGCGTATGCTGTACCAGCGCCGCATCCGGTTGTTGCGCTTCAATGGCCTGCTTCAGTGCCGCCAGGTCATTGAAATCAGCAGTGATAAGCGTCAGCCCCATCTGCTCAACAATGACCTGAGTCGTCGGATAAACAGGCGCGTCATGCACCAGAAGACGCTGCCCCGGTTTGAGCAAAGCCGCCAGCCCGGCGCGAATCGCTCCAGTCCCCGCGCCCTGCACCAGCGCCGCGGCCTGTGCGTGAAATGCATCAGCCAGCACCTGCTCCACCCGTTGGGTAATACGCGGTTGATTCAGACCTGGAGTTAACCCTAAATCACCGCCAGTAAGAAACTCGCTGCCGGGGAAATGGCGACAAATGCTATCCACCAGCGCAAACTGCTTTTGCTGCGCCTCAATAATCGTCAGGCTTTGCAGAGGAAACGTCTTCATAGGTGCCTTCCTTAAGCCGGAACGAACAGGCCAAGCCAGTAAAGAACATTCAGCAGGATGCCGGTGATCATTACTGCCACGACCGGTGCCGCCATTTTCTGTACCGGACGGCCCAGAGATTCGTTGAGGAAGTAAATGGCAACCGCGATAGAGAATCCGGTATAACCCGCCATCTTAATTGCTGCGAAAATCGAACCGACCAGCAGAGCCACTTCCATCAGCATATTCATGGCGTTACGGATGTTATCCGACGCATTACGCACCGACGGGTAGCGCCCCAGCCATTTGCCGATCGAACGAAGCAGCAAGACTTCTGCCGAAATAACCACGGCACCTAATACCGCTGCAACCATCGGATTCGGCGAGAGATAGCCCACCGCATAAACAAAGGTAAAGCCCGCAACTGCATATACGCCGGTGGCTAACGCGGTGGTGGCAATCAACGGCACAAATCCCAGTCCGCGCATGAATTCTGCCAGAGCTGCCTGGTTAATCAGCGTTTGCGATTGTTCCGGCGTTACGCCTACGGAATATGCTTTCTCCAGTGTGAAGATCGAAACTTCGCTACCAGCAAAAATCTTCATGCTGGCAACGGCAGCAATCAATGCCCCCACGATAGCGATATAGGGTAAGTTTTTGATAATCCGCGACGTACGTTCTTCAAACACCGAAAGCCCGCTGGCATCGATGTCATTTTCATCACGATGACGCAGGTCGTGAGTTATCGCGATCCCCAGCAGCATTACCATGCCAATAAAGATTTCGATGGATTCCGGATTGAGATGCGGGAAATAGCGCACGACTACCACACGGGTCATCAGCACAACCACGGCGGCGATCAGACTTTGCTTCCAGCCAAACTGGTAGAAAATCGCCACCAGTGGGAACAGTGCAAAAGCTGAAACCACCGGCGAGCTTAATTCCCCCAGACTACCTAATACATCCACCGGTAGCGCGGTCAGCAGCTGGTTTACTGGCAACAGGCAGGTGAGGATCAATATCCCCCAGATAGCGCCAAGGCCAAACGCCATCAGGCTGTTTATCGCCAGTACGCCGAGGATATCGGTAGGAAGAAAGAGTAGCCATGCGTTTAGCAGCCCGGTTTTCAGGGTAAAAGAGATCCCCACCGAGGCCACAAAACCAATGCTCAGACCAAAAGCGATACTCCCCGCCTCGCGACGGTTCATATAGCCTTCAATCAGTTGCGGCAGGATCGGGCGGATACCGTCATGAAAAACAGCCGCCGAGCGATGCGCCAGAAGCGATGTCATACCCGTCAGGCACGCCACCACGATAATCTGAATATACAGATCCATAGTCGTGCCTTTTATTTCAGATGGTTAATCAACATCGGAATCGCGTGTTCGACGTGCTCAACGGAAAGCCCAAATGCGACTTTCCCTTCGGCGATCATTTTGGCGATATGTTCGTCTTTCGCTTTAATGCCCGGCTTGGCAATAGTGCAACTTTTGTTATAGCCAATCACCGCGATGGCAATCGACAATGCCGCGCCCGCACCGGTATTACACGCGCCGATGTAGTAATCCAGTTGCCCGGATTTCACCTTCATCGCTGCTTCCATATCGTTATGAATGAAAACTTCAAAACAGCCTGGAGCCGTCGCTTCAATGGTTTTTTTAATCTGCTCACGCTGTAAGCCTGCAACGCCAATCTTTTTCATGAGTCTGTCCTTATTGGAAAAATTGAGAGGGATTTTCACGTAACATCACATCCACATCGGCCTGACTGAATCCTGACTGGCGCAATTGCGGAATAAAGGTGGTCAATAAAAAGTCATAGCCATAACCACCGTTGGCTTTTAAATGGGAGCGGCGCGTAATATCCATCGACAGCATGACGCGGTTCAGCAACCCACGGTCACGTAGCGCGTGGAGCATCGCAATGCGCTTTTCGTCCGGGTAGTAGCTGTTCTTGCCGATGGTGTCGAACTGCACATACGCGCCGAGATCGATCATCTTCAAAATGTTGTCGAGGTTGTCTTTCAGATCGCAGTGACCAACGGTGACGCGCGAAAGATCAACCCCGTGGGCTTGCAACAGAGCCAGTTGCTCCAGCCCCATCGTGCTGAACGACGTATGCGTGGAGATCGGGCGTCCGGTCTGGTTATGTGCCAGCGCGGCGGCAATAAACACCTTCTCTTCCAGCGGCGTAATCTTCCCTTCGCTGGAGCCGATCTCCGCGATGATCCCGGCTTTCAGTTCCGTGCCATCGATACCCTGCTCAATTTCATCGACCATCTCTTGCGCCAGTTCCTGCACGCTGCGGGTCGCCACATGTTCCGGGAAAAACGCGTCCTGGTAATAACCGGTACAGGCCACCACGTTGATCCCGGTTTCGCGCATTACATCGAGCATAAATTGCGCATTGCGCCCCATGTAACGGTTGGTCATCTCAATCACATTACGAACGCCCAGGGCCATCAGGTCGTTCATCTCCTGGCAAATGAACGCATACTGATCAAGGCGGCAGTCCACGTTGTTTTTAAAGCCGGAGAGATCAATATGCAGATGCTCATGGGCCAGGGTGTAACCCGTCGGATCAAAACTCATAGGGTGTCTCCTGCAAACCGGAGGGAGGAAAGAAAAGAGCGACCATTTTGTGGCGGTGGCGCACGGAAGAATTCACACACGGTAGCCCCCACATCAGAAAGCGTGGTGCGCACACCGAGCTGCGTGGCGACCAGCCCTTGCTGATAAACCAGCACTGGCACCACTTCGCGGGTATGGTGGCTGTGACCGATTGTCGGATCGTTACCGTGATCCGCCATCACGACCAGGCAATCATCTGGCTGCATCGCCTCAACCAGGAGAGCAAGATTACGGTCAACGACTTGCAAACGTTCGGCATAACGTGCGACGTCTTCTGCGTGACCAGCGAGGTCGGTTTCCTGAATGTTGGTGCAAATAAACGCTGTCTGATGGGTGATAAATTCGTCGAGGGTGATATCCATAATCCGCTGGCTATCCACCAGGTTTTGCCAGCTCACGCCATAAGGATTGTTGACGATATCTGCCACCTTACCCACCAGCACGGTTGGCACGCCCGCTTCATACAGTTTTTGTGGCACCTGCACTTTTTCATCAACGCCGTAGCCCATATGCACGACCTGGAAACCATTGTCATAAGCGCCAGAACGCGGCGCATTAATACCAATAAAGCGCCCTTCTTTGCTTTCTGCGGCATCGAGAATACGCTGACTGTCGGTTAACAGGCCGCCAAATGTAATGACCCGACCGACCTGTACCTGGTCACGCACGATACGACCAATTTTGATTGCGTCGTCAAAAGAGATCACAGAGAGATTGGCGGTAATGTTATAGACCTGGCCTAAATCCGCCTCGAGATTATCGCCAATCGCAACCGCCTGATTGACCCACAGAAATTGCAGATCATCGCCACGGCGCTCAACCTGCCAGCCAGCGTTAAGTAATGCTTGCTCAACACGGTCAATCACATCGCGAAAGGGCATCCGTAGCGGCGGTAACGGGCGCGTGCCTAAAATTTCCTGATGCCCCATAAAGGTATCGCCACCTTCATGTTGCAGCTCTGCCACGCCCCAGGTTGCAGAATCTGACGGCTGCATATCTCCAGGCGCATAACCTAATGCGTTGATTAGCCCCATTTTCTCCAGCGTTGGCAGCTGCAAATGCGGCAGCTGGCTCAAAATGTGACCACAGGTATTCGCTCCCGCATCCTGCGGGCGCACCAGCGTGACATCTTTCATTGCGCCTACGCCAAAGCTATCAATCACTAACACCACGAATCGCGCCATTACGCCCCCAGAGCGTTTCCAAGACTGTCATAACGACCGACGATTTCCGGTTCGCCACGCTGAATACCCGATACCAGCACTACATCACTGCGGGTAACAAAAATTTGTGTACGAAAACAGAGCACCACCGCGCTGCTCACCGGAAACTCGCCTGCTAACGGCAGGGTGTAGTCGATACTGCTGTCATCTACAGTTTTGAGGTTTGTTTCAGTAATCTTTTGATTTTCTTTAGTAAAAACCAGAGCGCGGTGAGCATGACCACGACGGTAGTAACCGCCGCCGTAGCAGTAGCTGTCGCCACGGAAATGATGGGAGATTTCACTTAACCAGAGCATGGCGATACGTTCAGGCTGATCGCCCTGCTGGTTTGCCGGAATAGTACCGGTCAGCGCATGCCCAGGTTCGGCATGAGTCACACCGTATTGCGCCAGCAATGGCAGCGAAGTGCAGCTGGTCGCTGAAGGCGCGTTCAGTTGCTCAATCGCAATACCAGATTTCGCCAGTTGATCCCGTGCTTGTACCAGCGTGTGAAGATTCGGTGTCGGCAAAACTTTCCCGGCAGCCTCATCCCAAAGCAGGCAAGGGAAATGGGTAAGTCCCGCCAAATGTAGTCCTGGTAGTTTTTGGATTTCAGCGACAATGTCATGCAGCGTGTTTTGGGGAAAACCGCTCTCCTGGCCCGGATAAAGAAAATCATCATCGCTATAAACTTTGAGCAGCACAGACTGCACACGTCCGGCCTTCACCGCTGCTGCAGAGACTTCCCGCGCTTTATCGAGAGTAAACACGGTGATGACGTCAGTTCCCTGTGCAACGGCGTCAGAAACCTGGTGACAAGGGATTTGCACCAGATGTCCCTGATGCGCCACCGGCAGACCGGCGCGGCGCATGACCCGCGCCTCTTTGTAATCCACCGCCACAATGCCGCTGTAGCCCAGTGCCAGAAGTTTTTCCGCCAGCCACGGATTACGGCCAAACTGCTTGGTCATCAGATACAGCTCAATGCCGTAAAGCCGTGCCGTCTCAATCAGCCTCTTACCGTTTTCCAGTATCTGATCCACGTCGATCACCCAACTGTCCGGGGCGATCTTGCCCTGTTGCCACAAGCTTAGTGCGGCGGAAATCAGCGCTGGGTTCTGGCGTTTCAATGCTTCTACAAACATCTTGTTGCCTCGTTTCTATTCCTTGAATTAAACATTCATTTTTTTGAATATTTAAGTTATGTGACGCGGATTTGCCGTATGACTCAGACACCTTCGTTGGCGGCCATCCATAATCCATAGAGATTGGCCAGCAAATACCCTTCTTCACACGGGTTAATTTCCAGCGCGAATTCCTTCAATAGCACCTGATGCAATTGTACAATCGCTGGCCAGTATGTGGATTGCGCCAGTTCCGCCAGTAATTCGTCATCCAGCGGCAGTATGTGTTCGCCCCGACGACTGCGCATCAGCGCACTCGCCATATGCGTCATCGCCATCGTTCCCTGCTCGCTGCGTATGGGAAGATGGCATTCTGTTTCCAGTACTTTGACGACCTGCATCATGCCTTTGCAGATGTCCTTATCAATGACTCCTGCCTCGCAAAGCAGGTTGAGTCTGTTTTCCATTTAAGACGCCTTTCGCTTAATAACTGGGTTCAAGTTCCCCACTGACGACTCGCTGTTGATGAGCAAGCAGGGCATGTTTATCAACAACCGCACGTAGCAATTGTTGCATCGGGTAATCATCGGCTCGCGTTAGCACCACGGCTTCAGTGGCCTGTAAAAATAGCGGATCGTTCGTCAGCGGCGTCGCTTCTAATCCCAGCATGGCCAGTTCGCTTTCCGCCACCGCGTTCCAGATAACCGCATCGACATCGCCTTTAACAATGCGTTGTAAACTCTCGTGATATGAGAGGTCGACGCGCTCCACATCGCTATTGCCAAAAAAGACATCGGTCATGATTTTCTGATCCGCCGAGCGGTTATCCAGCCCCACGCGTTTCACGTTGCCGGACGCCCCTTTACGGCAAATCAGCTGGTGCTCGCCAACATAGGTATGTGGCCCCAACTCCAGCGCGAGGCATAACCCTTTTTGCGTGAGATAACTTTCTGCCGCCAGGCGGGACACTACCGCCATGTCATACACGCCGTTAAGCAAACACTCCACGCGAATATCCGCGCCACGCATATGCGCATAGTAAAAAGGAATGCCATCAAACTGGGCTTTCAATCCGCTCGCCAGTCCTTCGTACAAACGGGTATAGGGCAAAGGCATCGCACATACCACGTTGTTGATATCCACATGAGTCAGCAGGGCTTTATTATCCATCTCAACCAGATAACTGCCATTGCGCCCACGGCGTTCAATTCTTATCGCGCCGCTTGATTCCAGCGTTTTCAGCGCGGCCTGTGTCAGACCAACCGATGAATGGCATTCAGTTGCCAGTTCATCTATTGTTTTCAATCGATTACCACACTTTTCACCTAACAGATAACGAGCCAGAGTCGTGATGACGACGCCTTCTTTTTTGATAAACGTTCGACGCATAATATATTTTCAATAAAGTGAATATTTATATCTTCATTAAAATGAAGATAAGTGGCAACTAAGAGATGTGGAAACGGCGAGGCACTTCACATTTTTTCGGGTTGTTGCGAAAAGAGGATGAAAAAACCGGGTTTCCCCGGTTTCAGAGTGATGACAAAAGCAACATTGCCTGAGGCGCTACGCTTATCAGGCCTACATTTCCTTGCAATATGTGCATTAATTTGTAGGCCGGATAAGGCGTTCACGCCGCATCCGGCATGAACAAAGCGCAATTTGCCAGCAAGAGTGAATTACGGCTTCGCCACAAAACCAATCGCTTCATACACCGCTTTCAGCGTACGGGAAGCGTGCGCGCTGGCTTTTTCTGCGCCGTCTTTCATCACCTGTTGCAGGAAGGCTTCGTCATTGCGGAAACGGTGATAGCGTTCCTGCAATTCAGTCAGCATACCGGAAACGGCATCAGCCACTTCGCCTTTCAGATGACCATACATCTTGCCTTCGAACTGTTTTTCCAGTTCCGGGATGCTCTTGCCAGTAATTGCAGAAAGGATATCCAGCAGGTTGGAAACGCCCGCTTTGTTCTGCACATCGTAGCGAACTACCGGTGGCTCGTCGGAGTCAGTAACCGCACGTTTGATTTTCTTCACTACCGATTTCGGATCTTCCAGCAGGCCGATAACGTTATTGCGGTTATCGTCAGACTTGGACATCTTCTTGGTCGGCTCCAGCAGCGACATTACACGCGCGCCAGATTTTGGAATAAACGGCTCCGGCACCTTAAAGATATCGCCGTACAGCGCGTTGAAACGCTGGGCGATATCGCGGCTCAGTTCGAGGTGCTGTTTCTGGTCTTCACCCACCGGTACCAGATTAGTTTGATACAGCAGGATGTCCGCAGCCATCAGCACCGGGTAGTCAAACAGACCAGCGTTGATGTTCTCGGCATAACGCGCAGATTTATCTTTAAACTGCGTCATGCGGCTCAGTTCGCCGAAGTAGGTATAGCAGTTCAGTGCCCAGCCTAACTGCGCATGTTCCGGTACGTGGGACTGAACAAAAATGGTGCTTTTCTCAGGATCGATGCCACATGCCAGGTACAACGCCAGCGTATCCAGCGTCGCTTTACGCAGTTTCTGTGCATCCTGGCGCACGGTGATCGCGTGTTGGTCAACGATACAGTAAATGCAATGGTAGTCATCCTGCATGTTTACCCACTGACGCAGCGCACCCATGTAGTTACCAATGGTCAATTCACCTGAGGGCTGTGCGCCACTAAAAACGATGGGCTTAGTCATTTTTCGATTCCTGATTTTCGCTATGCGGAAGCCCTAATGCGGGCAGAAGGTCATTTATAGAGTGATAAATTACATCAGGCTGGCTGAGATCGATAGCCTCGCCGTAGTTATATCCGTAGGTTAAGCCAACTGATGGGCAACCTGCCGCTTTTGCCGCCTGAATATCATTGCGTGAGTCGCCAACAAACAGCATCTGTTGTGGGGCAATTCCCATCCGCTCAGCCACCAGTAACAGCGGGTCCGGATGCGGTTTTTTGTTTTGCACGTCATCACCACCAATCACCACGCTGAAGTATTTGGCGATATCTAAGGCTTCGAGCAGCGGCGCGACGAACGGCGTCGGTTTGTTGGTGACCAGGCCTAACGGCAGGCCTTTAGCCTGCAACGCGCCCAGCGTATCGGCAACGTGCGGGAACAAAAACGTCCCCTCTTCGGCAACTTCGCCATAGTAGCGATCGAACAGTTTACGCAGAATACGTACCTGTTCTTCTGCCGGAATGTCGTCATCAACGGGCGGTTTCCCCATTGTTTTACGCAGAGTCGCACGTTCCTGACGCGCCCAGGTCAATGCGCGCTCCATCAGAACATCTGCACCGTTACCAATCCAGGTAATAACGCGTTCTTCACCTGCAACAGGCAACTCCAGCGCATACAGCGCCATATCTACCGCAGCAGCAAGACCAGGAGCACTGTCCACCAGCGTACCGTCGAGATCAAAAGCGACGCCGCGAATATCTTCAAACTTATTCATGACTTACCTTTGCCAGTTCACTGCGCATTTCATCAATGACTTTTTTGTAGTCTGGCTGGTCGAAGATTGCCGAACCGGCAACAAACATATCCGCGCCCGCCGCAGCGATTTCGCCAATGTTGTTCACCTTCACGCCACCGTCCACTTCCAGACGGATATCAAAGCCCGACTCATCGATGCGGCGGCGCACTTCGCGCAGTTTATCTAATGTTTGCGGAATGAAAGACTGACCGCCGAAACCAGGGTTGACGGACATCAGCAGGATCACATCCAGCTTATCCATCACGTAATCCAGATAGCTCAATGGTGTCGCCGGGTTAAATACCAGCCCCGCTTTACAGCCATTTTCTTTAATCAGTTGCAGCGTGCGGTCAACATGCTCGGAGGCTTCTGGATGAAAGGTAATGATACTGGCGCCAGCAGCAGCGAAATCCGGCACAATGCGATCGACGGGTTTCACCATCAGATGCACGTCGATAGGGGCGGTAATGCCGTAGTTACGCAAGGATTTCAGCACCATTGGCCCAATTGTCAGGTTGGGAACATAGTGGTTATCCATGACGTCAAAATGCACGACATCAGCGCCAGCTGCCAGGGCCTTTGCGGTATCTTCACCCAGGCGGGCAAAATCAGCCGACAGAATTGAGGGGGCAATCAAATACTGTTTCATCCGCTTCTCCTTGAGAATTATTTTTTCGCGGGTGAAACGACTCCTGGTTTGTACAAAGCCAGCAGTTCGTCCACCTTTTTACGTGTGCCGCCGTTGCTGCTTATACTGCGTCGAACTTTGACGACATGCAATTTTGCGCGCTGATACCACTCACGCGTTAACATCGTATCGTGATTGGAGATCAGCACAGGAATATGGCGATCAACCAGACCTTCTGCGATCTCCGCCAGATGGGCTTGTTGTTCAAGCGTAAAACTGTTTGTGTGATACGCCGTGAAGTTAGCGGTCGCAGAAAGCGGCGCATAAGGCGGATCGCAATAGACGACGGATGCATCATCTGCGCGCGCCATGCTGTCGGCGTAAGACTCACAATAGAAAAAGGCATTCTGCGCTTTTTCGGCAAAATGATACAACTCAGCTTCCGGGAAATAGGGCTTTTTATAACGGCCAAACGGCACGTTAAATTCACCGCGCAGATTGTAACGGCACAAACCGTTGTAACCGTAGCGGTTCAAATATAAAAACAGTACTGCCCGACGCAAGGGATCCTGGCTTTTGTTGAACTCTTCGCGGAACTGATAGTAGACCTCGGCGCAATTTGTTTCGGGAACAAACAGCTCGCGGGCAGCCTGCACATACTCTTCGGTACGCGTCTTTACAATGTTGTAGAGACTAATCAGATCGCTGTTGATATCCGCAAGGATATAACGAGAAAAGTCGGTGTTAAGAAACACCGACCCGGCACCAACAAAAGGCTCAACCAGACATTCGCCCTTAGGCAAATGCCGTTTAATATCATCAAGCAAGGGATATTTACCCCCTGCCCACTTCAAAAAAGCGCGATTTTTCTTCATGCTGACTAACTAATTACACCTTCTCCGGCTGTGGAGAAAGCTCCGACAGCATCCAGCGCTTCAGGCAGTTCCCGCAACGGTTATCCATTGCGGGAAATAGCCTTGATTACTTCAGATCGGCCTGTACCTGACGCAGCGGTTTCGCCCAAGGATTTTTGGCCTGGACATCGGCTGGCAATGTAGATACCGCTTTTTTCGCTTCTTCTTTCGAAGCGTACACGCCAGAAACCAGGACATACCACGGCTGACCATTACGCGTCGTTTCATAGACAACGTAGTTTTTCAGGTTCTCTTTCTTCGCCCAACCGTTCAGGTTGTCGTAGTTAGAGGAACTGCTCAACTGCAGAGTGTAATGGCTTGACGGTGCCGATTTCAACGAACCAACATTACCCGTGCTCTTCGCCCCAGCAGCTGGTGTTGTCGTGGTTTGCGCCGGAGATGCCGTTTGTGCCGGCTCCGTGCTGGCAGTCGCATTCGGCGCTGGCGTTGCCGCTGGCGTAGAAGTCGCAGCCGGTGCCTTCGAGCTCGCCACTGGCGCTGCTGGTTCGGTACGCTTCGGTTGCTGTGCTACCGGCTTCGGTTCGGTTTTCACAGTTGCTTGCGGTTTTTTCGGTTCAATCACTGCCTGCTGACGCGGCGGACGCGTGGTGGTCGGACGTTCAGCGGTTTGCGTTTTTGCCGTGTCGCGCGATGCATTGCCATTGCGTACTGGCGCAACTGTTGCGGGTTCGGTCGGCAATGTCGAATTTACCGCCACATTGTTCAGTTGTTGCTGATTTTGCGGCTGGGTCAGGGCATTGTTCAGATCACCCTGTACTTCAACACGCTGTTGACCATCCATTGCCGCCGGGGTCTGCCCCTGGGTCGGCGTAGAAGAAATCGGCGGCAGAGAAACATCCTGCTGAGTATTTTCCGCAGACGTGGTTCCCGGTGCTGGCTGCACGCCATTCGCCTGATCGGTCGCATTGCCAGCAAGATCAATACTCTTCTCGCCAGACGCAGTTTGATCGCTGGAAGAGGTCGAGGGGGCTTTTAACGCAGAACCGATACCGATGATCAACAGCAACAGAACCAGAATACCGACGCCCATCATCATATACTGACGAGAAGCAGGTTTGCTGGCTGCTTTTTTGCGCTTACGCGGACGACGCTCTACGCGCTCTTCATCCACCGTTTCATCTTCGGATTCGTCATATTCTTGTTCGATTTCCGGTTCTTCATTGCGCTCTTTTTGCGCACGAGTCGGACGGCGATCGTCAGTTTCATCAAGTTCAATATCATCAAAATTGATTTGCGGTTCGCCACGTTCAGTACGTTCAGAACGCTCAGAAGATTGACGAGAACGACCAGTACGACGATCGCTGGGATCGGGTTTCAGCTCGTCTTCTGGTTTGAATTCATCCATTTAACACCCCACTAAAAGGTTAATGCTTACCACGTTGCAATTAACCTGAAGCTAATAAACCGCCGGATAAGCGGCCTGACCTTTCTTGTTGTTACGCTAACTGACAATCAGCAATGGCGTTAAGAACGATATCGTGCGAAACACCGCCGCGAACTTCGCTCTTACCAATTGCCAGCGGAAGAATTAAGCGCATTTCTCCCGCAAGAACTTTCTTGTCACGCAGCATATGCGGTAAATATGCCTGCGCGGACATTTCGCGCGGCCCATTGACCGGTAACCCAGCCCGCGTGAGCAGGGTAATAATACGCTGCGTTTCGGCAGAACTGAACTGCCCGAGACGTTCCGATGTGCGCGCCGCCATTACCATACCCGCAGCAACCGCTTCACCGTGTAGCCAATTACCATAGCCCATTTCAGCTTCAATGGCATGACCAAAGGTATGTCCAAGATTGAGTAAAGCACGTAAGCCAGCTTCACGCTCGTCGGCGGCAACAACTTCTGCTTTCAGCTCACAGCAGCGGCGAATACAGTACGCCATTGCAGGGCCATCCAGACGAAGCAGCGCGTCGAGATTCTCTTCCAGCCAATGGAAAAACTCGCCGTCAAGAATAATGCCGTATTTGATGACTTCCGCTAGCCCCGAAGCCAACTCACGCTGAGGAAGCGTTTTCAGACAATCGAGATCTACCACCACCGATGCAGGTTGGTAAAACGCGCCAATCATGTTTTTACCGAGGGGATGGTTTACCGCGGTTTTGCCGCCAACGGAGGAGTCAACCTGCGACAATAACGTCGTTGGGACTTGAATGAAGCGAACGCCGCGCTGATAGCTCGCCGCCGCGAAACCGGTAAGATCGCCCACCACGCCGCCGCCAAGTGCAACCAGTGTAGTATCGCGGCCATGCGGCTTTTGCAACAACGCTGTAAAGACGGTGTCGAGTACTGCCAGGCTTTTATACTGCTCGCCGTCAGGGAGGATAACGCTATCGACGTTAACACCCGCCTGTTCAAGTACGCCGCGGACCTTATCGAGATACAGAGGAGCCAGGGTTTCGTTGGTGACCAACATCACCTGCTCGCCCGATTTCAGCGGTAAGAATGAAGCTGGTTCGTTAAACAAACCAGATGCGATGGTAATTGGGTAACTACGTTCCCCGAGAGTGACGACTATCCTCTCCATAACGCGACATCCACCTTAATTACTGTACCCGCAGACGAGTGTATTTAAAGCCAGAATTAGTTGCTTTCCAGCATGTTAATAATCTGGTTTGCGACCACTTTAGCGCTTTGGTCATCAGTACGAATGGTCACGTCGGCAATCTCTTCATACAGCGGATTGCGTTCATTGGCCAACGCTTCCAGAACTTCACGTGGCGGTGTTTCAACGTGCAGCAACGGGCGTTTTTTATCACGCTGCGTGCGTGCAAGTTGCTTTTCGATGGTCGTTTCAAGATAAACGACAACGCCACGAGCGGAAAGACGGTTACGCGTTTCGCGGGATTTCACAGAGCCGCCGCCAGTAGCCAGCACAATACCCTGCTTCTCGGTCAATTCATTGATGACCTTTTCTTCGCGATCGCGGAAGCCTTCTTCGCCTTCTAAATCGAAAACCCAGCCCACATCAGCTCCGGTTCGTTTCTCAATCTCTTGATCGGAATCGTAAAATTCCATATTGAGTTGTTGAGCTAACTGGCGCCCAATAGTGCTTTTTCCGGCACCCATAGGCCCAACCAGAAAGATATTGCGTTTCTCTGCCATTTTTTCGGTACTACTAAGACTATTCGTTAATGATAAACCCGCTTCGCTCAGAGAGCGCAGCAGGACATGAACTGAAACCTCATAAGATATTGCGAGAGTCAGACTGAAAATTATCTCAATACTCCAGCAGGTTTGGCAACTGAATAAATCGCCCATCCCTCTGCATATCTGGTCGCTGCAAGCATGCTGCCTTGCTATCACCGCTTTGGCGATAAATCACCGGGTAAGATTAGCGTAAAAAAGACAGCAAAATGCCGCCTGAATGATAAATCATCATCATAAAACGCAGGCAGCTAAGAGCACCAACTCTCAAATCGGTACTCCTTGTATGCTAAATACCTGCGCGCGTCAAATAGATGAAACACGTTCAACGTAAAAACATCACCGCTTTTGCGGCGGTTTACTCACTGGAAACCAGTCGTGGCGTGATAAACACCACTAACTCACGTCGTTCATCTTCTTTTCCGTCATGACGAAATAATTGCCCGAACCAGGGAATGTCACCCAACAGCGGTACGCTATCCTGACCCGATTTATTTTTACGGGTAAAAATGCCGCCCAGCGCCAACGTTTCTCCGCTTTTGACCTCGACTTGCGTTTCGATCTCCTGCTTATCAATTGCCAGCACTTCGCCATCGGCTTGTTGAAGGACCTGCCCCGGAACGTTCTGGCTGATGTGTAATTTCAGCCGGATGCGACCTTTTTGTAACACCGTGGGCGTGACCTCCATTCCCAGTACCGCCTCTTTAAACTCCACCGATGTTGCACCACTTTCACCACTGGAAACCTGATACGGAATTTCGCTTCCCTGCTTAATGCTGGCAGGCTGGAGATGCGAAGCCAGTAAACGCGGGCTGGCGATAATATCCAGCTGCTGTTTTTGTTCGAGCGCGGAAAGCTCAAGATCCAGCAAGCGTCCGTTGATCCGCCCAATGTTAAAACCGATATGCGTCGTCGCCGTCGCCACCGCGAGATCGCTACCGAGCGTAGTTACTTGCCCAACGCCGCCAGCTTGTTGCGCATCGGCCAGCGTCCATTTCACGCCTAACTCACGCAAACTTTTTTCATTAATGGTGACAATATGCGCCGACAGTTCAACCTGGCCTACCGGCAAATCCATTTGCGCTACCCACTGTTCAAGGGCGCTTAACGCCGTTTTGTTATCTCGTAGCAAAAGGCGATTGGTGCGTTTATCGACGGTCATACTCCCTTTGGCACTCAGTAGCTTCTCCCCCGCTTTCGCCAGCTCTCCGGCGTCGGCGTATTGCAGAGTAATATTGCGATTTTCCAGCGGCAGATTTGCCTGCGCCCGCGCCTGCTCCGCCTCCTGGCGGGCGATATTTTCATTTTGCCAGGCAACGGAATGCACTGAAAGAATGTTGCCTTCCTGACGCGTTATCAGCCCGGCGCTTTTCACTACGGTTTGTAGCGCCTGCTTCCAGGGAACATCCGTTAAATGTAGCGATACCGTACCGCTGACGTCTGGCGACACCACCAGGTTTAGCTTCTCCTGTTCGGCCAGCGCCTGCAAAACCTGAGCAACCGGAACGTCATCCACCATCAGCGTGACTTTTTGCGGCTTTGCCGCCTGCACGATGGGCATCATCATCAACAGTAGTGCGGCTATCCATTGCTTCATTTGTATCTCCTTGCCGTTGCCACAACCACTGTGGCGGTTCGCAGTTTGTCCCGGTTCCCAGCGTTAGTGTGTCTGGCGTCAGCTGTAAGATCGTCCAGCCGTTTTCCAGCACATCGTTTTGCTGCACCCGTCGCCATTTCTTTTGCCCATCTTTTATTACGCCGATAACGCGCTCGCCTCTTCCTACCATCCCCTGATAGCGCCACTGGGTAAGTTCGCTAATCCGGCATAGATCTTCCGGTGGTTTAAACGGGTCGCGCATGCCGGTTAATAGCCATAATGCAACACCAGCCAGCAGCCAACGTTTAGCCATCATTCGCCCCCTCCAGTTGGAGCGTGAACAAGAGTTCATCACCTTCCACGCTTAACGAAAAACGACTTACGCTGACGTTGCGCTCTGCCAGTCGTGTAAATGCCGACGGCACCGCGTCCCAGAGCGTTTTCAACGCCAGCTCGCCTCCCTGGGCTGACGGATGCCAGTAAACCAGTTGCGCGCCAGGCAACTGAAAATCCAGCGGCGAAAAGGGCAACGTCTTTTCTTCGCGGATGGGTGTGGTGTCTACCAGGCGATGCAGTGCAGCCCACTGCTGGTGATTACTTGCCCGCAGTCGAATTAATGCGTCGCTCTCTTCCTGATGGGCCAATGAAAGAACGATGATTGTGAACAACACCAGCAACCAGACTGCCCAGCCAAACTGACGGGTACGAGGAGATGTGGTAAACCACCAGTCAAAGAGCGAGTTCATCGCTAACCTTCCTTGTTAACTGATACGCAAATTGCCAGCGCCCTTGTGCATCCTGCTGCGTGGCCCCTCGCTGGTTGAGCTGAAAAGAGGCATCCTCACGGAGTGACTTCTCCAACACATTTAGTGCTGTGATGTTCGACGTAAGTCCTTTGACCTCCAGCGTTCCCTGCTGCCAGCTCAGCGTGGTCAGCCAGGCTTTTTCTGGTAAAAGCGTCGCCAGCGCTTCCAGCGCTGGTTGCCAGTCGCGGGTAAATTGTCGCTGACGCTGACGTCGCAAATGCTGTTCGCGTAACTGTTGGCGTTCCAGCAAACGTGGCTTAGTGACCTGTAAGCTACGGGCGAGTTGTTGTTCTCCCTCGAGCAAAATGGCGTCTACGCGTGCTTCGGCGTTATATGCCAGACGCTGCATTAGCGTTATCCCTACGGTCAGCAGCAGAGGGGCAACAAACATCTGCAACCAGAAGCGAAAAAAGGCCGCACGGCGTTGCTGTCGCCAGGGCAAAAAATTGATTGGTGGGTTCATTAGCGACTCTCCCCAAGCGCCAACCCCAGCGCAATGGCGAAGTCTCCACCTGGTGGCGGTAGCGGCGGCTGACGAACAGAAACCGCCTCCCAGGGGTCAAATCCGCCTTCGCCGCATATTGCGATACTGTCGGGGTCCACGGATAACATCGCTGCAAGGTCATTCGCGCTTGTCATCCCCACCACCAGCTTGCGCCCCCAGTTATAACGCGTCGCCCACAACCACTGTTCGTGGTCACACCAGGCCAGACATTGCTTGTGAGGGGGTAAAAAAGGCAGAAACCGTTGTAAAGCGCAGGCATCTGGGGTAATCGCGCTAACGTGAACACGCAATCTTTCTGCCAGGGTAAGTAACGTTGCCAACTCTTTGCTTTGCGCGGCGGTCACGTTATAGGCCGGGCTTAGTGAATCTTCGCTATAATCGAAGCGCAGAGAGTCCGGTTCCATATCCAACTCGCGTGCCATTGTGTCTGCCAGCCATGCCGTTTGCTCTCGCTCACCGAGAGACATCGCCGGGCGTGGAAATGCCCTCTGTAACGTTCGACCAGCAGGAAATGCCAGCATAATGTGATGTCGATGCGGCAGTTCACGACTCCACGGTAACAACGTTTTTGCCAGCTGCTCTGTATCGAGAATGCGTCCATCTTTGATAATGCCTGTCGCCAGCGGCAAACGCCACCAACGTTGCAAAAAACATTCTTTTGCACCACGCACGATAGCAACCGCCACCGCTTCTTGCTGTTGTAAATGCAACCCAATTTGCCAGTTCTTAAATGCCATTGTGATGATCTCCTTATCACCCGTCACTCTGACGGGTATATCAATGCGTCTGGCTTGCCTTTATACTACCGCGCGTTTGTTTATAAACTGCCCAAATGAAACCAAATCGGAAATTTCCAGTGAAGTTCGTAAAGTATTTATTGATCCTTGCAGTCTGTTGCATTCTGCTGGGAGCAGGCTCGATTTATGGCCTCTACCGCTACATCGAGCCACAACTGCCGGATGTGGCGACATTAAAAGATGTTCGCCTACAAATTCCGATGCAGATTTACAGCGCCGATGGCGAGCTAATTGCGCAATATGGTGAAAAGCGTCGTATTCCGGTTACGTTGGATCAAATCCCGCCGGAAATGGTGAAAGCCTTTATCGCGACGGAGGACAGCCGCTTTTATGAGCATCACGGCGTTGACCCGGTGGGGATCTTCCGTGCGGCAAGTGTGGCGTTGTTCTCTGGTCACGCGTCACAAGGGGCGAGTACCATTACCCAGCAACTGGCGAGAAACTTCTTCCTCAGTCCGGAACGCACACTGATGCGTAAGATTAAGGAAGTCTTCCTCGCGATTCGTATTGAACAGTTGCTGACTAAAGACGAGATCCTCGAGCTTTATCTGAACAAGATTTACCTCGGTTACCGTGCCTATGGTGTCGGTGCTGCGGCACAAGTCTATTTCGGTAAAACGGTCGACCAACTGACGCTGAACGAAATGGCGGTGATTGCCGGGCTGCCAAAAGCCCCATCCACTTTCAACCCGCTCTACTCAATGGATCGCGCCGTCGCGCGGCGTAACGTTGTGCTGTCACGTATGTTGAGCGAAGGGTATATCACCCAGCAGCAATATGATCAGACGCGTAGTGAGCCGATTAACGCCAATTATCACGCGCCGGAAATTGCCTTCTCGGCGCCGTATCTCACCGAAATGGTGCGTCAGGAGATGTATAGCCGTTACGGCGAAAGCGCTTATGAAGACGGTTATCGCATTTACACCACCATTACCCGCAAAGTTCAGCAGGCCGCGCAGCAAGCGGTGCGTAACAACGTGCTGGACTACGACATGCGTCACGGTTATCGCGGCCCGGCTAATGTGCTGTGGAAAGTGGGTGAGACGGCGTGGGACACCAAAAAGATAACCAATACTCTGAAAGCGTTGCCGACTTACGGTCCGCTGCTGCCTGCCGCAGTTACCAGCACCAATCCGCAGGAAGCGACAGCGATGCTGGCTGACGGAACGTCCGTAACGTTGCGTATGGAAGGCGTTCGCTGGGCGCGTCCTTACCGTTCAGACACTCAACAGGGACCGACGCCGCGTAAAGTGACTGATGTGGTGCAAACGGGTCAGCAAATCTGGGTTCGCCAGGTTGGCGATGCCTGGTGGCTGGCGCAGGTACCAGAGGTGAACTCGGCGCTTGTGTCGATCAATCCGCAAAACGGTGCCGTCATGGCGCTGGTGGGTGGCTTTGACTTCAACCAGAGCAAGTTTAACCGCGCAACTCAGGCGCTGCGTCAGGTAGGTTCGAATATCAAACCGTTCCTCTACACCGCAGCAATGGATAAAGGTCTGACGCTGGCAAGTATGCTGAACGATGTGCCGATTTCTCGCTGGGACGCCGGTGCTGGTTCTGACTGGGAGCCGAAAAACTCACCGCCGCAATATGCCGGTCCAATCCGTTTACGTCAGGGACTGGGCCAGTCGAAGAACGTAGTGATGGTGCGTGCAATGCGGGCTATGGGCGTTGACTACGCTGCAGAGTATCTGCAACGCTTCGGCTTCCCGGCGCAAAACATTGTTCATACCGAATCGCTGGCGCTGGGTTCCGCGTCCTTCACGCCGCTGCAGGTGGCGCGCGGCTACGCAGTAATGGCGAACGGTGGCTTCCTGGTGGATCCGTGGTTTATCAGCAAAATTGAAAACGACCAGGGCGGCGTGATTTTCGAAGCGAAACCGAAAGTAGCTTGCCCGGAATGCGATATACCGGTGATTTACGGCGATACGCAAAAATCGAACGTGCTGGAAAATAACGACGTTGAAGACGTGGCTATCTCCCGCGAGCAGCAAAATGTTTCGGTGCCGATGCCGCAACTAGAGCAAGCTAATCAGACATTAGTCGCGAAGACCGGCGCGCAGGAGTATGCACCGCACGTTATCAGCACTCCGCTGGCATTCCTGATTAAGAGCGCACTGAACACCAATATCTTTGGTGAACCAGGCTGGCAAGGTACTGGCTGGCGCGCAGGTCGTGATTTGCAACGTCATGATATCGGCGGGAAAACCGGGACCACCAACAGCTCGAAGGATGCATGGTTCTCGGGTTACGGACCAGGCGTAGTAACCTCAGTATGGATTGGCTTTGACGATCACCGTCGTAATCTCGGTCATACCACGGCTTCCGGGGCAATTAAAGATCAGATCTCTGGTTATGAAGGTGGTGCTAAAAGCGCGCAGCCTGCATGGGACGCTTATATGAAAGCCGTTCTGGAAGGCGTACCGGAACAACCGCTGACGCCGCCGCCGGGTATTGTGACGGTGAATATCGATCGCAGCACTGGGCAACTGGCCAGCGGCGGCAACAGCCGCGAAGAGTATTTCATCGAAGGTACACAGCCTACACAGCAGGCGGTGCGCGAGGTGGGAACGACCATTATCGATAATGGTGAGGCACAGGAATTGTTCTGATTAAAAAGGCGCTTCGGCGCCTTTTCAGTTTGCTGGCAAAGTGCGCGTTGTTCATGCCGGATGCGGCATGAACGCCTTAGCCGGCATGCAACACATTGAAAATTCAATACATTGCAGGAATCCCGTAGGCCTGATAAGCATGGCGCATCAGGCAAGCTCTACATATTTACAACCGCCCCTGCCCCTTCAACCACTCACGTACCAGAAACAGCGCACTGACATTGCGCGCTTCATTGAAGTCAGGATCTTCAAGCAAATCCATCATATGCGCCAGCGGCCAGCGAACCTGCGGTAGCGGCTCTGGCTCATCGCCTTCCAGCGACTCCGGGTAGAGATCCTGCGCTACCACGATATTCATTTTGCTGGAAAAGTAAGACGGCGCCATGCTGAGTTTCTTCAAAAAAGTCAGATCGTTCGCACCAAATCCCACTTCTTCTTTTAGCTCGCGGTTAGCTGCTTCGTAGACGCTTTCACCGGGATCAATCAGCCCTTTCGAAAACCCTAACTCGTAGGATTCAGTTCCCACCGCGTACTCACGAATCAGGATCAGATGGTCGTCCACAATAGGCACAATCATCACTGCTTCCCTGTTGGTTGGACGCATTCGTTCATAAACACGCCGCACGCCATTGCTGAACTCCAGATCCACGCTTTCGACGGTAAACAGTCGGGAACGGGCTACAGTTTCAACATTCAGAATGGTGGGTTTTTGTAATGATTTTCTCATTGTGGAATCTTTGCAGTGAAATCAGTATTTATTGTGCGATATCGGACACCGTTTCGGCAATGTGAATTGCATGTTATTTACATTTATGCAACCTGATAAATAATCGTTCTCAAATCAAATTAAAAGTCAATAGGTTGAAATAACTCCAGGAATTTGCTGATATTCCGCCCTCAGAGGGTTTGCTATGATCAGCGGTTACTGGGATGCGCTTAATGATGCTCAAGTTCAACTCCACGCTTGCCGATAGCCAACCGCAGAATCCTATATTGTGTCCAGGGTGCGAATAATCACGCCTGACAAATTAAGTAAGATGGGGAAAGCATGAGCACCATTGTGATTTTTTTAGCTGCTTTGCTGGCCTGCTCACTACTTGCGGGATGGCTGATAAAACCCGCACCAGGCGGCGACAGTTGCCCTGGGCTAACGCCTTCGCTGATGCGCAAACGCGCAAACTCACTCCGGAAGAACGTAGCGCTGTTGAAAATTATCTCGAGAGCCTGACGCAGATTTTGCAGGTTCCCGGCCCGACGGGTGCCAGCACGGCGCCTGTCTCTCTGACGCTGAACGCCGAAAGCAATAATGTGATGATGCTGACGCACGCTATCACACGTTATGGCATCTCTACCGACGATCCCAATAAATGGCGCTACTACCTTGACTCGGTAGAAGTCCACCTGCCGCCTTTCTGGGAGCAGTACATCAACGACGAAAACACCGTTGAACTGATTTATACCGACTCACTCCCATTAGTCATTTCACTCAACGGCCATACGCTGCAAGAGTATATGCAGGAGACTCGCGGTTACACGTTACAACCTATTCCATCAACACAGGCATCGATTCGCGGTGAAGAGAGCGAACAAATTGAGTTGCTCAACATTCGCCAGGAAACGCACGAAGAGTATGCACTTAGCCGCCCACGAGGATTGCGGGAAGCGCTGCTGATTGTCGCCTCATTCCTGATGTTCTATTTCTGCCTGGTGACCCCAGATGTATTTGTCCCGTGGTTGGTTGGCGGCGCGCTACTGCTGCTGGGCGCGGGCCTGTGGGGATTATATGCGCCACCTGCCAAATCTTCCCTAAGGGAAATCCACTGCCTGCGCGGGACACCGCGTCGCTGGGGGCTGTTTGGTGAAAACTCTCAGGAACAGATTAACAATATTTCGCTTGGTATTATCGATCTGGTCTACCCCGCGCACTGGCAACCTTACATTGCCCAGGATCTCGGACAACAAACCGATATAGATATCTACCTCGACCGTCACGTCGTGCGCCAGGGGCGCTATCTTTCGCTGCATGACGAAGTAAAAAACTTCCCGTTGCAGCACTGGCTACGCAGCACGGTAATCGCAGCCGGTTCGCTGATAGTCTTGTTTATGCTGCTGTTCTGGATCCCACTGGATATGCCGCTGAAATTCACTCTCTCGTGGATGAAAGGCGCGCAGACTATTGAGGCCACCAGTGTTAAACAACTTGCGGACGCTGGCGTACGCGTAGGCGATACCTTACGTCTAAGTGGTACAGGCATGTGTAATATCCGCACTTCCGGCACCTGGAGCGCGAAAACCAATTCACCGTTTTTGCCGTTTGACTGCTCGCAAATCATCTGGAATGACGCTCGTTCATTGCCATTACCGGAATCGGAACTGGTTAACAAAGCTACGGCGTTGACCGAAGCAGTAAACCGTCAACTGCACCCTAAACCGGAAGATGAATCGCGCGTCAGTGCCTCATTACGTTCTGCGATTCAGAAATCCGGCATGGTTTTGCTTGATGACTTTGGCGACATCGTACTGAAGACCGCAGATCTCTGTGCAGCCAAAGATGATTGTGTGCGCTTAAAAAACGCCCTGGTGAATCTTGGCAACAGTAAGGACTGGGACGCACTGGTAAAACGCGCCAACGCAGGAAAACTTGATGGTGTGAATGTATTACTCCGCCCGGTGAGCGCAGAATCGCTGGATAATCTGGTGGCGACTTCCACCGCACCGTTTATCACTCATGAAACGGCGCGAGCGGCACAATCACTGAATAGCCCAGCGCCTGGCGGCTTCCTGATTGTCAGCGACGAAGGCAGCGATTTTGTCGATCAACCGTGGCCAGCAGCCTCGCTTTATGACTACCCGGCGCAAGAACAATGGAACGCTTTCCAGAAGCTGGCGCAAATGTTGATGCATACACCGTTTAACGCCGAGGGGATCGTCACCAATATTTTCACCGATGCCAACGGCACGCAGCATATCAGCTTGCACCCTATTCCGGACCGTTCTGGCCTGTGGCGCTATCTCGGCACCACATTACTGCTACTGACGATGTTCGGCTGTGCCATCTATAATGGCGTGCAGGCCTGGCGTCGTTACCAGCGTCATCGCACCCGCATGATGGAGATTAAGGAATATTACGAAAGCTGCCTGAATCCGACGCTGCTCACGTCTTCAGAAAGCCTCATCGAATAACACGTTTGCGCGGCAGGTTATGCTACCCTGTCGCGCAAATTGCTTCACTCTGGAGATTTCCCCCATGCATATCAACATTGCCTGGCAGGACGTAGACACCGTTCTGCTGGATATGGACGGCACGTTGCTCGACCTCGCCTTCGATAACTATTTTTGGCAAAAGCTGGTGCCTGAAACATGGGGCGCGCAAAACGGTGTTACGCCACAGGAAGCAATGGAATATATGCGCCAGCAATATCACGACGTGCAGCATACGCTAAACTGGTACTGTCTTGATTACTGGAGCGAGCAACTGGGTCTGGATATCTGTGCGATGACCACCGAGATGGGGCCACGTGCTGTGTTGCGTGAAGATACTATTCCGTTTCTCGAAGCGCTGAAAGCCAGCGGCAAGCAGCGAATTTTGCTCACTAACGCCCATCCACATAACCTGGCCGTTAAACTTGAGCATACGGGTCTGGACGCACACCTTGATTTATTACTTTCCACCCACACATTTGGTTATCCGAAAGAGGATCAGCGGTTATGGCATGCGGTGGCCGAAGCTACGGGTCTGAAAGCTGAAAGAACGCTGTTTATTGATGACAGCGAAGCCATTCTCGATGCTGCCGCGCAATTTGGTATTCGTTACTGTCTCGGCGTCACCAACCCTGACTCTGGAATAGCCGAAAAACAGTATGAACGCCATCCGTCACTGAATGACTACCGCCGCCTGATCCCCTCGCTAATGTGAAGGAGACGCCATGAAAGAAAAACCGGCTGTTGAGGTTCGACTGGATAAATGGCTATGGGCCGCCCGTTTTTATAAAACCCGCGCGCTGGCCCGTGAAATGATTGAAGGCGGTAAGGTGCATTACAACGGGCAGCGCAGCAAGCCGAGCAAAATCGTCGAGCTGAATGCCACGCTCACTCTGCGCCAGGGAAATGACGAACGCACGGTGATTGTAAAGGCGATTACTGAACAGCGTCGCCCCGCCAGCGAGGCAGCCTTGCTGTATGAAGAGACTGCGGAAAGTGTAGAGAAACGCGAAAAAATGGCGCTGGCACGTAAACTTAATGCCTTAACCATGCCGCACCCGGACCGGCGCCCGGACAAAAAAGAGCGCCGCGACCTGTTACGATTTAAACACGGCGACAGTGAATAACTGTCACCTGCAAGAGAGATGATTATGCCGCAACATGACCAATTACATCGCTATCTGTTTGAAAACTTTGCCGTTCGCGGCGAACTGGTAACCGTTTCGGAAACCCTGCAACAGATCCTTGAGAATCACGATTATCCGCAGCCGGTGAAAAACGTGCTGGCAGAACTGCTGGTCGCGACCAGCCTGTTGACCGCTACGCTGAAGTTTGATGGTGATATCACCGTACAGCTGCAAGGCGACGGTCCGATGAATCTGGCGGTTATTAACGGTAACAACAAACAGCAGATGCGCGGTGTGGCGCGCGTGCAGGGCGAAATTCCAGAAAATGCCGACCTGAAAACGCTGGTCGGCAATGGTTACGTGGTGATCACCATTACCCCGAGCGAAGGCGAACGCTATCAGGGCGTAGTTGGTCTGGAAGGTGATACCCTGGCGGCTTGCCTGGAAGATTACTTTATGCGTTCTGAACAGCTGCCGACGCGCCTGTTTATTCGCACCGGCGACGTAGATGGCAAACTGGCTGCGGGCGGTATGTTGTTGCAGGTAATGCCTGCGCAAAATGCCCAGCAAGACGACTTCGACCACCTGGCGACGCTGACCGAAACCATCAAAACTGAAGAGCTGCTGACGTTACCGGCAAACGAAGTGTTGTGGCGCTTGTACCACGAAGAAGAGGTGACGGTTTACGATCCGCAGGATGTTGAATTCAAATGCACCTGCTCGCGTGAACGTTGCGCAGGCGCGCTGAAAACGCTGCCGGATGAAGAAGTTGATAGCATCCTCGCGGAAGAAGGCGAAATTGACATGCATTGTGATTACTGTGGTAACCACTATCTGTTCAATGCAATGGATATTGCCGAGATCCGCAACAATGCGTCTCCGGCAGATCCGCAGGTACATTAATCGCCATGTCCGGCAGAGATGACTCTGCCGGATATCATAACTAAATTGCCTGATGCGCTGCGCTTATCTGGCCTACGGATTAAATGCAATTTATCGCAGGTAAGATAAGGCGCCGTATCCAAACGCGCTGTCACTCATTCAAATTCAAATCCAGCGTTTCACCATCCACCGTAAGATCGCGCCACACTTTAGGCTTCGTCCCCAGTTTTCCATCCTTCGCCGCTGTGAGTAATTTCTCTTTCGTTATTACACGCGGGAGTGAACTCATCGTAATCTCTTTCCATTCTTTCCCGGCAGGATCAATACCATAGACAATGTATCTTTCATCATTAAAGGCAAACAGGATCCGCTCTGCCCTACCATCACTATTCAGATCTTGCTCTACCAGCACGCAGGCATCTTTTTCGATACATATCATTGCGTTATAGCGATTTTTCATCACTACCGACCAGAATGTCGTATCCGGCTTTCCAGAACCTGGGGCAATAAATACATTATCAGCTAATGCTTTTTCCGATATCTGCTGCTGAAGACGTTGCACTCCATCAAACGCCATCAGCAGACCCCGCCTGCGTTTCGGGTCTTTCATATACTCGACATCGCTTTTCAGCGACTCAAGCGCTGCACGTCCATAGCGACCGCTATGTTCGAGCATGTAGATACTTACCTGGTCTGGCGTGTTCTTGCCACTCTGATAACGCGCCATATGGCTGTTCACGCTAATGCGCATACTGTCCAGCACCGGCGAATTAAGAAGCACCAGTATCACCAGCACCAATAACGAAACCGTAAGGTTCACTTTGCCCTGAAGAACAAGGGGATTTTGCCCTTTACGCCAGGCAATACTGACGAAATACCCCAGCGACCAGACCAGTAACACCACCACCGCCAGTGCGCCGTGCAAGCGTTCGGTAGTCCAGCCGTATTGAGCGACCCGCATCCATATAGCCCAGGCGGCGATCAGCACATAGAGCGGCGCCACCAGCAGAGACATTTTTATCAGGCAACGCAATGGGCCAGTCCAGGGAAGCGATGCTTTTCGCGGATCGCGGACAATGGCCATTAAGAGCAACTGCAAAAAGGCCAGAGTTAAAAGCAGCCCAGCGGCGGAGATGTGGCGGGAAATCGCATTCAAACCAGCAAAGGGTAAAGTGATAATAAACAGCAGCGTCAGCAGTGAAACCAGTGGTAGCAAACCTGTGGCGATTAACGTGAAGAGCTTTTGAATAGAGGCGATTAACCGCGATTGAGTCCGCGCAAGAATGACTGCCAGCGCGGTAACCAGGCCCAGCGTAAGATAAATAAACCAGTCGGTTGAAAAAAAGAGGGTACTGAAAAACGTGATGCCAACAAGTTTAAATAACTCACTCCACAGTAAAAGCACCAGCCATGTCAGACCATTAGTGATAAAAATCACCATCAATATTAGAGCGTTATGCCACGCTGACTGGTAAAAAAAGCTATAGTTCGTTTGCTCTTTTCTTTCGTGCAAATTCAGTTGTATCCAGGGCAATAACAACATCGCCATTAACAGCAGATAACAACCAAATTCCCAGAGTTCCTGGTCCGCTCGCCAGGGACTCATGCCATCAATTTGCCATTTCAGCCAGCCGCTCATCGCCAGGGTGGCAATAAATACCAGCGCCAGCCACCCCCACAAACGCTTCTGTTTGAAGGATTCCACGGTGAATAACAAAACGGATGAAAGCGCCACGGTCGCAGGAATGCCGTAAACAAGCCAGTTGTTATTGTCCACAGCCAGCCAGGTTATCAGAAAATAGCAAACCAACCCCTGGATTAATCCAGTGGCGACCATTCCCCACCGTGTTGCAGGTGAAAGTTCAACGTTATCCATGTTCGTGATCCGGAATCAAAAGGAAGGTTAATTATTGCATTCAGTCAGTACTAATATTTATTTTAAGAAAAATTTACAAAAAATTTTGCGGTGGTGAATCGATACTTTACTGATTGATTTTGCATAAATTTCAATCAGGAATGAGATTTAACTCACATTATAATGGCCAATTAAACTAACATTTAACCTTTTAGGAACATTTTCCACACCTGGAATGCCATTTCTGCGATAATAGCAACCGTTTCGTGACAGGAATCACGGAGTTTTTTGTCAAATATGAATTTCTCCAGATGCGTAAATCTATGAGCCTTGTCGCGGTTAACACCCCCAAAAAGACTTTACTATTCAGGCAATACATATTGGCTAAGGAGCAGTGAAATGCGCGTTAACAATGGTTTGACCCCGCAAGAACTCGAGGCTTATGGTATCAGTGATGTTCATGATATCGTTTACAACCCAAGCTACGACCTGCTGTATCAGGAAGAGCTCGATCCGAGCCTGACAGGTTATGAGCGCGGGGTGTTAACTAATCTGGGTGCCGTTGCCGTGGATACCGGGATCTTCACCGGGCGTTCACCAAAAGATAAGTATATCGTCCGTGACGATACGACTCGCGATACTTTCTGGTGGGCAGACAAAGGCAAAGGTAAGAACGACAACAAACCCCTCTCTCCGGAAACCTGGCAACATCTGAAAGGCCTGGTGACCAAACAGCTTTCCGGCAAACGCCTGTTCGTGGTTGATGCTTTCTGTGGCGCTAACCCGGATACTCGCCTTTCCGTACGTTTCATCACCGAAGTGGCCTGGCAGGCGCATTTCGTCAAGAACATGTTTATTCGCCCGAGTGATGAAGAGCTGGAAGGTTTCAAACCTGACTTTATCGTCATGAACGGCGCGAAGTGCACCAACCCGCAGTGGAAAGAACAGGGTCTGAACTCTGAAAACTTCGTGGCGTTTAACCTCACCGAGCGCATGCAGCTGATTGGTGGCACCTGGTACGGCGGCGAAATGAAGAAAGGGATGTTCTCAATGATGAACTACCTGCTGCCGCTGAAAGGTATCGCTTCTATGCACTGCTCCGCCAACGTTGGCGAGAAAGGCGATGTTGCGGTGTTCTTCGGCCTTTCCGGCACCGGTAAAACCACCCTTTCCACCGACCCGAAACGTCGTCTGATTGGCGATGACGAGCACGGTTGGGACGATGACGGTGTGTTTAACTTCGAAGGCGGCTGCTACGCGAAAACCATTAAACTGTCGAAAGAAGCAGAGCCAGAAATCTATGGCGCTATCCGTCGCGATGCACTGCTGGAAAACGTCACTGTACGTGAAGATGGCACCATCGACTTTGATGATGGTTCAAAAACCGAGAACACCCGCGTTTCTTATCCGATCTATCACATCGATAACATCGTTAAGCCAGTTTCCAAAGCGGGCCACGCGACTAAAGTTATCTTCCTGACCGCAGATGCTTTTGGCGTACTGCCACCGGTTTCTCGCCTGACTGCCGATCAAACTCAGTACCACTTCCTCTCAGGCTTCACCGCCAAACTGGCTGGTACAGAGCGTGGCATCACCGAACCGACGCCAACCTTCTCTGCCTGCTTCGGCGCGGCATTCCTGTCGCTGCACCCGACTCAGTACGCAGAAGTGCTGGTAAAACGTATGCAGGCAGCGGGCGCGCAGGCATATCTGGTTAACACTGGCTGGAACGGCACTGGCAAACGTATCTCCATTAAAGATACCCGCGCCATTATCGACGCCATCCTCAACGGTTCGCTGGATAACGCAGAAACCTTCACTCTGCCGATGTTTAACCTGGCGATCCCGACCGAGCTGCCGGGTGTTGATACGAAGATCCTCGATCCGCGTAACACCTACGCTTCCCCGGAACAGTGGCAGGAAAAAGCTGAAACGCTGGCGAAACTGTTTATCGACAACTTCGATAAATACACCGACACCCCTGCAGGTGCCGCGCTGGTAGCGGCTGGTCCTAAGCTGTAATCGGTTAATATTTCACTGACCCCTTATCCAAACGGATAAGGGGTTTTTTTATATCTGCAGTTTCAGAAAAATTCGCTGGAACCGTTCTGGTATGGGGAAACGGGGCGGCATTCGGATAATTTATTACAACGTGACACGCAATGGCCGAATTTATCTGGCATTGATTTATCCTAAAAATGAACAGGATGATTTAACAGAAGAACAAAGAAAGGCATTGAAACTATTGTCCGAAAAGCTGCTTTAATGTTGAAGCTCAACAAATCCCATCACGGCCGCAACGCCAACAGAGGCATTGGAAATAGATGAAAGACGAATTATTTGCTGATCTTCTTGCCAGCGCAGAAGAAATGGTACGCATCGAAAAGGGTGAAAAAAACGCCTGAGCCAGAACACGTCCATACTTTTAGCGAAATCGATGTAAAAGCGATCCGTGAAGCAACTGGCTTACGTCAGCAAGATTTCGCTGTCGCCGTGGGGGTGAGTTACGACCTGGTAAAAAGCTGGGAAACCAAACGCCGTCAACCTACCGGAGCACCTCGAAAATTGCTCCTGCTTTTGCAAGCGAATCCTTTCATTATCAATCAATTGAAAACAATCTAAAAACGGGAGGTACCTTCGCCTCCCGTTTATTTACCCTTCTTTTGTCGTGCCCTGCGCCCGCGTTACCGGTAATGGCAGCCAGGCGCGAATGGAAAGACCGCCCCGCTCGCTGGTGCCAAGCTCCAGCATCCCGTTATGGTTATCCACGATACGCTGCACTATCGCCAGCCCTAACCCCGTGCCGCTAATGGTGCGCGCGCTGTCACCACGGACAAAAGGCTGGAACAGATGCTTACGCTGTTCAGGCTCGATACCCGGACCGTCGTCTTCCACCTGGAACCAGGCGCGATTCGGCTCCGTTCCGCTGCTGACTTTGATCCAGCCATTGCCATAGCGGGCAGCGTTCACCACCATATTCGCCACCGCACGTTTGATTGACAGCGGATGCATTTTCACTTCTATGCAGCCAGGATAAAGCGCGGTATCAATTTCCCGCTCATAGCCACTTTCGGCAGCAATCACTTCACCAAGCACCGCGTTAAGATCCGCCAACTCCATCGGCATTTCCTGCCCGGTGCGCAGGTAGTCGATAAACTGCTCAATGATGGCGTTGCACTCTTCGATATCTTTGTTGATCGATTCTGCCAGGTAGCCATCCTGCTCGCTCATCATCTCGGTCGCCAGGCGAATACGCGTCAGTGGCGTGCGCAGGTCATGACTTACCCCCGCCATCAGCAGCGTGCGGTCATCCGCCAGTTGCTTAACACCAGCCGCCATATGGTTGAAGGCGCGGGTAACCGAACGCACCTCCGAAGCGCCATATTCACGCAGCGGCGGCGGAATAATCCCTTTACCGACCTGCAAAGCAGCATGTTCAAGATCGACCAACGGTCGGTTCTGAATACGAATAAACAGCCACGCCCCGCCAATCGCCATCAGCATAATCGCCAGCGTATAGCGGAACAGCGGGGAGAAATCGCCCTGATGAATTTCGGTCAGCGGCACGCGTACCCAGATATTGGGCGACAGCCAGGTTTTCAGCCAGACAACAGGCGAGCTTTTGTTAACCTCGACGCGAACTTCCGTCGGACCGCCCAGCTGCTGCGCCATCTGATGGCTTAAGAATTCATAGTGTTGCGCCCAACGCAGCCCGGCCTCTTCGGCAGCTTCGTTGGAATAGAGAGAGATCCCCAGCTCACGGTAGATCTCCCGACGGAAAGCGGGAGGCACAACCAACTGCGTGCCGTCCTCCAGTTGCAGTTTGTCGGTCATCAACATACGCACTTCGTACGCGAGGACTTTATTAAACTGCTGGAGGCTCGGCAAAATCGCGAAGTTCAGCACCACCAGATAAGTCGTCACCAGGCTGACGAACAGCAAGGTGACGATGAGCAATAACGTGCGGGCAAATGAACTTCGTGGCGAGAAGCGCAATCGCCTCATGCTTTAGAACCGTCCGGCACGAAAACGTAGCCCAGACCCCAAACGGTCTGAATGTAACGCGGATGCGCCGGATCTTCTTCCACCATGCGGCGCAGACGAGAGATCTGCACGTCGATGGAACGTTCCATTGCGGAATATTCACGGCCACGGGCAAGGTTCATCAGCTTATCGCGGGAGAGCGGCTCACGCGGATGGCTGACCAGCGCCTTCAGTACCGCAAATTCACCGCTGGTCAGCGGCATCGGTTCATCTTCGCGGAACATTTCACGCGTACCCAGGTTAAGTTTGAACTTACCGAAAGCAATCACAGCTTCTTCCTGTGACGGCGCACCCGGCAGTTCATTCGCCTGACGACGCAGCACCGCACGGATGCGGGCCAGCAATTCACGCGGGTTAAACGGTTTTGGAATGTAATCGTCAGCACCAATTTCCAGGCCAACGATACGGTCAACTTCTTCCCCTTTCGCCGTTACCATAATGATCGGCATCGGGTTACTCTGGCTACGAAGACGTCGGCAAATCGACAAACCATCTTCACCAGGTAACATCAAATCCAGTACCATAAGATGGAAAGATTCACGAGTCAGCAGGCGATCCATCTGTTCTGCATTAGCGACGCTTCGAACCTGGAAGCCTTGTTCGGTGAGATAACGCTCCAGCAGCGCACGCAAGCGCATGTCGTCATCGACCACCAGAATCTTGTAGTTCTCTTGCATTGTTTGTACTCCCAAAGGTTCGCAACAATTTGTAAGCGTGTATTCTTAAAAAAGCTCACGTTCGTCACCAGCTAAATCTGGTATGAATTTCAGCCTAAATTGTTACAAAGCATATTAAACAGCGGCTTAAGTATACAATTTATTCAGCGAAACATTATTGATTCTGTTGATATGATCACGTTATACCCAATGTGCGCATTATCAAACAGACAAAGGGAATCAACGAGATGAAAACGCCCCTGGTTACCCGGGAAGGGTATGAAAAACTCAAACAAGAGCTAAATTATCTCTGGCGTGAAGAGCGCCCGGAAGTCACAAAGAAGGTGACCTGGGCCGCAAGTCTGGGCGACCGCAGCGAAAACGCTGACTATCAGTATAATAAAAAGCGCCTGCGTGAAATCGACCGTCGTGTGCGCTATCTCACTAAATGCATGGAAAATCTCAAAATCGTCGATTACTCGCCCCAGCAGGAAGGAAAAGTTTTCTTTGGCGCGTGGGTAGAGATTGAAAACGACGATGGCGTGACTCACCGTTTCCGGATCGTCGGCTATGATGAAATCTTTGGCCGTAAAGACTACATCTCTATCGATTCCCCAATGGCCCGCGCATTGCTGAAAAAAGAAGTGGGCGATCTGGCGGTGGTGAATACCCCTGCCGGGGAAGCGAGCTGGTATGTTAATGCTATCGAGTACGTGAAACCGTAAGGAAGAGTCTTAACCTCCTGCCGATGGCTGGCATTTTTGCCAGCCAGTCCGTATAACTATCCCCTGATTTTTGATCCGAAAAGATGAACTCAAACCATGATGAATGATTCGTTCTGCCGCATTATTGCGGGTGAAATTCAGGCGCGCCCGGAACAGGTTGACGCTGCCGTTCGCCTGCTTGACGAAGGGAATACCGTGCCGTTTATCGCACGTTATCGTAAGGAAATCACCGGCGGTCTGGATGACACGCAGCTGCGTAATCTGGAAACACGTCTGGGATATCTGCGCGAGCTGGAAGAGAGACGTCAGGCTATTCTCAAGTCCATTTCTGAGCAAGGTAAACTCACCGACGAGCTGGCGAATGCCATTAACGCTACCTTGAGCAAAACCGAACTCGAAGACCTCTACCTGCCTTACAAACCTAAACGTCGTACCCGCGGGCAAATCGCCATTGAAGCAGGTCTTGAGCCACTGGCTGACCTGCTGTGGAGCGATCCGTCACACACGCCAGAAGTCGCCGCCGCACAATATGTTGATGCCGATAAAGGCGTGGCAGATACCAAAGCCGCGCTGGACGGCGCGCGTTATATCCTGATGGAACGCTTTGCCGAAGATGCAGCGCTGCTGGCAAAAGTGCGTGATTATCTGTGGAAAAACGCGCATTTGGTTTCTACGGTGGTGAGCGGTAAAGAAGAGGAAGGGGCGAAATTCCGCGACTATTTCGATCATCACGAACCGCTGTCAACGGTGCCTTCGCACCGTGCGCTGGCGATGTTCCGTGGGCGTAACGAAGGCATACTCCAGCTTTCGCTGAATGCCGATCCGCAGTTCGACGAGCCGCCAAAAGAGAGCTATTGCGAGCAAATCATCATGGATCATCTCGGCCTGCGCCTGAACAATGCCCCGGCGGATAGCTGGCGCAAAGGTGTAGTGAGCTGGACGTGGCGCATCAAGGTGTTGATGCATCTGGAAACTGAACTGATGGGCACCGTGCGCGAACGCGCGGAAGATGAAGCAATCAACGTCTTTGCCCGTAACCTGCACGATCTGCTGATGGCGGCCCCTGCCGGGCTGCGTGCAACTATGGGCCTCGATCCGGGTCTGCGTACCGGGGTAAAAGTGGCTGTGGTCGACGCAACAGGCAAACTGGTGGCAACCGACACCATTTACCCGCACACCGGACAAGCCGCAAAAGCAGCGATGACCGTTGCTGCCTTGTGTGAAAAACATAACGTTGAACTGGTGGCGATCGGTAACGGTACGGCATCCCGCGAAACCGAGCGTTTCTATCTCGATGTCCAGAAGCAGTTCCCGAAAGTGACCGCACAGAAAGTGATCGTCAGCGAAGCTGGCGCATCAGTTTACTCCGCTTCCGAACTGGCGGCCCAGGAGTTCCCTGACCTCGATGTTTCTCTGCGTGGCGCGGTATCTATCGCTCGTCGTTTGCAGGATCCGCTGGCGGAGCTGGTGAAAATCGATCCGAAATCTATCGGCGTGGGTCAATATCAGCATGACGTTAGCCAGACGCAACTGGCCCGCAAACTGGATGCAGTAGTAGAAGACTGCGTAAACGCCGTTGGTGTTGATCTGAACACAGCTTCCGTTCCGCTGTTAACTCGCGTAGCGGGCCTGACACGCATGATGGCGCAAAACATCGTGGCCTGGCGCGATGAGAACGGCCAGTTCCAGAACCGTCAGCAACTGTTAAAAGTGAGCCGTCTGGGGCCGAAAGCCTTCGAGCAGTGTGCGGGCTTCTTGCGCATTAACCACGGTGATAACCCGCTGGACGCGTCTACCGTTCACCCGGAAGCCTATCCGGTGGTGGAACGCATTCTGGCAGCAACACAGCAGGCACTGAAAGATCTGATGGGTAACAGCAGCGAGCTGCGTAACCTGAAAGCGTCTGATTTTACCGATGAGAAATTCGGTGTGCCGACGGTAACCGACATCATCAAAGAGCTGGAAAAACCGGGTCGCGATCCGCGTCCGGAATTTAAAACCGCTCAGTTTGCCGATGGCGTCGAAACGATGAACGACCTGCAACCGGGTATGATCCTCGAAGGCGCGGTCACCAACGTCACCAATTTTGGTGCTTTTGTTGATATCGGCGTACATCAGGACGGCCTGGTTCACATCTCTTCTTTGTCGAACAAGTTTGTGGAAGATCCGCATACCGTGGTGAAAGCGGGCGACATTGTGAAGGTGAAAGTGCTGGAAGTGGATCTTCAGCGTAAACGTATCGCCCTGACCATGCGTCTGGACGAGCAGCCTGGCGAAACCAACGCTCGTCGCGGCGGCGGTAACGATCGCCCGCAAAACAACCGCCCGGCAGCCAAACCGCGTGGGCGTGAAGCGCAGCCTGCCGGTAACAGCGCGATGATGGATGCGCTGGCGGCAGCAATGGGTAAAAAGCGTTAAACACCCTGATTGGCCTACGGTTCAAATTTGCACGAAATCGTAGGCCAGATAAGGCGTTCACGCCGCATCTGCCAACGAACGCCCTGCCTGACATAAATATGCCGGAGATATTCTCCGGCATATTTATTCCACAGCCAAACTCACAATATATTTCGTTAATATTTATCACCTCATTAACAACTGAAACCTTAATTAAACATTAACCCGACCTAATAATTCGTCATTCGAATTATATTTTGGCTGCGATATAACCTTGAGCCACATCAACATTGAGTCAGATTATTATCTAAACCAACATTCGCACACATTTTAAGTATTGCTGATAGAAACCATTCTCATTATCATTGTACTGTTGATTATTTAATCTCTCCTTCGTTGGCAAATCATCTGGTCTCATGTCGCTGTCAAACGCCCCATGAGGTAGTTATCCAGTTAATGAGAAACAAGTAGGCACCTATGCAATACACTCCAGATACTGCGTGGAAAATCACTGGCTTTTCCCGTGAAATCAGCCCGGCATATCGCCAAAAACTGCTTTCTCTTGGCATGTTACCTGGCTCCTCTTTTAATGTGGTGCGCGTCGCTCCACTCGGCGACCCCATTCATATCGAAACCCGTCGTGTAAGCCTGGTATTACGGAAAAAAGATCTGGCCTTATTAGAAGTGGAAGCGGTTTCCTGTTAATACGGTGATAACAACAATGAAAAAATTAACCATTGGCTTAATTGGTAATCCAAATTCTGGCAAGACAACTTTATTTAACCAGCTCACTGGCGCACGTCAGCGTGTAGGTAACTGGGCCGGCGTTACCGTCGAACGTAAAGAGGGTCAGTTTTCCACCACCGATCATCAGGTCACGCTGGTGGATCTGCCCGGTACTTATTCTCTGACTACTATTTCATCGCAGACGTCGTTGGACGAGCAAATCGCCTGTCACTACATTTTGAGTGGCGACGCCGATCTGCTGATTAACGTGGTAGATGCGTCTAACCTTGAGCGTAACCTGTACCTGACGCTACAGCTGCTGGAACTCGGCATTCCCTGCATCGTGGCGCTGAACATGCTCGACATTGCCGAGAAACAAAATATTCGCATCGAAATTGATGCGCTGTCGGCGCGTCTTGGCTGCCCGGTAGTTCCACTGGTTTCCACGCGTGGTCGCGGTATCGAAGCTCTGAAACTGGCGATTGACCGCTACAAAGCCAACGACAATGTAGAACTGGTGCATTACGCCCAGCCGCTAATCAATGAAGCCGACTCGCTGGCAAAAGTGATGCCGTCCGACATCCCGCTCAAGCAGCGTCGCTGGCTGGGCCTGCAAATGCTGGAAGGCGATATCTACAGCCGCGCCTACGCCGGTGAAGCGTCGCAGCATCTGGATGCCGCCCTTGCCCGTCTGCGTAATGAGATGGACGATCCGGCGCTGCACATTGCCGATGCGCGTTACCAGTGTATTGCTGCTATCTGCGATGTGGTAAGCAACACGCTGACGGCAGAACCCAGCCGTTTCACCACTGCGGTAGATAAAATCGTGCTCAACCGTTTCCTCGGTCTGCCGATTTTCCTCTTTGTGATGTACCTGATGTTCCTGCTCGCTATCAACATCGGCGGGGCGTTACAGCCGCTGTTTGACGTCGGCTCCGTGGCGCTATTTGTGCATGGTATTCAGTGGATTGGCTACACGCTCCACTTCCCGGACTGGCTGACTATCTTCCTCGCCCAGGGCCTGGGCGGCGGTATTAACACCGTGCTGCCACTGGTGCCGCAGATCGGCATGATGTACCTGTTCCTCTCCTTCCTCGAGGACTCCGGTTATATGGCGCGTGCGGCGTTTGTGATGGACCGTCTGATGCAGGCGCTGGGCTTGCCGGGGAAATCCTTTGTACCGCTGATCGTTGGTTTCGGTTGTAACGTACCGTCGGTAATGGGCGCGCGAACTCTTGATGCTCCGCGTGAACGCCTGATGACCATTATGATGGCACCGTTTATGTCCTGCGGCGCACGTCTGGCTATCTTCGCAGTATTTGCGGCTGCCTTCTTCGGGCAGAACGGCGCGCTGGCGGTCTTCTCGCTGTATATGCTGGGTATCGTGATGGCGGTGCTGACGGGCCTGATGCTCAAGTACACCATCATGCGCGGTGAAGCGACGCCGTTCGTCATGGAGCTGCCGGTCTATCACGTACCACACGTTAAGAGTCTGATTATCCAGACCTGGCAGCGTCTGAAAGGCTTCGTGATGCGCGCAGGTAAAGTGATCATCATCGTCAGCATTTTCCTGAGCGCCTTCAACAGCTTCTCGCTGAGCGGAAAAATCGTCGATAACATCAACGACTCGGCGCTGGCTTCCGTCAGCCGTGTGATCACTCCGGTCTTCAAGCCGATTGGCGTACATGAAGATAACTGGCAGGCAACGGTTGGCCTGTTCACGGGCGCAATGGCGAAAGAAGTGGTGGTGGGTACGCTCAACACCCTCTACACCGCAGAAAATATTCAGGACGAAGAGTTCAATCCGGCAGAATTTAACCTCGGTGAAGAGCTGTTCAGTGCGGTAGATGAAACCTGGCAGAGCCTGAAAGACACCTTCAGCCTTAGCGTACTGATGAACCCCATTGAAGCAAGCAAAGGCGACGGCGAAATGGGTACCGGGGCGATGGGCGTGATGGATCAGAAATTCGGTAGCGCAGCTGCCGCATACAGCTACCTGATTTTCGTCCTGCTGTATGTACCGTGCATCTCGGTGATGGGTGCTATCGCCCGTGAATCAAGCCGTGGCTGGATGGGCTTCTCCATCCTGTGGGGGCTGAATATCGCTTACTCGCTGGCAACATTGTTCTATCAGGTCGCCAGCTACAGTCAGCATCCAACTTACAGCCTGGTGTGCATTCTGGCGGTTATCCTGTTTAACATCGTGGTTATCGGTTTGCTGCGCCGCGCGCGTAGCCGGGTGGATATCGAACTGCTGGCGACGCGCAAATCGGTAAGCAGTTGCTGTGCAGCCAGCACCACTGGCGATTGCCACTAAGGATACAGCAATGGCTTCGCTCATTCAGGTGCGTGATTTGCTGGCGTTACGGGGTCGTATGGAAGCGGCCCAGATAAGCCAGACATTGAACACTCCACAGTCAATGATTAACGCCATGCTGCAACAACTGGAAAGTATGGGCAAAGCAGTGCGGATTCAGGAAGAACCCGACGGCTGCCTCTCCGGCAGTTGTAAAAGCTGCCCGGAAGGAAAAGCCTGTCTGCGCGAGTGGTGGGCGCTGCGTTAACCATACTCCACCGCCTGTTTTGAAAAGCCCGGTATGCGTTTGCAACCGGGCTTTTTTTGCGTGCGGCTTTCCATAACAATGCAATTCTTGCAGCACGGCGTAAGTTCCTCTGAAAGTGTCTCGCAAGGATGAAAACTGGCTAATGCACAGGTGTGGAGTGGCGCGTAGAGTCGCGGCATTCAAACAACAGGTGAAGGAACGCCATGAGCAAAAAGCAAAGTTCCACCCCACACGATGCACTGTTCAAACTCTTTTTACGCCAACCGGACACGGCACGCGATTTTCTTGCGTTCCATTTACCGGCCCCCATTCACGCGCTCTGTGATATGAAAACCCTCAAGCTGGAGTCGAGCAGCTTTATTGATGACGATCTGCGTGAAAGCTATTCCGACGTGCTGTGGTCGGTGAAAACGGAGCAAGGACCGGGATATATCTATTGCCTGATTGAACATCAAAGCACATCAAACAAATTGATCGCATTTCGCATGATGCGTTACGCCATTGCCGCAATGCAAAATCACCTTGATGCCGGATACAAAACGTTGCCGATGGTGGTGCCATTGTTGTTTTACCACGGTATTGAAAGCCCCTATCCCTATTCGCTGTGTTGGCTGGATTGTTTCGCCGATCCCAACCTGGCCAGGCAGCTCTATGCCTCTGCATTTCCGCTGATTGATGTCACCGTCATGCCTGATGATGAAATCATGCAACACCGACGCATGGCGCTGCTGGAGTTAATTCAAAAACATATTCGTCAACGCGACCTGATGGGGCTGGTAGAGCAAATGGCCTGCTTATTAAGTAGTGGATACGCTAATGACAGACAAATCAAAGGGCTGTTTAATTACATATTGCAAACCGGCGATGCGGTGCGTTTTAACGATTTTATCGACGGTGTGGCCGAACGTTCACCGAAACACAAGGAGAGTTTAATGACTATTGCGGAAAGATTGCGGCAGGAGGGGTTTCAGAAAGGTATACGTGCTATTGCCAAAACCATGCTGGATGCCGGAGTCCCTCTTGAGGACGTTCTGCGATTTACCGGGCTGTCAGAGGAAGAATTGGCTGCGGCGAGCCAGTAGACACTATCCCCTGCTTAAGTGCTACTTTGTGCTATCTTGCATGTAACACAAAGTAGCACTTAGGAACTGATATGCAGACAGTGAAATTACGGCAACAAGGAGGAGCCATGATCGTTACTATCCCACGAGATGTTGCCACCGATCTTGGCTGGTCACCGGGCACAGAGCTTACCGTGGAGAAAAAAGGCGATAGCGTTAATTTGCGCGCAACAGAGCACAAACCACGTGGGCGTCTTACCGTCGCGCAGTTGTTGAGTCAGATCGATGAAAGCGAAATTACGGAGCTAAATCAGTCCACAGAAGGATGGGCTGAAGGGAAAAAAGGTAATGAAGCATGGTAAAGGCACGGACGCCACATCGTGGTGAGATTTGGTGTTTTAACCCTGATCCGGTTGCCGGGCATGAACTTCGGGATCCACATTATTGCATTGTGGTAACAGACAAAGAACTCAACAATGTTTTAAAAGTTGCTATGTGCTGTCCGATTTCAACAGGGGCAAATGCAGCACGTTCCACAGGGGTGACGGTGAACGTCCTCCCCCATGATACGCAAACCGGTAACCTGCATGGCGTTGTGCTTTGTCACCAGCTGAAAGCAGTCGATCTTATTGCCCGTGGCGCTCAATTTCATACTGTTGCCGATGAAGCATTGATTAGTGAGGTGATCGGTAAACTGGTGAATATAATCGACCCACAACAGTAACCCTCACTTCCTGCCTACACCCTCTGCTTCAATGCCACCAGCAGGTGACAAAACTCAACCGGATGCGAAATAAACGGCGCATGGGCCGCTTTGGCGAAGATGTATGACTCGCTGTGCGGCCAGAGTTGATCCAGCATCGGCACCACTTTGCGCGGCACCAGACCGTCGAGATAGCCATACAATCGCAAAAACGGCATAGGTACGTTTTGCAACGGCTGACGGAGATCGACCGTTTTCAGAATTTCCAGCCCACCATTAAGCACGTCAACCTCCGGCATCGGTAACGCCAGAACGGTTTTCTTCAGCGCTCGCGCATCCTGGCGTGCCGTTTCTGTACCCATGGTTTGTAACGCAAGGAACCGCTCCACTGTGCGCTGAAAATCTTCACTCAGTTGCTGCTGGAAACCTGCCAGCACGTCCGGTTTTATCCCAGGCCAGCCGTCACGAGCACTGAAACACGGTGACGATGCCACGGTAACCAACGCCTGAACACGCTCGGGATGGGTTAACGCAATCTGGCATGCCACCAGTCCCCCCAGACTCCAGCCCAGCCAGATGGCCTTATCTGGTGCCTGTCGCAGCACGACTTCTGCCATCTCAGCAAGCGACATCGCACCAAATCCCTGGCTGCGCCCGAAGCCGGGCAGGTCAACAAGGTGCAGTGTAAAATGCGAGCTAAGTTCCTCGTCAATGCAACGCCACACTTCGGCATTCAGTCCCCATCCGTGCAGCAGCACAAGATGAACATTCCCCTGACCTTTGGTCTGCCACCAGATGTTATTCATCCGCTATTGTTCTCTTTTGACTTACAAGGATGAACATATGCTAACAGTACCGGGATTATGCTGGCTATGCCGAATGCCGCTGGCGTTAGGTCATTGGGGGATTTGTTCGGTCTGTTCACGCGCCGCCCGTACAGATAAAACGTTATGCCCACAATGTGGATTACCCGCCACACACTCCCATCTTCCTTGCGGTCGCTGCCTGCAAAAACCGCCGCCCTGGCAAAGACTAGTCACGGTCGCCAACTATGCGCCGCCATTAAGTCCGCTCATCCACCAGCTTAAGTTTTCGCGACGTAGTGAAATCGCCAGCGCCCTGGCACGTCTGTTACTATTGGAAGTCTTACACGCCCGTCGGACTACCGGATTACAACTGCCGGATCGCATCATCAGCGTTCCGTTATGGCAGCGGCGTCACTGGCGTCGGGGATTTAATCAGAGCGATTTGCTGTGTCAGCCGTTATCACGCTGGTTGCACTGCCAGTGGGATAGCGAAGCCGTCGTACGAACACGGGCCACCGCTATCCAGCATTTTCTCAGTGCCCGGCTGCGCAAGCGCAACCTGAAAAATGCTTTTCGCCTTGAATTGCCTGTGCAAGGTCGCCATATGGTGATTGTGGATGATGTCGTTACCACCGGAAGTACCGTCGCAGAGATTGCGCAGCTGCTTTTACGCAATGGTGCGGCGACAGTCCAGGTCTGGTGCCTTTGTCGAACCTTGTAGAGCCTCGATGATGGGCGTATTATAACCAACTAAAATAGTCAACTATTAGGCCATTACTATGATCCGTATTTCCGATGCTGCACAAGCGCACTTTGCCAAACTGCTGGCAAACCAGGAAGAAGGGACACAAATCCGCGTATTTGTGATTAACCCTGGCACGCCTAACGCTGAATGTGGCGTTTCTTATTGTCCGCCGGACGCTGTGGAAGCCACCGACACCGCCCTGAAATTTGACCTGCTGACTGCGTATGTTGATGAGTTAAGCGCGCCATACCTGGAAGATGCAGAGATCGACTTTGTTACCGACCAGTTGGGTTCTCAGCTGACGCTGAAAGCCCCGAACGCCAAAATGCGTAAAGTGGCTGACGATGCGCCACTGATGGAGCGTGTGGAGTATATGCTGCAATCGCAGATCAACCCGCAACTTGCCGGTCACGGTGGTCGCGTTTCGCTGATGGAAATCACCGAAGACGGTTACGCCATTCTGCAATTCGGCGGCGGCTGTAACGGTTGTTCTATGGTCGATGTGACGCTGAAAGAAGGGATCGAGAAGCAGCTGCTGAACGAATTCCCGGAGCTGAAAGGTGTACGCGATCTCACCGAACACCAGCGCGGCGAGCACTCTTACTACTAAGTTATCCCCTCTTTTGTAGATTGCCCGATGCGACGCTAAAGCGCCTTATCGGGCCGTCTGCCAGGCATTGGCTCTACATTGGCTCGGCAAATCCATCCCTTCGTTTCCCCGCGATAATATGACCAACCTCTCATAATTTAAATTTACCCCGCTCTGGTGATTCTCAAGCACACAATGTTACCCGTATCATTTGCGTGGGCACCAAACACACTCATAACATCTGACTACACTAATTAGTTTTAGAAGTCGTCAGCTATGGTGCTGTTATATCTCTGTTCCCAGTTGGGACGATCAGAATTTATCGTCAGAAGCCTGACGTTACCCATAACAAATGAAAGGCCAGGTAAATCATGCCATTAGTCATTGTTGCTATCGGTGTAATCTTGTTATTACTCCTGATGATCCGCTTCAAAATGAACGGTTTCATCGCTCTCGTCCTGGTGGCGCTTGCTGTTGGATTAATGCAAGGTATGCCACTGGATAAAGTTATTGGCTCTATCAAAGCCGGTGTCGGCGGTACGCTCGGCAGCCTTGCCCTGATCATGGGTTTTGGCGCGATGCTGGGCAAAATGCTGGCAGACTGCGGTGGTGCACAACGTATCGCCACCACGCTGATTGCCAAATTTGGTAAAAAGCACATCCAGTGGGCAGTGGTACTGACCGGTTTCACCGTTGGTTTTGCCCTGTTCTATGAAGTGGGTTTCGTACTGATGCTGCCTCTGGTGTTCACTATCGCTGCAGCGGCGAATATTCCACTGTTATACGTTGGTGTACCGATGGCTGCTGCGCTGTCTGTGACCCACGGCTTCCTGCCACCGCATCCGGGCCCGACTGCGATTGCCACCATTTTCAATGCCGATATGGGTAAAACCCTGCTGTACGGTACTATTCTGGCAATCCCGACCGTGATTCTCGCCGGTCCGGTTTACGCTCGCGTGCTGAAAGGTATCGATAAGCCAATCCCGGAAGGTCTGTACAGCGCGAAAACCTTCAGTGAAGAAGAGATGCCGAGCTTTGGCGTCAGCGTCTGGACTTCTCTGGTGCCAGTTGTGCTGATGGCGATGCGTGCGATTGCCGAAATGATCCTGCCGAAAGGTCACGCGTTCCTGCCGGTGGCGGAGTTCCTCGGTGACCCGGTAATGGCAACGCTGATTGCTGTGCTGATTGCGATGTTCACCTTTGGTCTGAACCGTGGCCGTTCAATGGATCAGATTAACGACACGCTGGTTTCTTCCATCAAAATCATCGCGATGATGCTGTTGATCATCGGCGGTGGCGGTGCGTTCAAGCAGGTGCTGGTAGACAGCGGCGTGGACAAATACATTGCTTCCATGATGCACGAAACCAACATTTCTCCGCTGCTGATGGCATGGTCGATTGCTGCCGTACTGCGTATCGCGCTGGGTTCCGCAACCGTTGCGGCAATCACTGCGGGGGGTATCGCGGCACCGCTGATTGCAACGACAGGCGTTAGCCCAGAGCTGATGGTTATTGCGGTTGGTTCCGGTAGTGTGATTTTCTCGCACGTGAACGATCCGGGCTTCTGGCTGTTCAAAGAGTACTTTAACCTGACTATCGGCGAGACCATCAAATCCTGGTCGATGCTGGAAACCATTATCTCAGTGTGCGGTCTGGTTGGCTGTCTGCTGCTGAATATGGTGATTTGATAATACTGATGGCCGGATGCGGCGTGAACGCCTTATCCGGCCTACGATTCGGCATTAATTAGTAGGCCGGATAAGACGCGTCAAGCGTCGCATCCGGCATCAACCGCACTCTACTTCTTCTTCGCAGCCGCCCTGCGCCGCTTGTCCAGATCCTTAATCAACTTGTTCACCCCATCATCGGCAAACATCGTCTCAAGCGTTGCGGAAAGCTTGCGTCGCCAGTTTTTGTACTGGTAACTGGTTCCAGGAATATTTACCGGTTCCGCCATATCGAGCCAGTCTTCCGGCTGTAGCCCTAACAGGGCGCTGTTGCTGTCGGCAATGTAGCGTTGCAAACCACGATTAAGCGTCGGCGTCATCGCCATCAGCGACGCCTTATGCCCGGCTCGTTTAGGCAGACAACCGTATTTATGCAGTGCATCCAGCAGCCCCTGCTTCGCCAGTTCGCGATCATGATACAAACCGCGTAGCACCTCTTCATCCGGATACAGGCCCAGCGTTTTGCCCAGCGTTAGATCCCCGCTCTCCCAGTAACCGCGAAGCGTTGGCAGGTCGTGTGTCGCCGCAACTGCCATCGACTGCTCCGGGTACGCTTTCGGCGCGCGGAATGTCTTCTCATGGTCGCTTTCGAAATAGAGCACTTTATAGGAGTAAACACCGCTACTGCGCAGTTTACCGACAATCTCTACTGGTACAGTGCCGAGATCTTCGCCAATCACCATGCAGCGATGACGCTGACTTTCAAGTGCCAGAATCGAGAGCAGATCATCCACCGGATAGTGAACATATGCCCCCTGATCCGCCGTCTCGCCATACGGTATCCACCACAAACGCAGCATCGACATCACATGGTCAATTCGTAATGCGCCGCAGTTTTGCATATTGGCACGCAGCAGCTCGATAAACGGTTCATAGGCGCGCGCGGTGATGATATGCGGATCCATCGGCGGCAATCCCCAGTTCTGCCCCAACGGGCCGAGGATATCCGGCGGCGCGCCAACCGACGCTTTCAGGCAATACAGTTCACGGTCGCACCAGGTTTCTGCCCCACCTTCTGCTACACCAACCGCCAGGTCACGATACAAGCCAATCGGCATTTCATAGCCCTGGCTTATCTCCCAGCAAGCGGCAAACTGGCTGTAAGCCAGCCACTGCAACCAGAGATAAAAATCGACGTCATCGCGATGTTCTTCGCAGAACTGACGCACTTCTGGCGAATCCACGTTCTGATACATCTCAGGCCATGCTGGCCAGCCCCAGCGCATTTCGTCCTCTTTCACTTGCTGGGCATGTAGCGCATCAAAGGCTGCCTGCCAAAACAGGCTGTCGCCCTGCTCTGCAACAAACTGGCGAAACGCGGTCATCTGCTCATCATCACGTTGCGCGAAACCTTTCCACGCCATGCGCAATGCTGTCATTTTTAGGGCGGTAACCGTGGAGTAATCGACCCAGTCGGCATCCCGCGCCTGTTGCAGCGTCTGTTGCGTCGTCGGCATCTGCCACCAGGTTTGCGCCTCTTCGCTCAGCTGAAAATCTTCAACGGCGTTGACGTCGATATAAATCACGTTCAGCCAGCGGCGAGAAGACGGGCTATATGGGCTGGCGCTTTCCGGGTTTGCCGGATAGAGCGCATGAATCGGATTCAGGCCGATAAACGCTCCACCACGTTTCGCCACATCCACCAGCATCGCTTTGAGATCGCCAAAATCCCCAATACCCCAGTTTTTTTCCGATCGCAGCGTATAAAGCTGAACGCAGGCCCCCCACAGCTTTTGCTTGTTGAGCAATGCCTGCGGTTCGTAGCAGCGTTTCGGGGCGACAATCACCCGACAATGAGCACGCTGTTCATCCTGGGTAAGCGTCAGCGTGTGATAACCTTCCGGCAGCTTCGTCGGTAGATTGAACGCGTTACCACCGCTCACGTGGCCTTTGTACTGCGTACCTTCTTCGGTGGTCAGCAACCAGCTAAATTCGCCGCTGCCCTCTACCGCCATTGGCATTTTTTTCCCGGCGGTATACACCATGACATTTGGCACTGGTGTTACCGCCACTTTCGTGGCGGTACTTTGATGCATCGCATCAAGCAAACGCCGTTTGGTTTCGGCGCTAATCGACTGCGGTTTTCCGTGGGCATTGATGTAATTGGGGCTGATCCCCGCCGCCAACGCGGCTTTATCCAGACGTTTGCTTTCCATCGCGCTTCCTTAGCGTTTTGCCTGCCAGATACGAGCCTGATAATCACGGATTGAGCGATCCGAGCTGAACATACCGCAGCGGGCGGTATTGAGGATCGCCGCGCGAGTCCAGGCCTCCTGGTCGCGGTACAGCACATCCACGCGTTTTTGCGCTTCGACATAAGCCGCAAAGTCCGCCATTACCAGATACGGATCGCCGCCCTGCTTACCGAGGCTATGCAGCATCTGGTCAAACGCGTGTTTATCGCCATCGCTATATTTGCCGCTTTCCAGCTCCTTCAATACCGCATCAAGGACCTTATCTTTCTTCCGCCATTTCACCGGGTCATAGCCCTTCGCTTTCAGCGCCTTAACCTGCTCCACGGTATGACCAAAGATAAAGATATTCTCTTCACCGACTTTCTCGGCGATCTCCACGTTTGCGCCATCCAGTGTGCCTACAGTGAGCGCACCGTTAAGCGCCAGTTTCATATTGCCAGTACCAGAAGCTTCTTTACCTGCGGTGGAGATCTGTTCGGAGATATCCGCCGCCGGGATCAGCATTTCCGCAGCAGATACACAATAATCTGGCAGGAACACAACCTTCAGCTTGTCGCCCACCTGCGGATCGTTGTTGATCACGTCAGCCACTTTGTTGATCGCAAAGATAATATTCTTCGCCAGGTAGTAGCCTGGTGCCGCTTTCGCGCCGAAGAGGAAGACGCGCGGTACGCGGTCAGCCTGCGGGTTTTCACGAATTTCTTTGTACAACGCCAGAATATGCAGCAGATTCAGGTGCTGGCGTTTGTACTCGTGCAGGCGTTTGATCTGAATATCGAAAATCGCCTGAGGATTGATTTCAATACCGGTACGGACTTTCACAAACTCCGCCAGACGAACTTTATTCGCCTGTTTGATCTCGCGATATTGCTGACGGAATTTCTCGTCATCAGCGAATTTTTCCAGATTGATCAACTGATCGAGATCGTTAGCCCACTCTTTTTTCAGTGACTTATCCAACAATGCTGCCAGTGCCGGGTTGCACTGTTTGATCCAGCGACGTGGCGTAATACCGTTGGTGACGTTATGGAATTTGTTCGGCCATAGCTGGTGATATTCCGGGAACAGATCTTTCACCACCAGATCCGAGTGCAGCGCCGCCACACCGTTCACCGCAAAGCCGCTTACCACGCACATATTGGCCATGCGAACTTGTTTGTCATGCACCACCGCCAGCTTCGCCCATACCGCTTTATCGCCCGGCCAGGTTTTTTCCACCAGCTTCTTAAAGCGGTTGTTAATTTCGTTGATTAACTGCATATGGCGTGGCAGCAGGGCTTTTACCAGTTTCTCATCCCAGCACTCAAGTGCTTCTGGCATTAGGGTATGGTTGGTATAAGCAAAGGTATTGCTGGTGATTGCCCATGCGTCATCCCAGCTCATCTGGTGCTCATCGATCAGCACGCGCAGCAGTTCCGGAATAGCGATAGTCGGGTGGGTATCGTTCAGTTGAATGACTTCGTAATCTGCCAGCTCGTGCAGTTTACGCCCCGCCAGATGGTGACGACGCAGAATGTCGGCAACCGAACAAGCACACTGGAAATATTGCTGCATCAGACGCAGTTTTTTACCGGCAGTATGGTTGTCGTTTGGATAGAGCACTTTAGTCAGTTTTTCAGCGTCGATGCCCTGTTGTTCAGCACGCAGGAAATCGCCGTCGTTGAATTTGGTGAGGTTAAACGGATGCGCATGTGTCGCTTGCCATAAACGCAGCGGCTGCGCCACACCATTTCGGTAGCCCAACACAGGTAAATCCCACGCCTGGCCGGTAATGGTAAATGCGGGCTCCCAACGTCCGTCTTTCGTGACCTTGCCACCAATCCCAACCTGCACGTCAAGCGCTTCATTATGGCTGAACCACGGATAGTTACCGCGATGCCAGTCATCTGGCGCTTCCATTTGTTGACCGTCAACAAATGACTGACGGAACAGACCGTATTGATAGTTCAGACCATAGCCTGTTGCGGACTGTCCGACGGTCGCCATTGAGTCGAGGAAACATGCCGCCAGACGGCCCAGACCGCCGTTGCCCAGCGCCGGGTCAGTCTCTTCTTCCAGCAAATCTGTCAGGTTGATGTCATAAGACTTCAGCGAATCCTGAACGGCCTGATACCAACCGAGATTTAACAGGTTGTTCCCCGTCAGACGACCAATCAAAAACTCCATTGAGATGTAGTTGACATGGCGCTGATTCGCTGCCGGTTTGGCAAAAGGCTGGGCGCGCAGCATTTCCGCCAGCGCTTCACTCACTGCCTGCCACCACTGGCGAGGGGTCATCTCAGCTGCCGAAGTTAAACCATAACGCTGCCATTGACGTGACAGGGCTTCCTGAAATTGCTTTTCATTAAAAATGGGTTGTGACATAGGAGTTCCAGTTTTCTTAGACATTAAACACAACGTTATCGTTAGTTTGCCAGGCTCCATGTTGACCTTCCTCATCCTACTGGGGATTAGGCGGGGAGGAGTGACGGGGATGAGCAAGAAAATGTGATCGCGAACACTTAAAGGTAGTGCAATCAACTGCAAAAGCACTGGCCCAGTGCCAAAGCGCGCAGAAAACTGACGATTAACAGTAAGAAAGGGCCGTTGCGTATTATCAAAAAGCGGAAAGCCACTCTATAAATTAAGTAAAGCAGCGAAATAGTTTCAGCAATGAAATACCAATCGAGATTCATCTCATTCTTAATAGATTTATTAAGATCATCTTTTTAGATAGACCTTTCATCATGAATTAAGGGAGCATCATTGCTTTAATAACACTATTGAACCACGAGAAAACACCATAAGATCCAGTATCTACGCTGGATCAGCGTAGTTTTAAGATGAAACATTAATAAAGGTTTTGAATTGTGACAGAGTGCAAATTCAGACACATAAAAAACCGTCATCGCTTGCATTGCACAGATTTCTGGCCGACCTTATAACCATTAATTACGAAGCGCAAAAAAAATAATATTTCCTCAATTTCCACAGTGAAGTGATTAACTATGCTGATTCCGTCAAAATTAAGTCGTCCGGTTCGACTCGACCATACCGTGGTTCGTGAGCGCCTGCTGGCTAAACTTTCCGGCGCGAACAACTTCAGGCTGGTGCTGATCACAAGTCCTGCGGGCTACGGAAAGACAACGCTCATATCCCAATGGGCGGCAGGCAAAAACGATTTGGGCTGGTACTCGCTGGATGACGGCGATAACCAGCAAGAACGTTTCGCCAGCTACCTGATTGCCGCAATTCAACAGGCCACCAACGGGCATTGCCCCGCCAGTGAAGTGATGGCGCAAAAGCGGCAATATGCCAGTCTATCCTCACTTTTTGCCCAACTGTTTATCGAACTGGCAGAATGGCACCAGCCGCTCTACCTGGTTATTGACGATTATCATCTGATCACTAACCCAGTGATTCACGAGTCAATGCGCTTCTTTATTCGTCATCAACCGGAAAATCTGACCCTGGTGGTTTTGTCGCGCAATCTTCCGCAACTGGGTATTGCCAATTTGCGTGTACGTGACCAACTGCTGGAAATTGGCAGCCAGCAACTGGCGTTTACCCATCAGGAAGCCAAGCAGTTTTTTGATTGCCGTCTGTCTTCGCCCATTGAAGCCGCTGAAAGTAGCCGGATTTGCGATGACGTTTCTGGTTGGGCAACGGCTTTACAATTAATCGCCCTCTCCGTCCGACAAAATACCCACTCTGCGCACAAATCCGCACGTCGCCTGGCGGGCATTAATGCCAGCCATCTTTCTGATTATCTGGTCGATGAAGTGTTGGATAACGTTGATCTGGCAACACGCCATTTTCTACTGAAAAGTGCCATTTTACGCTCGATGAACGATGCGCTAATCACCCGCGTGACCGGTGAAGACAACGGGCAAATGCGCCTCGAAGAAATTGAGCGTCAGGGACTGTTTTTGCAACGGATGGATGATACCGGCGAGTGGTTCTGCTATCACCCGTTGTTTGGCAACTTCCTGCGCCAGCGCTGCCAGTGGGAACTGGCGGCGGAACTGCCGGAAATTCACCGTGCTGCCGCAGAAAGCTGGATGGCGCAAGGTTTTCCCAGCGAAGCTATTCATCATGCGCTGGCCGCAGGCGACGCGCTGATGCTGCGCGATATTCTGCTTAATCACGCCTGGAGTTTGTTCAACCATAGCGAACTGTCACTGCTGGAAGAGTCGCTCAACGCCCTGCCGTGGGACAGCCTGCTGGAAAACCCACAGCTGGTGTTGTTGCAGGCGTGGCTGATGCAAAGCCAACATCGCTATGGCGAAGTGAACACCCTGCTGGCGCGTGCCGAGCATGAGATCAAGGATATCAGGGAAGGTACCATGCACGCAGAATTTAACGCTCTGCGCGCCCAGGTGGCTATTAACGACGGCAATCCGGATGAAGCCGAGCGGCTGGCAAAACTGGCGCTGGAAGAACTGCCCCCGGGCTGGTTCTACAGCCGCATTGTGGCAACCTCCGTGCTTGGCGAAGTGTTGCACTGCAAAGGCGAATTGACCCGCTCACTGGCGTTAATGCAGCAAACCGAACAGATGGCACGCCAGCACGATGTCTGGCACTACGCCTTGTGGAGTTTAATCCAGCAAAGTGAAATTCTGTTTGCCCAAGGGTTCCTGCAAACTGCATGGGAAACACAGGAAAAAGCATTCCAGTTGATCAACGAGCAGCATCTGGAACAGTTGCCGATGCATGAGTTTCTGGTGCGCATTCGTGCACAGCTGCTATGGGCCTGGGCGCGACTGGATGAAGCCGAAGCGTCGGCGCGTAGCGGGATTGAAGTCTTGTCGTCTTATCAGCCGCAGCAACAGCTTCAGTGCCTGGCGATGTTGATTCAATGCTCGCTGGCCCGTGGTGATTTAGATAACGCCCGTAGCCAGCTAAACCGTCTGGAAAACCTGCTGGGGAATGGCAAATATCACAGCGACTGGATCTCTAACGCCAACAAAGTTCGCGTGATTTACTGGCAGATGACCGGCGATAAAGCGGCTGCCGCCAACTGGCTGAGCCATACTGCGAAACCAGAGTTTGCGAACAATCACTTCCTGCAAGGTCAATGGCGCAACATTGCCCGCGCACAAATCTTGCTGGGCGAGTTTGAACCGGCGGAAATAGTCCTCGAAGAACTGAACGAAAACGCCCGCAGTCTGCGGTTGATGAGCGACCTCAACCGTAACCTGCTTTTACTCAATCAGTTGTACTGGCAAGCCGGGCGTAAAAGCGACGCCCAGCGTGTGCTGCTGGATGCATTAAAACTGGCAAACCGCACTGGATTTATCAGTCATTTTGTCATTGAAGGCGAAGCGATGGCGCAACAACTGCGCCAGCTGATTCAGCTTAATACGCTGCCGGAACTGGAACAGCACCGCGCGCAGCGTATTCTGCGGGAAATCAATCAACATCATCGACATAAATTCGCCCATTTCGATGAGAGTTTCGTTGAACGTCTGCTAAATCATCCGGAAGTGCCAGAACTTATCCGCACCAGCCCGCTGACACAACGTGAATGGCAAGTACTGGGGCTGATTTACTCCGGTTACAGCAACGAACAAATTGCGGGCGAGCTGGAAGTCGCAGCGACCACTATCAAGACGCATATCCGCAACCTGTATCAGAAACTCGGCGTCGCCCACCGCCAGGCTGCGGTACAACACGCGCAGAAACTGCTGAAGATGATGGGGTATGGAGTGTGAATTTAGCCGGATAACGCGCCAGCTCCGGCTTACATCTCAGCATCATTCAACGCTCACTCGCGTTACGCCGTCTGTTTCTGTCAGACTGAACCGCACGGGCAAGAAACGCTCCACCACGGCAATATTGGTCAGCAGATGGCATGAGGGATGGGCGACCGTAAATTGTCCCGCGCCCGCCAGCGCCATCGGTAGAACCAGCTGGTCAGCGAGATATTCCCCCACCGCCGCCGGGCTTGCCAGGTAGCGTTTCACCTCTTTCACTAACTGTGCCGCGACCACTTCGGCGCTGACGCGCTTTTCACCGACGACGAAAAAGCGTTCGGTAATATTTTCACTTTCGACTTCAAGCGAGACGGTATTACCCGGCCCCTGGTCGCGCGGCAGGTTATGAATATTCTGCTCATGCAGGGAAAAACTACCCGCCAGTGTAGCGATCTCACGTTCAGCGACATGCCTCGGCACACCAGCTAATAGCACCTCACCACGCATCTGCACAATGTTCCCGCGCTCGCCAAGTTGCAAGGTGTTAAACGATGCCACGGGCGAGACATCCGTTGCCACCACGCCGCCTCCGGCAGGGTAAAAACCGTGGCGTAATAATGTGGTTTGCTGATGAATTCCCATTTTCGCCAGCAGCGGCTCCAGCACCCGGCGGATAAAATCCGCAGGCGGGGCCGACGGGTTATCGGTACCGCCGCTCACTTCAACACGCGAAGGCCCGTCGGCAAACCACAGCGCGGGTAGCACCGTTTGCAGCACCAGCGTACAACTTCCGGCGCTACCGATAGCAAAGCGGTAATCGCCGCCGCGCACGGTACCAGGCCGGAAGACCAGACGCTGCGATCCCAGCTCCGCGCCTTCCACCGTTGCTCCGCAAATTTCCGCAGCCGCTTTTACCGCAGTCAGATGCTGGCGCAACAGCCCCGGTTTCGCCCGCCCGGCACGAATGCCGGTGATGGTAAATGGCTGGCCGGTTATCATCGACAGGCTCAGCGCCGAGCGCAGGATCTGCCCGCCGCCTTCGCCCTGTGCGCCATCCAGCGCAATCATCCTTTTCATCATTTATCCTTTTACGCACACCACCTGACGCAGAGTGTAGATAACTTCCACCAGATCGCTTTGTGCCGCCATCACCGCATCAATATCTTTATACGCCATCGGGATTTCGTCGATCACTTCGGCATCTTTACGGCATTCCACATGCGCGGTGGCACGAATTTGATCTTCCACGCTGAACAGTTTTTTCGCTTTAGTACGGCTCATTACCCGCCCGGCACCGTGGCTGCATGAACAGAACGACTCTTCATTTCCCAGCCCACGGACGATAAAGCTTTTCGCTCCCATCGAACCGGGAATAATTCCATATTGACCAGCACGCGCAGACACCGCGCCTTTACGCGTCACATAGATCTCTTCGCCAAAGTGCTGTTCTTTTTGCACATAGTTGTGGTGACAGTTGATCTCTTCCATTGCCAGCGTTTGTGGCTGTCTGACCGTTTTCTGCGTAATGCTCTGCAACGCCGTTACCACGTTTTCCATCATCGCATCGCGGTTAAGGCTGGCAAAAAGCTGCGCCCAGGCCACGGCTTTCAGGTAATCATCAAAGTATTCCGTACCTTCCATAAAGTACGCCAGATCACGCGACGGCAACGTCTCAAGCTGGTCCTGCATCTCTTTTTGTGCCAGATCGATAAAGTAAGTCCCGATGGCGTTACCAATTCCGCGTGAACCGGAGTGCAGCATAATCCATACCTGGTCCGACTCATCAAGGCAGATTTCAATAAAGTGGTTACCCGTTCCCAGCGTTCCCAGGTGTTTATAGTTGTTAGTGTTAAGGAAACGGGGATATTTTTGCGTTAACCACTGATAACCGGCTTCAAGCTCAGCCCATTTCGCATCGACGTTAACAGGCGGATTTTCCCATGCGCCTTTATCACGTTTACAACGGCCAGTGGTACGCCCATGCGGCACGGCCGTTTCAATTGCCTGACGCAGCTCCGCCAGGTTTTCAGGCAGGTCCGCCGCCGTTAACGCGGTACGCAGCGCGTTCATTCCGCAGCCAATATCCACGCCCACCGCCGCCGGAATAATCGCCCCTTTAGTCGGGATCACGCTACCAATGGTGGAACCTTTACCCAGGTGTACATCAGGCATTACCGCAATATGTTTGAAAATAAACGGCATCTTCGCCGTATTAATAAGTTGCTGACGTGCATCGGCTTCTACCGGCACGCCTTTGGTCCACATTTTTACCGGGGCATTTTCAGTGGTCAGTAATTCGTAATTCATTTTGTTTTTCTCTTTTCGTTGTTTGCTGTCCTGATAATTGCAACCGTCGTGCCAGAAAATTAAATATGCAGGTTAATTTTTTAATTCATTGTTTTTAAATAGATAAAATCTTTACGTCCGTAAACGGAGATTTCCCGCAAAGCCAATTTACCGATAATGAAATATCGTTTTTTATAAGGATATCTAAGATGCGTAAAACAGTGGCTTTTGGCTTTGTCGGAACGGTGCTGGATTATGCCGGGCGCGGCAGTCAGCGCTGGTCGAAATGGCGTCCGACGCTCTGTTTATGCCAGCAAGAATCGTTGGTCATCGATCGACTGGAATTGTTGCACGACGCCCGCTCGCGCTCGCTATTTGAAACGCTTAAACGCGATATCGCCAGCGTTTCGCCAGAAACAGAAGTGGTGAGCGTTGAGATTGAACTGCATAACCCATGGGATTTCGAAGAGGTTTACGCCTGCCTGCATGATTTCGCTCGTGGTTACGAGTTTCAGCCAGAAAAAGAAGACTATTTAATTCACATCACCACCGGCACCCACGTCGCGCAGATTTGCTGGTTTCTGCTGGCGGAAGCGCGTTACCTGCCCGCCCGGCTGGCGCAGACCTCGCCTCCGCGCAAAAAAAAGCAGCCCGATAGTCCAGGCGCGGTGACGATTATCGATCTCGATTTAAGCCGTTATAACGCCATCGCCAGCCGCTTTGCCGAGGAACGCCAGCAAACGCTTGATTTTCTTAAGTCCGGCATTGCCACGCGTAACCCCCACTTCAACCGCATGATTGAGCAGATTGAAAAAGTGGCGATTAAATCCCGCGCGCCAATTCTGCTTAATGGCCCGACCGGTGCAGGTAAGTCATTTCTGGCGCGACGCATCTTCGAGCTAAAACAGGCGCGGCATCAGTTTAGCGGCGCGTTTGTGGAAGTGAACTGCGCCACCCTGCGCGGCGATACCGCCATGTCGACGCTGTTTGGTCATGTAAAAGGCGCGTTTACCGGGGCGCGGGAATCGCGGGAAGGTTTGTTACGCAGCGCCAACGGCGGGATGTTGTTTCTTGATGAGATTGGCGAACTGGGCGCAGACGAACAGGCAATGCTGCTGAAAGCCATTGAAGAGAAAACCTTTTACCCGTTTGGCAGCGATCGCCAGGTGAGCAGTGATTTTCAGCTTATCGCCGGAACGGTGCGCGATTTGCGCCAGCTGGTTGCCGAAGGCAAATTTCGCGAAGATCTATACGCGCGGATCAATCTCTGGACCTTCACCCTGCCGGGGCTGCGCCAGCGTCAGGAAGATATTGAACCTAACCTGGATTATGAAGTGGAGCGCCACGCTTCACTCACCGGCGACAGCGTGCGTTTTAACACCGAAGCGCGGCGCGCCTGGCTGGCCTTTGCGACATCTCCCCAGGCAACATGGCGCGGTAACTTTCGCGAGCTTTCTGCCAGCGTCACGCGAATGGCAACCTTTGCCACTAGCGGACGCATTACTCTGGAAGTGGTTGAAGATGAGATAAACCGTCTGCGCTATAACTGGCAGGAGAGCCGCCCCTCCGCGCTTACGGCGTTGTTGGGCGCAGAGGCAGAAAACATCGATCTCTTCGACCGTATGCAACTGGAACACGTAATAGCTATCTGCCGCCAGGCAAAGTCGCTTTCTGCTGCCGGACGACAGCTTTTTGATGTTTCGCGCCAGGGCAAAGCCAGCGTCAACGACGCGGATCGGCTACGCAAATACCTGGCGCGTTTTGGTCTGGCGTGGGAAGCCGTGCAGGATCAGCACAGCTCCAGTTGAATATGATGGTCCGTCAGCACCTGCATCACGCCCGCTGGCGGCGGGGCGTCGGTGTAGACGGCATCAACCATGCTGATGCTGCCCATATTGACCATCGCATTACGGCCAAATTTCGAGTGATCGACAACCAGCATAACGTGACGCGAGTTCTCAATAATGGCGCGTTTGGTGCGAACTTCGTGGTAATCGAACTCCAGCAGCGAGCCGTCGCTATCGATGCCGCTGATCCCCAGAATGCCAAAGTCCAGACGGAACTGGGAGATAAAATCGAGCGTCGCTTCGCCAATGATCCCACCATCGCGGCTGCGTAATTCGCCACCGGCGAGAATGATGCGAAAATCGTCTTTCACCATCAGCGTGTTAGCAACGTTGAGATTGTTGGTGACAATGCGCAAATTGCTGTGATTAAGCAGCGCGTGCGCCACCGCTTCCGGCGTGGTGCCAATATCGATAAACAGCGTCGAGCCGTTGGGGATTTGCTCCGCCACTTTACGGGCGATGCGCTCTTTTTCTTCGGTCTGAGTGGCCTTGCGATCGTGCCACGGCGTGTTAACCGAACTGGAAGGCAGCGCCGCGCCGCCATGATGGCGCAGGATCAGGTTTTGCTCTGCCAGCTCGTTAAGGTCGCGGCGAATAGTTTGCGGGCTGACGGAGAAATGCTCTACCAGCTCTTCGGTACTGACATAACCCTGCTGTTTAACCAGTTCGATAATACCGTTGTGACGTTGTGTTTGTTTCATTTATAAATCCCTGGAATTATTTTCGTTTTCGCGCATTGAGCGAATCAACAAAAGCCATCGCTAAACCCACGGCTAACCCGGCGATGTGTGCTCCGTTCGCCATCGACATCCCAAACAAATCAAACCATCCGGCGACAATCCAGATCAGCGCAAAGATAATTAACCCACGTTGCAGGTAAATGCCACTTTGCGGATCGCGTTCGCCACGTAGCCAGACGTAGCCCATCAGCGCATACACCACGCCAGAAAGCCCGCCAAACCACGGCCCGCTGAATTTTTGCTGCACATAGCCACTTAACAGGGCGCTAATGAGAGTAATGACAATTAGCTTACCGCTGCCGAGGCGTTTTTCCACCGCACCGCCGAGATACCACCACCAGAGCAGGTTAAAGAGGATATGCATCAGCGAGAAGTGCATTAACGCGTGGGTGAAGTAACGCCAGAACTCAAATTTCAGTGTTGGATCGAATGGCCAGGCCAACCATAGCATCACGTCCTGATCGCCAAGGATTTGCATGGCGATAAACACCAGCACGCAGGCGATCATCATCACCCAGGTTACCGGACCTGCACGTTCACGCAAGGCAGCAAAGAAAGGATAACGGCGATAATGCAGGCCACTGCCGGTATGGCCCGCCTGCCAGCTCGCCGCCAGATAACGCGGATCTGCCGGGTTTTCGAGAAAACGCGCCAGCTCCGCCCGCACGCGCTCGGCCTGGGACTCATCCGCCAGCCAGACATCGCTTTGGTTATGTTGTTGAATCGTGAGGATAACACCCTGCGTCGCCATATAATCAACAAACGCCTGCGCCACGCGGGGGTTAGCAAAAGAGGTAATCATCAACATCGTTGCTGTCGCTTATTCCACACAAAAGGGGACAGTATAAAGCGTTACGCGCCGTACGCCACCTCTGCGGGAAACTGACGCAGCCAGGCTTCAAAGCCGCCGTCAATGCTATAAACCACATCGTAGCCCTGTTGCAGCAGATACTGCGCCGCGCCTTTGCTGCTATTGCCGTGATAACACATCACCATCACCGGTGTGTCAAAGTCGTTATCACGCATAAACGCGCCCAGTGTGTCGTTGGTTAAATGGAAAGCCTGCACCGCATGCCCCATTGCGAAACTCTGTGGATCGCGAATATCGACCAGCACCGCCTCTTTTTCCTGCAACTTCTGGTGCGCGTCGGCAACGTTAATACATTCGAACTGATCCATGCGTCTCTCTTTCTTTACAAACAAGTGGGCAAATTTACCGCACAGTTTACGTCGAAGCGGCAGATAAACGCCATAATGTTATACATATCACTCTAAAATGTTTTTTCAATGTTACCTAAAGCGCGATTCTTTGCTAATATGTTCGATAACGAACATTTATGAGCTTTAACGAAAGTGAATGAGGGCAGCATGGAAACCAAAGATCTGATTGTGATAGGTGGCGGCATCAATGGTGCTGGTATCGCGGCAGACGCCGCTGGACGCGGTTTATCCGTGCTGATGCTGGAGGCGCAGGATCTCGCTTGCGCGACCTCCTCCGCCAGTTCAAAACTCATTCACGGTGGCCTACGCTACCTTGAGCACTATGAATTCCGCCTGGTCAGCGAGGCGCTGGCTGAACGTGAAGTGCTGCTGAAAATGGCCCCGCATATCGCCTTCCCGATGCGTTTTCGCCTGCCGCATCGTCCGCATCTGCGCCCGGCGTGGATGATTCGCATTGGTCTGTTTATGTACGATCATCTGGGTAAACGCACCAGCCTGCCGGGATCAACTGGTTTGCGTTTTGGCGCAAATTCAGTGTTAAAACCGGAAATTAAGCGCGGATTCGAATATTCTGACTGTTGGGTAGACGACGCCCGTCTGGTACTCGCCAACGCCCAGATGGTGGTGCGTAAAGGCGGCGAAGTGATTACTCGGACTCGCGCCACCTCTGCTCGCCGCGAAAACGGCCTGTGGATTGTGGAAGCGGAAGATATCGATACCGGCAAAAAATATAGCTGGCAAGCGCGCGGCCTGGTTAACGCCACCGGCCCGTGGGTGAAACAGTTCTTCGACGACGGGATGCATCTGCCCTCACCTTATGGCATTCGCCTGATCAAAGGCAGCCATATTGTGGTGCCGCGTGTGCATACCCAGAAGCAAGCCTACATTCTGCAAAACGAAGATAAACGTATTGTGTTCGTGATCCCGTGGATGGACGAGTTTTCCATCATCGGCACCACCGATGTGGAATACAAAGGTGATCCAAAAGCAGTGAAGATTGAAGAGAGTGAAATCAATTACCTGCTGAAAGTGTATAACACGCACTTTAAAAAGCAGCTAAGCCGTGACGATATCGTCTGGACCTACTCCGGTGTGCGTCCGCTGTGTGATGATGAGTCCGACTCGCCGCAGGCAATTACCCGTGATTACACCCTTGATATCCATGACGAAAACGGCAAAGCACCGCTGCTGTCGGTATTCGGCGGTAAGCTGACCACCTACCGCAAACTGGCGGAACATGCGCTGGAAAAACTGACGCCGTATTATCAGGGTATTGGCCCGGCGTGGACGAAAGAGAGCGTGCTGCCGGGTGGTGCCATTGAAGGCGACCGCGACGATTATGCCGCTCGCCTGCGCCGCCGTTACCCGTTCCTGACTGAATCGCTGGCACGTCACTACGCGCGCACTTACGGCAGCAACAGCGAGCTGCTGCTCGGCAATGCGGGGGCGATAAGCGACCTCGGGGAGGATTTCGGTCATGAGTTCTACGAAGCGGAACTGAAATACCTGGTGGATCACGAATGGGTCCGTCGCGCCGACGATGCCCTGTGGCGTCGCACAAAACAAGGCATGTGGCTGAATGCGGCTCAACAATCTCGTGTGAGTCAGTGGCTGGTGGAGTATACGCAGCAGAAGTTGTCGCTAGCGTCGTAAATTAACGTAAGGTGGCCAGGTCAGATTTCAATCTGACCTGAGACTGATGATAAACAAAAAAACTGCCTGATGCGCTACGCTTATCAGGCCTACGTGGTTTATGCAATACATTGAATTTGCGCGATTTTGTAGGCCGAATAAGGCGTTCACGCCGCATCCGGCATGAGCAAAGCGCACTTTGTCAACAATCTGAGGTCAAATTTCAATCTAACCTACTTTTTGATTCAGGGAATTACCGCAAAGCCCACGCCATCATACCCAACGTAACAAAACTCAGACACATTACCCACTCGCCCCACTTCTTCCTCTGGCTTCTATTTTTGCTACGCCACTGGCAATAATATCCCAACGCAAAACCAAGCTGTGCACTTATCGGGCCGACAAAGCCAGTCCACGGTTGGGACCAAAATGGCGAAAAATTCAGTGGGAGCCAGACAACTGTCAGAAAGAAACTGCGCATATTTTCCAGCAAAGCAATTTGCGCTGGCGCGACATAAAAAATGATATTCCACAGGAGCAACCAGAAATAAACTGGTGCAAATACCAGCCAACAATGCAGTCTACTTTTCAGTTCAGGTGGCGTTCTGCGCGCAAATAGCCAACCAACGCCCACCATTGCACAGAAGAAAAGCACATATTCAGCCGATAACCATAGTTGTGCTTCCAGAAGGGAAATACGCCTGTGCATGAACGAAATTGAGAACAGCATCTCCATCAGAAAACTCAGCGTGATACCAAAAGCAGCCAGCGCAACTACCGTCGGCCACACCAACAACGGCACAATAACAAAGCCGAGAATTAGCGGAGGAATATAAAGTCTGATTTTATTCATCTTCATTGCCCTGGTGATTCGGATGATGCGTCATACATCGCGCATAAACACTCATCAATCATCCAGTCATCTTCCCAGACCTGATATCGTGTGCCCTGTTCAGGCTGCCTAAGCGGGTTCTCAATCGCTTGCCGCGAGCGTTCTTTCAGGATGGATTGATTGTTGTCAGTCCAGGTATTGATTTGGGCGGTAATAGCTTTATCGTCATCATCCTGCTCAAAGCTACTATTCTGGATATTCTCTTCCCTGTTATGCCACAGTAAACATGCCACTGACACTGTGGGCTGGTAACCGGGTACAGAGATAACGGCATCAAGCAATGGCGCAAGGGCGATATCGGCACGGAAAAACATTTCCAGCATGTACTGTAATTCGACAGCTTCATCGCCAGATACCCAATCAGCCATATACTGGCAGGCAAATTGCTGCAATATCGCCAGTTCATCCGCACGCCAGTTTGCTTTATTAGCCAGGTTGATACGGCGCAGAGAAAAGACTTCGTGAATATTGTCAAAATGTCCCTGTGCAACAAATTCCAGTAAACGCGGAAGAAAATAGCGGACCTCATCGCTGTTTTGCGGATCGGGTCCTGGGCTACTATTCCAGGCATTGATTAAGGAATAAGGGAGCGCTCGTAACGATGTATTCCGTAATGCCTTTTGTTCCTGCTGACTCAGGCAATATTCACAACAAACCACACATTGCTTCGGCACTGGATAACGGTGAAAGGTGTGATATATCTGCTCAATTAATGCCTGCATGGCGGGGCTGGGTTGCATAATTACCCCCTCGCCCGCTGGTCGCGTGTAAACGGTTGATAAACAAAACGAGCATTCGCCGCGTTCAGGCGAATAATGGTAGTATCCATATTATTTCCCTGCTCTAAGGTTGCGTTTTATACAGCGGCACATAGCCCACATCCTCTACCAATTGCTGCCCCTGCGGGCTTAAAAACCAGTCAACGAATTTCTGCGTTTCCGGCGTGGGGTTTTCACGCGTCACCATATAGGCATCCACAACATAGGGATAAGATCCGTTACGAATATTTTCCTCTGTAGGCGCAACGCCGTTTATAGCCAACAGTTTGATCTGTTTGCGCATTTTAAGCATATTGTCATTCATACGTGTGACGTAATAGTGGAAGGTGTATCCAATGGAAGATGGTGTATTTTGGTAGTCGGCGACTTCGGTAATTAAACCGCCCATAAGATCAATAACAGTGGATTTTTTGGCTGGCAGCATTGGAGTATCTTGCATAACCAGTCCCTTCATAACCGTTTGGCTTCCTGAATCTTCTGGCCGCTGCCAGACTTTTATACTTTCGTCACTGCCGCCCACTTTATTCCAGCGACTCACTTTACCGCTAAAAATGTCTTTGACCTGCCGTTCGCTAAGTGAATTAACCGGGTTTTTGATATCAACGATAAAGACAAAGGCTTCGCGGGCAAACGCGGTATATTTCAGCTTAACGCCCGCTTCTCCTGCACGTTTTTTCTGCCCTTCAGAGGGTTGCGCGACAAAAATAACAGTCGCAGTACCTTTAATCAGACTATCGTAGGCTTCCGCTGTTCGGGTTTGCTGTAAACCATACGCCTGCCAGGCCAGCGAGGTTTGATCCGCATCTTTCGGCTCCGGTACTAATTCATAATATGCAGAAGCATACAGCGGGTATAAAGCTGTTGCACCGTACACTCTCGGCCATCTTGTCCAATCTTCGCTGTAACGGAATTCAGGTTGTCCCCGCAGAGACGTCAGGCCATGGCTCTCTTCTTCCCTAACGCTGTTATAGTACCCTTCCCGGTCGGCGCATCCCGCCAGTAATACTGCACCTAACAGTAAAACGCCTGTGAATTTATTCATCGCGTTGATTCCTTTCCCTCGAGGGTTATTTCATTGTTGGATACATCGGCACATATCCCACATCTTCCACCAGGCTCTGCCCTTGCGGAGTTAAAAACCATTCCACCAATTTTTGTGTCTCTGACGTCGTATTTTCCCGCGTTACCATAAAGGCATCGACGATATACGGATATTTGCCGTTACGGATGTTTTCCGCAGTCGGTGTAATACCGTTAATCGATAACAATTTGATATTTTTGTCAGCATTCATTTGCGTCGCGTAATAGCGGAAGGTGTAGCCTATTGCGTTGTTTGTATTACGGTATTCGGCAACAACTTTAATCATTCCTCCCATCATACTAGCCACCTCAGTTTCCTGTGGTGAGATCATGCGGACATTTTTCATAACCTGTGATTGCATCACCGTCTGACTGCCAGAGTCTTCCGGGCGTTGCCAGGTCTGGATCTCCTGATCATTACCGCCAACCGTGCGCCAGTTGGTAATTGCGCCACTGAAGATGTCACGCACTTGTTGTTCAGTCAGGGAATTAACCGGGTTATCCGCATTGACGATGAAAACAAACGCTTCACGGGCGAAAGGTGTGTAGTTCAAAGTGACGCCCGATTCCCCTGCGCGTTTTTTCTGCCCACCGGAAGGTTGAGCCACAAAGATAATATCGGCATCACCTTTAACAATCTTATTATATGCTTCGGGGGTACGAGAGTTATCCAGATATTCCCAGACGTGAAAATCCTCTGGTATTACGCTTAACGCATAAAAGGCAGAAGCATAAATTGGGTACGCTGCCGTGGCGCCATCGAGTCGCGGCCAGTTTTGCGTGAACAGAATTTGCGGTTTACCACGCAGTGGCGTCAGTTGATTATTGAGTTTATCGGGTTGCCAGGCCCTGGTATCAATATTTTCGCGCACACCAACGCCTGGATTAAATTCTTTATATAAATGAGCCTGATAACCAGCGATAAAACCAAGCATGAAAAGGATAAACAGGAGAGAATTACGGCAACGTAGCCCGGATGTGCCGGTTAAAGAATGTCTGGTTGGCCAGCTGTATCCCAGCGAAAAACTGATATGCGCCCCAACGGGAATAATGACTACCCACCAGTACTCACCACCGACTAATGAGACTAACAAAACGCCCAGCCAGGGGAGCATAAGGTCTGCCAACCAACCTGATCCCATCTGGCGAAATTGATAATCTGCCAGATGCAGCGTGATTATCCAGCCAATCAGGGTTAATAAAGCGGGAACTAAAAAAAGACATTGCCGCCAGGCGGCTATTTCTCTTTTTTCTGGTGCACTATCGCCCGCCCATACTCGCCCCGAGAAAAATAGCATTATCGCACCCAGCGCCAACATAAAAATGTTAAGCAGAAGGTAAATTGTTGGCGTGAAGAGTAAATTGCAAACTTCAAGAATGGCGGTAAGCCCGGCCCCCAGCATGGCAACAACCGCTGCCAAAAATTGCGTCAGTATGGGGATGCCGAAAAAAGTCATTACCAGCGAGGTCAAAATCCATTTTCTGTTTTGCATATTATTCATCCTTGCTGTTACTGTGCTTTATTTTGCACCGATGGCTAAAAACGGGCTAATCCGTTTCTGCACTGACTCATACATCACTGGTATTCCACCCGCAAAACAGCCAGGGCATTATAACGACCCGCAGCGGGTAGTCGCCCTGTGGTACTAACGGGGAGAGACAGAAAAGTCACGTCTGCCGTCTGAGCTGACTCAGCTCGGTTTTCAATTAACTTAAATGGCACACCAACATGCGCAGCAAGGGCGTTCAAGTCTACGGATTCCTGTTGGCTATCCATAATCATAATGCCAACGTCTGGGTTATCCTCCGCCTGAATAATGCTTTGCCGGCCATTAACATCTCTCGTTGATGAGATATTGCCATCAAAAACCAGCGTCATTACGGCATCAATATCTTTGTTAGTACAATTGATCGGAATGGTAGTTGCAACAGGAGAAACGCCCGTTGGTTTCACTCCGGCGCCAGCCCGACTTAACTCACTGGCCCAAACATCCGGCATATTAACCGTAAAGCTGGTGCCCTCATTAATTGTGCAGCCTTGTGGAACCTCAATATTTAAGTTGCCAATATAAGCATTAAATACGGGAATTGGTCCGTGCTCTGTTGGGAACTGGCTGACATACAAAGAAACCAGTTGTATGTTATTTATTGAAATATCAGATATTATTTTTTTATCAAGTCTGATTTTTATATAACCTTCTGTTCCGGAGGACCAATTATCTGGTTTACTTCTGTCTGCTGGATAATTAGTGCTATAATTGTCAAAAGGTACTGTCTTATCTGTCATTGTGCCATTTTTATTATAGAGTTTTATATGTGTCGAGACAGATATTTCATGAGTCAAAGGGATAAATATATCGCTCCCCTGATGATCACCAGATGCGCCTGACGGATCTATGCCAGATGTAGCTGTAAAATAAATTTCATAATCATCCAATGAATTACAATAAGCCTTGTAACGCCCTATTTTCCAGTTCTGTGCTGGCAATACTGTCCCAGGCGAATTATTATTAACATCTGAGACAGTCACCGTACCAAAATTATAAGAAAATGTCGCAGGGGTAGTATTATTACCTGGTGAACCAGGATAACAAAAAGCACGATCCCGTCCCATATCTTCCGCATATACGATGTTATAGCAGCTACTGACTAAAAGAACAAACAATATACAAATTTCTTTTATATTTCCCCGAAAATAAGTAAGCATCATGCTTCTCCGGTTATCCATGTATCGCTACTGCACCCATAGCATTATTTTGTAAAACATTTAATTTTACGCTCCAAACAGGTAAAGCATTATTGTAAAGATCCAACGTTTGCCAGTTAATCTCACAATATCCTTGCCGCTGACACCAATCCTGTTGACGATGACTAAATGGTGCGACCATGCCACCATTTATGCTTTTACCATCAATAGATAAATTATAGAGTGTCACATACCAGGGCGTAGGGTTAAAAACAGTGACAACTTCATTGTTTCGCGTCCAGCGTAACTGTTGATAAGCGTCAAGTGGATTACCTGATAACGTCTCCGGGCGATAAAATATTTTCATCCTGTTGCGTACAGCTACCTGGAGTTGATTTTCGTTCTTAAGTTGTGAGTTTTGTTCCTGAGCAGGTAACGCTGCAACATTCAGTATAAATAAACTCTCACGATCCACAGGTAACTGACCATCCACGCGATTAATTCTTATTTTGGTATTTTTATCTTGTTTAAGTACCAATAATGGTGGTGTGGCAATAAACGCCTTATTTGGTAGTAAAGGTTGGGATTCCAGTGTGCCTTTTAACTGGCGGCCATCATCAGGTGTCACGGAAATTTTAACCAGCATATCTTTACTGGCAGTATTTTTAAGCTCGACCGAAATTGATGACTGCTTTTCTGGGTAAACAAAACGGGTACCGCCAACAACAACTCCTGCCTGCGCATTTGTGCAACATATAAAAAAGCATATCAGCACATTAATCATAAGTGACGATAAAGGAAACTGATGCATTCGCCTCTCCTGGTTGTACATCATTTTTTATAGCTTTATAAGCAGCAAAGAAATGCAATGTATTATCTACCAATGGTGTAAGGGCATAACTTGTACTCTTTATACCATTACTAATACTTTGTTTGTTGTTGTCAAAAATAGCCAGTGCTAACCCCTCGACTGAGCCCTCTTCCAGTTTATATAGGGCCGCGTCTTCACTGACTGATGTTCCATCAAACGTAACATTGGCATTACTGACATCACTGCCACAACGGGTTAACTTTACAGAGAAGCCAATTTTTTCAGTAACACTCCCTGAATTTCTCACCCTATAACTGGGAACATCAGGCATGTTAACTGTGAAATTTTTAGACTCATCGGCAACAATACAAGTCTTTGCCGTTATTATTCCTTCTATACGTACAATACCTGCATGTGTTGTATCATCAGCAATGGATGGCATTGATATCACAGAGAATAACAGAGCAATTAAATTCCAATAGCGCGCCATATTATCCTCACTGATAATCTATATCAAAGTACAACAGCGCATTCGCCTGCCCCGCATGTACGTTTTGCTGAGTTGACTTATAGCGGAGTTTAAAGGCTAAACTGGCATCGCCATTATTATCTAAAATTAATTCTTTGAACCCTGACTCACTATTAATCGCTATAATTTTATCATTGCTATCTAAAATTTCGACGCCCACTCCAGTTGCACTATCTGCACTGGAAGTAAGGCGTAATAAAGTGGTATTAATAGCATCAGTATCTCCAGTAAACCTCACATTAGCACTTACTCCTGAACTATACACAGTACTGGTTGTTGTAGGACATCCTTCCAGATTGATCGTAAATGTATGGCTGCCAGAAACATCCCCTACATTCAAAAAATCATTGACGTCATAAGTTCCCATATTTACTGGCTGATCTTTGCTTCCAGCTGTAATATCACACGTTTTTGCTAATAATTGTCCTGTAAATGTGACTATTACGGTATCGTTAGCCAGTGCGTTACATGAAATCACCATCATGAATAATGATGTAAAAATTAATAGAATAAATTTCTGTAATATATTCATTAGCGGCACTCCAGATTTGCATAGCTAATGGCATTATCCAGCTCGCTTTCCGGTAATTGATAGCTTGCCTGACATTGCTGATAAGAACTTTCTCCCCACTGTATATTTATTATGCCTTGTAAAGGCAAACCGGAGAGATAAACCTGCCCACTGTCACCCACTATTCCTGTAATCTGAGTGGTCCCCTCAGTGGGTACACTGGCCGTCGCACCAAATGGAACTGGTTTATTACGATAGTGAAGATTAAATAAACCACGAATACCGACATGTGCATTAAACTCAGCGCGAACTAAAGCACCTTTACTGGGTATCACTTCCATAGTAGTGGCATCTAATTCTGTATGCATACTCATAGACATAGGGTCTAAAGAGATATTATTACGCCGATATTCCGTGGCATAAGGCACGACAGCATAGCCACGCCAGTCTGTTTTAACCCCCGTTCCGCGCTCCACATTTACATTGTTTGCTCCTGGTGCTTTTATCAGTATATTTGTTTCACCTAACGGCTGACTTAGCGTTAAACCATTTTCGTGAACAACCATGGCACCACTTAAACCATAGTTAAATTGCTGGTTACCATTATTATCGTAGCTGTATCCGGAATTTAGTGAACCATAAGTACCGCGGTAATTTAAACCTACCGATCCATTTCTGCTATTATTCTGATTGGCAAAATTTTGTTGAATATTATAGTTGAGATTATGTTGTTCCAGCAGTGAACCAGATACTCCAGCATACTGATTCACATGACCGCTATTATCTTGACTGTAACCATAGGTCGCTGTCATAGAATTTGTCGCAGTGCGCCCATCGACTGCTGGTGATAACCAATTACTGATCGGCAATGATATATTGACGGATAAGATTCTGTCCGCATCTGAACCTGGTGATTTGCTGTAGTTATAAGCAATGTTTAAATAAATCCCATGCACACTCGTATTATAGCCAACCTGGTATAAGGTATCTTTATTATTCGTATTCCAGTAAGTTTGTTGACTCGCTGCCAAATACATAGAGCCATATTCGCCCAATGGTTGCGATATATTTGCCTGAAACTTTCCTCTTTTGTTATAACGTAAATTATAAAAATCATTCCAGTTATAAACATAGTCTTTTTCATTAAGGGTATCTGGATCGATAACCGTGCCCGACATTTGTTTGTATGTGGTATCACTCAACGAATAAAATCCCTCCGTCGAGTAACGATAACCAATAATCTGAAAAGCCGTACCTGTTTGCACTAACGATTTTGAGTATAGAAAACGGTACGATTGCCCTTGATGTTTACTGCCATCAGCAAGCGTGCTATTGGCTTGCGTCAAATCAAATGAGGTCGCACCAAACATACCAAGGTTGAACCCAAGCCCTAGTGCTATTGCCCGATAATTATTAGCGTATTGTATCCCTCCATAGGCAGTAATATCCCAGGGTAACCCCCAAATCAAATCTCCTTGAAAGATATTCGGATTGTTTTGATTATAGCTATTACTACGATATTTACCGGCAGTTGCGGAATATTTAATATGTCCTTCGCGTTGAAGGATGGGTACAGCGGCGTAAGGAATGGTATAGATAGTTTCGGAATTATCAGACTCTTTGATCGTAACTTCTAAATCCCCTGCGGAAGACGTAGGGTTCAGATCGTTGATTTCAAAAGGCCCAGGGGGAGTATATGTCTGATAAATAACATAGCCATTTTGTTTAATCGTGACCTGGGCATTACTTTTAGCAATGCCGCGCACAGTCGGGGCAAAGCCACTTTGGCTATCCGGCAGCATGTTTTCATCGGACTCAAGTTTGACACCCCGAATACTCACGCTGTCGAAAACATCTGATGAAGACCAGGTATCACCCAGTGTTAATTCACTTTTGAATGGAATAATTACCCGTTGTAACGTACTACTCACATGTGCAATTTTACCCGGTGAATTACCAGAACGACTCCATGTAGAATAATCACGAAAACGCCACGCCCCTAAATTTAAACCTGAACGGAGATTTAAATAATAACTATCAGACGCATAGTCTCCACGATCGCTGTTGCCAGAAAAATCATAATTAATAAGAATGGCCGGGATACCATTATCCCATTCCTCAGGTGGGATATAACCACGTGCTTCATGCTTTAATATTGCCTGCGGAAAGGTCAGTTTGAGTCGTTGCGCATCCAGTTCAGGAGTATATTGAACTTCTGCAAACCATATACGTAAATCGAGACAATTATTCCCCTCTGCTTGCGCCTGCTCCGGCAATGCACTTTTGTTAATTCCTAAAGTAACTAACTCATCGAGCGAAAAACAGGGAATCAACTGATTCTGATCATCAGCTTTGAAAGTAACCTTACGTGATGTCAAAGGCGAATCATTGACCCATATTTCAACCTCATAGCTACCAGGAAGATACGTCATCCCTTTCTCAAAACGAGATAAATCAGCAACAGCTTCAGTATCACCCGACAGGAATGCAGGGTTAAAGCGCATACCCGCCACTGAACACGTAGGCAAAAGTGTCAGTAGAAGCAGCATACACCGCCTCATCTGCTTGTGCCTTGCCATCCTGTGTTCGAGTTTTCTGAGCTTTAGGTTCATATCCCTGACCTGAGTTGCTTTAACGTTTTAATCTTCCAGGTTTATTGCATCGTTCCCTTTTGCCTGGCCGTTGTGGCACCGTAATCATTGATAGTTTGATAAGTAATTTCACCGGCTAACGTCACTGGTGAAGACACTGTTACGTCACTTTTCGGTGGAACAAACGCATTAGGTAATTTTGCCCCTTGCACCCTGATTCCAGTCACCGTCAGATAATAGGGAGAAGGGTTAATGACTCTCAGCTGTTTACCTTCGTATTTAAATCGCAGCATATCCCGTGCTTTACCAGCTTGAACGGGTAAATTAGTCGGACGGTAAAATAATTTAATTCTGTTTTGTAACGCCAGTTGTAACGTGTTTTTCTGGGTATTCTTCTCATCCGTTGGCGGAATCGCTTTCACATTCATCCAGAATAATGTTTCGCGATCAGTCGGTAACTGTGATTTACCAATAAACATTATCCTCAATGAGGCTTCTTTTCGCGTTGGCAACATAAATAAAGGAGGCGTAACCACAAAATCCTGACTTTTTTTACTGCTTTGATTGTCATCAATCCATGACTGGATTAAATAGCTGGTGTTAGCCCCACCATTCTGTACACTTAACGTAATTTGCTGACTGTCAGATGGATAAACCAGACGCGTAGAACCAAGACCGAAGCCACCCGCAGCAATAGCATTGATAGATATGGCGGACAGCAAAAATAGAACCGCTGCTCTTATGGCATATTGAGTCTTTAGCAAAGAATTTATATTTCTATTGGCTAAACATTTATTTTTTGAAATCCATCTCATACTGCATCCTTGTAGATGAAATTTAATTACAATTACTGATGCGTGTATATTCATTATAAATAAACACGTAATATTAATTTCAGGCTACAAGTAACTGTAACCTGAAATTATTTTGCTGTAATTATTCGTACAGCACGACGAAACTTGCCGTAGCTTTCACCAGACCTGGTGCAACGGAACTACCGTTCTGCGCATAGCCTGCGGTAAATGCGGCAGTAAAATCATGGGTAGCAGCATCGCCAGGAATCACATAAGCCGCCGAAGAAGCACTCCCCTGAGGAGTTTGTGTATTCAGTTTAATCAGACCATCAGCTGTCGTGTTTTTAGAATAAATACGAATCCCTACACCTGTTGCACCTGCTTCGCCAGTACTATCAGCATCAGCGGCCCCTTCAACTTCATTGGCAAGCGTCTGGTTGGCACTGTCTGCTACGCCTGTAAAACGAAATTCAATGTTTTGACTGTCCGTATTGCTACAGTCGGTCAGTTTAATGTTGAAGTCAGTCTGGTTACTGGCGCCCGTTGCTTCGGTATCAATGCCCGTGAAAGCGTTAGAAGGTACGACTGGCAGTACCACTTCAATCTGTTTCGATTCTGTAGCAACCTTACACGTCGCTTTAACCACTCGACCAGTAAAGCGAATGTTTCCGCCCATCGCATCAGTGTTGTCATCCATATCGGTGAGTTTTGGATAATCAACGGTGCTCCAGTCTGTATCCGCACCACCAAATTGTGATGCATCGCCTGGCGCAGCAGTTACCGCAGTTGACATCAGCATACCTGATGCGAGTAAAACTACGGATAAATTAGATAGATTGAATTTCATTTATACCTTTCCTTTTGTTAAAAAATCCAAGCAATATTGGCGATTATTTTTACATTCAGCTTTAACAAATCACATTATTTAAATGAATAAAGCTGGTGTGGTTAATCCCAGAAAAATTAAGAGATAGAATGGCTGGAAAATATTATATGAGCTGCTTGGTAATATAACTAAAGGAATCCATGCTCGCAATGATTGACTTTATATAAAAATACAGTTATTTGAAAACAAAGAGATTTATTTTAGACAAGATAGCTGAAGAATGGAGTAATATATAAATATAATAAATAATTTATTAGTTATTTATAATGCTTATTGTATGATACATAGTCAGATGAGAATTATTATTAAGAATTAATAAATATGAATTATATATCGATACTGTCTGTAAATTGTCATGACATATCATTTATCTGATATAAAAATGCCGTGTGCCCATTAACGATAGCTTTATGGGAACACACGGCAGTTATCACTTTACGAACTTACAATCTCACTGGATCAATATGCCAGATATGATCGGCGTACTCTTTGATTGTACGGTCTGAAGAGAAGTAGCCCATATTGGCGATGTTCAGCATCGCTTTTGCTGTCCACTCTTCCTGACGCTCGTAGAGTTCGTCGACTTTATCCTGACAATCGACATAGCTGCGATAATCCGCCAGTACCTGGTAGTGATCACCGAAGTTGATCAGCGAATCAACCAGATCGCGATAGCGTCCCGGATCTTCCGGACTGAATACACCGCTGCCGATTTGCGTCAGCACCTGATGCAGCTCTTCATCTTTCTCGTAGTATTCACGCGGTTTGTAACCCTGACGACGCAGTTCTTCCACTTCTTCCGCTGTGTTACCAAAGATAAAGATATTGTCATCACCGACATGATCCAGCATTTCGACGTTCGCACCGTCCAGCGTACCGATAGTCAGCGCACCGTTAAGGGCAAACTTCATGTTACTGGTGCCGGAGGCTTCCGTCCCCGCCAGCGAAATCTGTTCAGACAGATCGGCCGCCGGAATGATCAACTGTGCCAGACTAACGCTGTAGTTCGGGATAAACACCACTTTCAGCTTGTCGCCAATCTGCGGATCGTTGTTGATCACTTTAGCTACATCGTTGATCAAATGGATAATGTGCTTCGCCATGTAATAAGCCGAAGCAGCCTTGCCGCCAAAAATATTCACGCGCGGCACCCAATTAGCATCCGGATCGGCCTTGATACGGTTATAACGAGTGATAACGTGCAACACATTCATCAATTGACGTTTGTATTCGTGAATACGTTTGATCTGCACATCAAACAGCGCCTTCGGATTCACCACCACATTCAACTGCTGGGCGATGTACTCGGCCAGACGTTTTTTGTTATCCAGCTTCGCCTGATGCACCGCATGGTTGACCATCGGGAAATCACAATGCTGTTGCAGCTCGCTCAGCAGGCTAAGGTCGGTGCGCCAGTTACGGCCCAGGTGTTCGTCCAGCACAGCTGAAAGCGATGGGTTCGCTACCGCCAGCCAGCGACGCGGCGTCACACCGTTGGTAACGTTGGTGAAACGACCCGGGAAGATTTTCGCAAAATCAGCAAACAGCGACTGCACCATCAAGTTAGAGTGCAACTCTGAAACACCGTTAACTTTATGACTCACGACAACCGCCAGCCAGGCCATCCGCACACGACGCCCGTTGGATTCATCAATGATTGACGCCCGTCCCAGCAGGTCAGTGTCGTTCGGATACTGCTCTTGCAAGGTTTTCAGGAAATAGTCATTGATTTCAAAGATTATCTGCAAGTGACGCGGCAGAATTTTACCCAGCATATCGACCGGCCAGGTTTCCAGCGCCTCGCTCATCAGCGTGTGGTTGGTGTAAGAGAAGACCTCGCAGCACACTTCAAAAGCGTCATCCCAGCTGAATTTATGCTCATCAATCAGCAGACGCATCAGCTCAGGAATCGACAGCACCGGATGGGTGTCATTGAGATGAATCGCGATTTTATCTGCCAGATTATCGTAGGTTTTATGCAGCTGATAATGGCGGCTTAAAATGTCCTGAATGGTCGAGGAAACCAGGAAGTATTCCTGACGCAGACGCAGTTCACGCCCGGAATAAGTGGAGTCGTCCGGGTACAGTACGCGGGATACGTTCTCGGAGTGGTTTTTGTCTTCCACCGCCGCGAAGTAGTCACCCTGGTTGAATTTACCCAGGTTAATTTCGCTACTGGCTTGTGCGCTCCACAAACGCAGGGTATTAGTTGCGTCAGTGTCATAGCCGGGGATTATCTGGTCATAAGCAACGGCCAGAATTTCTTCAGTTTCAATCCAGCGAGTTTTCTTGCCTTCTTGCTGAATACGTCCACCAAAACGCACTTTGTAGCGCGTATTGTGTCGTTTAAATTCCCACGGGTTGCCGTATTCCAGCCAGTAGTCCGGTGACTCTTTCTGACTGCCGTTAACGATGTTCTGCTTGAACATGCCGTAGTCGTAACGAATACCGTAGCCGCGACCTGGCAACCCTAAAGTCGCCAGTGAATCCAGGAAGCAAGCTGCCAGGCGTCCCAGACCACCGTTCCCGAGGCCCGGGTCATTTTCTTCATCAATCAACTCTTCGAGATTTAACCCCATCGACTCCAGCGCCCCCTGAACATCGTCATAAATACCTAACGACAACATGGCGTTGGAGAGAGTACGGCCAATCAAAAACTCCATCGACAGGTAGTAAACCTGACGAGTTTCTTGCGACAGTTGGGCACGGTTCGAGCGCAACCAACGCTCCACGAGACGATCGCGCACAGCAAATAACGTTGCGTTCAGCCACTCATGTTTATTGGCAACGACAGGATCCTTTCCAATCGTAAACATCAGCTTATAAGCGATAGAGTGCTTAAGCGCTTCTACGCTAAGGGTGGGCGATGAATATGTAAACGGAGCATTCATATAGGCGTTTCCTGAAAACTATTTCAAGCGATAGTAAAGCTCACGGTACGACTTCGCCGCGACCTGCCAGCTAAAATCCATTGCCATAGCCTGACGTTGCACAAACCGCCACAATGAAGGGCGGGACCACAGAACAAAAGCGCGTCGAATAGCCCGTAACAACGACCAGGCATTACTATCTTCAAAGACAAACCCACTGGCGACGCCATCTGCAAGGTTCTCAAGAGAACAGTCAGAAACCGTATCAGCAAGCCCACCGGTACGCCGCACTAACGGCAGCGTGCCGTACTTCAATCCATAAAGTTGCGTTAAGCCGCACGGTTCAAAACGACTGGGCACCAGAATGACGTCCGCGCCGCCCATAATGCGATGCGAAAATGCTTCGTGATAACCAATCTGTACACCAACCTGACCGGGGTGTTCCGCTGCTGCAGCAAGGAAACCTTCCTGCAATACCGGATCGCCCGCGCCGAGCAGCGCCAGTTGTCCGCCCTGTTCCAGAAGGCCCGGTAAGGCCTCTAACACCAGATCCAGGCCTTTCTGGCTGGTCAGACGGCTCACCACTGCAAAAAGCGGCACTTTATCGTCAACCTTAAGCCCCATTGCGATTTGCAACTGGCGCTTATTCTCCGCTTTATCCTCCAATGAATCGCGGGTGTAACGCGAGGCTAAAAGTAAGTCCGTCTCTGGACTCCAGATTTTCTCGTCCACGCCGTTCAGTACGCCGGAAAGTCGTCCTTCACGATGACGCTGCTGAAGTAAACCTTCCATACCGTAGGCAAACTGTGGTTCAGTAATCTCGCGAGCGTAGGTCGGACTAACCGCTGTAATATGGTCAGCGTAATACAGTCCGGCTTTCAGGAAAGAGATTTGCCCGTTGAACTCCAGCCCGTGAACATTAAAGAATGACCATGGCAATTGGATGTCATTCATGTGATGTGCATAAAACATGCCTTGATAGGCCAGATTGTGCACAGTAAACACAGACTTCGCCGGACGCCCGCGTGCCGCCAGGTACGCTGGCGCAAGGCCTGCATGCCAGTCGTGCGCGTGCACTACATCAGGGCGCCAGAATGGGTCCAGCCCACTGGCCATTTCTGCCCCGACCCACCCCAACAGCGCAAAACGCAACACGTTGTCGGTGTAGGCAAATAAGTTGGTATCGTGATACGGGCTTCCGGGACGATCGTAGAGATGCGGCGCGTCAATCAGGTAAATACCAACCCCGTTATAATGTCCGAACAGCAGCGTGATATGCCCGGCAAAGGTATCACGACGAGATACCACCTGCGCATCGGTCACGCCACGGCGAATATCGGGAAATGCAGGCAACAGTACGCGAGCGTCAACGCCGTCTGCGATTTGTGCTGCGGGTAATGCCCCAATAACATCAGCCAGACCGCCGGTTTTAAGCAGCGGGAACATCTCTGAACATACATGTAAAACCTGCATTATCGCTCCTGTTTATACCCTAACTTCCGTAGCATTTCGCGCGTAACCAGCACGATGCCTTCTTCTGAACGATAGAAACGACGTGCATCTTCCTCTGCATCCTCACCAATCACCATGCCTTCCGGAATGACACAAGCGCGGTCAATGACACAGCGGCGCAGACGGCACGAGCGACCTACCCATACTTCCGGTAACAATACGGCGGAATCAATGTTGCAGAATGAATTAACACGAACGCGTGAGAACAGAACGGACTGCACCACCACTGAACCAGAGATTACACAACCGCCGGAAACCAGTGAGTTAAGGGTCATCCCATGGCTACCGGAGCGATCCTGAACAAATTTCGCTGGTGGCAATGATTCATTGTAGGTGCGAATTGGCCAGTTGCGATCGTACATATCCAGTTCCGGCACCACCGAGGCCAGATCAAGGTTCGCTTTCCAGTAAGCTTCCAGCGTACCCACATCGCGCCAGTACGGCTCGGCGTCTGGGTCAGACTGTACGCAAGAGAGAGGGAATGGATGCGCATAAGCCAGGCCTGCTTCGGTGATTTTTGGAATCAAATCTTTACCAAAGTCGTGGCTGGAATTTTCATCGCGATCGTCTTCTTCCAGCAATTCATATAGATAGTCGGCGTCAAAGACGTAGATACCCATACTCGCCAGAGATTTGCTCGGATCGTTTGGCATTGATGGCGGGTTAGCCGGTTTTTCAACAAATTCGATAATTTTATCGTTTTCATCGACTGCCATAACGCCAAATGCAGAGGCTTCTTCAATCGGTACTGGCATACAAGCAACAGTACAACGCGCACCTTTTTCGACGTGGTCGATAAGCATTCGCGAGTAGTCTTGCTTGTAGATGTGGTCACCAGCCAGGATCACCACATACTCCGCTTTATAGCGGCGGATGATATCGAGGTTTTGAGTGACCGCGTCTGCGGTACCGCGATACCAGTTTTCCCCTTTCATTCTCTGCTGCGCGGGCAGCAGGTCGACAAACTCGTTCATTTCTTCATTGAAGAACGACCAGCCGCGCTGAATATGCTGCACCAGGGTGTGAGACTGGTACTGGGTGATCACGCCCATACGACGGATCCCAGAGTTGATGCAGTTGGACAGCGCAAAGTCGATAATGCGGAACTTACCGCCGAAGTGTACGGCAGGCTTTGCTCTCTTATTGGTTAAATCCTTCAGGCGAGTACCACGTCCTCCCGCCAGTATCAGGGCAACAGATTTCAATGGCAGCTGGCGCGCCAACATTAAGTGATCGTTCTTCTCTAAACTAACCATGACTAACTCCTTTTTTATCATCTCTGGAACACACACAATCCGTGTGCAGGTCCCGGCCAGACAGCCGTAATCACTGGGTTATCCTCTCCAGCGAATGGGGGAATGGCGTGCCACTCCCCAGCAGGTAAAACAATCTCTGTTACCTCAAGCGTGGCGTTTATTGCGATCAAAAAACGATCCGAAAGCAAAATTTGCAGCTGCTTTGGCCCGTTTTGCCACTCGTCCGAGCTTAAAGGTTGAGCATATCGATTCAGCCAACGGACATTGCCATCGCCTTCTTCCCACCAGCGATCCTCTACCAAAGCAGGAATGCGCTTGCGCAGATGGATTAACGCGGCGGTAAACGCCGTTAACCCACTGTTTGCCTGCGACCAGTCCAACCACGTTAGTTGGTTATCCTGACAGTAGGCATTGTTATTGCCATGCTGGCTGTGACCATGTTCATCACCTGCCAGTAACATCGGCGTACCCTGGGAGAGCAACAACGTCGTTAACAGGGCGTGAATGCTGTCGCGCCGCCGTTCAATCAAATCAAGAGTACCGCCTAACCCTTCTTTACCATGATTGTTACTGTAATTGTTGTTGGTCCCGTCGCGATTTTCTTCTCCATTTGCTTCATTGTGTTTATGGTTGAAACAAACGCAGTCGCGAAGCGTAAAACCGTCATGCGCAGTGACGAGATTAATCGCAGCACTCGGCAGACGGCCATTACGTTTAAAAACATCGCTGGAGGCGGCAAAACGCCCGGCAAACTCACCCAGCGACAGGTTATAATGCAGCCAGAAACGGCGTGCGGCGTCGCGGAAATGATCATTCCACTCGGCAAACAGCGGTGGGAAATTGCCCACCTGATAGCCGCCGGGCGCGATATCCCACGGTTCGGCAATTAACTTCACTTGCGAAAGCACTGGGCAATTCTGGATAGCCGTAAACAGCGGCGCATCCTGACGAAACTCCGGTGTTCGTCCCATGACTGCTGCGAGATCGAAGCGGAAGCCATCAACGTGGCAGGTTTCTACCCAGTAGCGTAGACAGGCGCTGGCGTACTCCACTACCGCCGGATGGCTCAAATTGAGCGTATTACCACAACCAGTCCAGTTGTGATAATCGCCGTCGTCTCTTATCCAATAATAGCTACGGTTGTCGATCCCGCGCAGTGAGAATACCGGACCGTCGAGGTCCAGTTCCGCACTGTGGTTGAGTACGATGTCGAGAATGACTTCAATACCCGCCTTGTGCAGGGCTTTCACTGCGTCGCGAAACTCGTCCAACGCCGTTTCGGGCGAGCTGGCATATGCCGGATGCAGCGCAAACAGCGCCACCGGATTGTAGCCCCAGTAGTTACTTAGCCCCATGCGTTGCAGGCGCGGTTCACTGGCAAACTGCGCCACTGGCAACAGTTCCAGCGCGGTAATGCCCAACCGTTTTAAATAGTTGATCATCACCGGATGGCCGAGCGCTTTATAGGTGCCGCGAATCTCAACCGGGATCTCCGGATGCAGATAGGTTAATCCTTTGACATGGGCTTCATAAATGATGGTGCTGCCCCACGGCGTGCGCGGCGGGGCATCATCCTCCCAGTCATAGTGATCGACCACCACCACGCATTTCGGCGCAATGGCGGCGTTGTCACGATAATCAGGTTCATTATGGCCTGCATGCAGCAGCGGGTTATCTTTAAACTCACCCTCAATTTGCCGCGCGCAAGGATCAATCAACAACTTCGCCGGGTTAAAGCGATGCCCCACGGCAGGTTGCCAGGAGCCATGTACGCGATACCCATAGTGCAAACCCGGGCGCGCATCCGGCAAGTAACCGTGCCAGACATCGCCGCTGCGTCCTGGCAAGTCATACCGGTGTTCTATGCCCTGAGCGTCAAACACACATAGCTCTACCCGCTCAGCATGAGCAGAAAAGAGCGTGAAGTTGACGCCCTGGCCATCATAGTGCGCGCCAAGGGGAGCAGGTTTGCCAATGGCGAGTTGTGTCATTCTCCCTCCCGCACCAGCCAGATAGTGGCCAGCGGTGGTAGAGTAAGGCTCAATGAATGCTGACGACCGTGGCTGGCGATCTCATCGCTATGTACCGCGCCGCCATTGCCAGCATTGCTGCCGTGGTAGTGCATGGAATCGGTGTTGAGAATCTCACGCCACTTACCTGGCTGATTAATGCCAAAGCGATAATCATGGCGCGGCACCGGCGTAAAGTTGCTGGCAACGATAATTTCGTTACCCTCTTTATCGCGACGCACAAAGATCAGCACCGAGCGCTCATGGTCATCCACCACCAGCCATTCAAAACCGTAGGCGTCGAAATCCAGCTCGTGCAGAGCTTTGTGGTGACGATAAGTATGGTTCAGATCGCGTACCAGTCGCTGGACACCGTGATGCCAGTTGTCGCCACCTTCCAGCAGATGCCAGTCGAGGCTGGCATCGTGGTTCCACTCACGCCCTTGGGCAAATTCGTTACCCATGAACAACAGTTTCTTGCCCGGGAACGCCCACATCCAGGCATAGTAGGCTCGCAGATTGGCAAACTTCTGCCATGCATCGCCTGGCATCCTGTCGAGAATCGATTTTTTGCCGTGCACCACTTCGTCGTGCGACAGCGGCAGAACGAAGTTTTCAGTGTAGTTGTAGAGCATCCCGAAGGTGAGTTTATTGTGGTGGTATTGACGATAAACCGGGTCGAGCTTCATGTAATCCAGAGTGTCGTGCATCCAGCCAAGGTTCCACTTGTACCAGAAGCCCAGACCACCAATATCCTGCGGGCGGGAAACGTTCGGGAAGTCGGTAGACTCCTCCGCCATCGTTACTGCACCAGGAACTTGTTCACCGATAATACGGTTGGTATTGCGAAGGAATTCAATCGCTTCCAGATTCTCGCGTCCACCATACTCGTTCGGGATCCACTCACCTTCTTTACGGCTGTAATCACGATAAATCATCGAAGCAACCGCATCGACACGCAGCGCATCGATACCAAAACGCTCGATCCAGTACAGCGCGTTACCAACAAGGAAATTGCTGACTTCGCGACGACCATAGTTGTAGATCAGGGTATTCCAGTCCTGATGGTAGCCTTCACGCGGATCGCTGTGTTCATACAGATTTGTGCCGTCAAATTCGGCAAGTGCAAAGTCATCTGTTGGGAAGTGACCCGGCACCCAGTCGAGAATCACGTTCAAACCTGCTGCGTGGGCGGCATCAATGAAATAGCGGAAATCATCGCGAGTGCCAAAACGGCGAGTTGGCGCATACAAACCTGTCGGCTGATAGCCCCAACTGCCATCGAATGGATGTTCGTTAATTGGCAGCAGTTCGAGGTGGGTAAAGCCCATCCATTTCGCGTAAGGCACCAACTGATCGGCAAGTTCACGGTAGCTTAACCAGAAGTTGTTGTCGGCGTGACGACGCCATGACCCCAGGTGAACTTCATAGATAGAAATTGGCGCATCAAACTGATTCGCTTTTTTGCGCTCTTCGGTCTGCACGACCTTTTCAGGCAGTCCGCAAATAAGGGAAGCGGTTTCCGGGCGCATCTGTGCTTCGAAGGCATAAGGATCAGACTTCAAACGCAGATTGCCATTGGCATCAATCATTTCGTATTTATAGAGCTGACCGTTATGCGCGCCAGGGATAAACAGTTCCCAGATGCCGCTCTCTTTACGCAGGCGCATCGGGTGACGACGACCATCCCAGTAGTTGAATTGCCCAACAACCGAGACACGGCGGGCATTTGGCGCCCAGACAGAAAAACGCGTGCCGGTAACGCCATCCATAGTATCTGCGTGCGCACCTAAGGTTTCATACGGGCGCAGGTGGGTACCTTCAGATAACAGCCAGGCGTCCATTTCCTGGATTAAAGGGCCAAAACGGTAAGGATCATCAATCAGATTCTGCTGGCCATGCCAGACAACCGCCAACTGATAGCGGAAAAAATTTTTACGCCGAGGAACGACGCCGCTGAAGAATCCACGAGAGTCGAGACACTCCAGTTTAGCGACTTTGCGTCCAGTTTTTGGTTCAATTACCCACACATCGGTGGCGTCAGGTAAAAGGGCACGGACTTCCAGTCCCGCTGTGGTTTTATGCATTCCAAGTACGGAAAAAGGATCCGCAAAATGACCTGCAATTAGCGCGTTAATCACGTCTCTATCGATACGATCGGACATGCTTGTCTTCCTGTTTTATTGTGTCACCCCATCCAACTAATTTTTGACATCTGGTTGTGACATTTTTTTGACCTGAACGGCGCAGCACTCTGTGCATCCTCTCTACGCCGTCCTCACTTCAGGTAAGGCATTGAATACGTATGTATCCCGCCACCCTTAAAGAATAGCCAATGCTCTATTTAACTCCCGGTAAATCATGAAACATCTGCGCTTACTCCTGTACTACGCACTAAAAGGGGCAGCATTACGCCCCAAATTTAATGAATAAACATTACGCCAGTTGACGAAGCATCCGGCGTAGCGGCTCCGCGGCCCCCCACAGCAGCTGGTCGCCCACGGTAAAGGCTGACAGGAACTCAGGTCCCATATTCAGCTTACGCAGACGCCCTACCGGCGTGGTCAGCGTACCGGTGACGGCAGCTGGGGTTAGCTCACGCATAGTGATTTCGCGATCGTTTGGAACCACTTTTGCCCACGGGTTATGGGCCGCCAACAGTTCTTCCACGGTCGGAATAGACACATCTTTTTTCAATTTGATGGTGAATGCCTGGCTGTGGCAGCGCAACGCCCCGACACGCACACACAAACCATCTACCGGAATAACGGAAGATGTGTTGAGAATCTTGTTAGTTTCCGCCTGCCCTTTCCATTCTTCGCGGCTCTGACCGTTATCAAGCTGTTTGTCGATCCACGGAATCAGGCTGCCTGCCAATGGCACGCCAAAGTTATCCACTGACAACTCGCCGCTGCGGGTTAAGGTCGTGACTTTGCGTTCAATATCGAGAATAGCAGAGGACGGTGTCGCGAGTTCATCCGCCACATGGCCATACAGTTGGCCCATCTGGGTTAACAACTCACGCATATGTCGCGCACCACCGCCGGAAGCCGCCTGGTAGGTTGCAACGGAAACCCAATCAACAAGATCATTGGCGAATAAACCGCCCAACGACATCAACATCAGGCTTACGGTACAGTTACCGCCAACAAAAGTCCTGATGCCTTTATTTAATCCATCAGTAATGACGTCCTGATTGACTGGGTCAAGAATGATGATGGCGTCATCTTTCATGCGCAGAGACGATGCTGCGTCAATCCAGTAACCTTGCCATCCGCTCTCACGGAGCTTTGGATAGATTTCGTTGGTATACTCGCCGCCCTGACAGGTTACGATGATATCGAGAGCCTTCAGCGCCTCCAGATCAAAGGCATCCTGAAGTGTGCCAGAAGCACCGCCAAAGGAAGGCGCAGCCTGACCAGACTGTGAAGTCGAAAAGAAGACAGGGCGAATGGCGTCGAAGTCGCGCTCTTCAACCATGCGTTGCATGAGAACGGAGCCGACCATACCGCGCCAGCCGATAAAACCAACATTTTTCATAAGCGTTTTTTCCTGCAAAGATGTGTGCTGTATATATGTGCCGGTGTCCTCATGGCACATCTTTCACCATACAAAAAGCAGCCAAAGTCGCAAGTGAAATTAATCAATGATAGCGAAGCCATCAGTAATGCGACTTATCCTGCTTTCGTAGCACGCAGAAAGTCCACGGCAATTATCAGGGAACTTGAGTTATGAATGAAATCATTTCTGCAGCAGTTTTATTGATCTTGATTATGGATCCGCTCGGAAACCTACCTATTTTTATGTCCGTACTGAAACATACAGAACCGAAAAGACGTCGGGCAATCATGGTGCGAGAGTTACTTATTGCTCTCATGGTGATGCTGGTGTTCCTGTTTGCGGGTGAGAAAATTCTGGCATTTCTTAGCCTGCGGGCGGAAACCGTCTCCATTTCTGGCGGCATCATTCTCTTTCTGATCGCCATTAAGATGATTTTCCCCAGTGCTTCAGGCAATAGCAGTGGGCTTCCGGCAGGTGAAGAGCCGTTTATTGTGCCGCTGGCAATCCCATTAGTAGCAGGGCCGACTATCCTCGCCACATTAATGTTGCTGTCTCACCAGTACCCGAATCAGATGGGACATCTGGTAATTGCTCTGCTGCTGGCCTGGGGCGGCACCTTTGTCATCCTGCTACAGTCTTCGCTATTTTTACGTCTGCTGGGCGAGAAAGGGGTGAACGCGCTGGAACGCCTGATGGGATTGATTCTGGTGATGATGGCAACCCAGATGTTCCTCGACGGCATTCGGATGTGGATGAAGGGGTAAGGTTCAAACAGGTGCTGCAAACAATCAGACGCGGCACCTGTTTTATTACCTGAACTGATAATGACCTTCGCCCAATCGGATAACCCTTCCCTCTTCTTCTGCGCGATTCAGCCATACACTAGCTTGTTCGATGGTTAAACCAGTACAAGACGCCAGCCTTTCAATACTTATCGATTCCTTTGCAAGGATCGCCAGTTCCGCTACAAAGAGTTGATAAAAATCGACAGGCGTATGCGCAGGCATTACTGCATAATTTGCGTCATCTTCATGCAGCGAAAACAGTTCTGGTTGAGCGTTACGGAGTGCTCTGTCATACATCAGCCCAGGAACATCTGGCAGTCTGATCGGCACATTCTCAGCCTGTTCAGCACTCCATGACGCCCCATTTTCTACTAATCGTGAATTGGCTGATTGCATATCCTGATTTGGTTTAACCAGGACAGGCAGCCACTGATGTTTTAATGCCTCCATCGCCCCGGTTATCGTTCCACCGGTCATTCCCGCACGTACAACCATTGCGCTTTCAGCAAGGCAATAAATATATTTATTCCGCGCCATCGCATTGCCGACAGTGAAACGTACCTCTGGGTAAAACGGCGAAATCAACACCAGGTTGCCTGCTATAAGCCCTTCACGCCATTTCACTAACGTGCTCGTTTTTAACAAGCTATCAGCTAATACGCCAACGGCAGTTCCCCCGGCCTCTAGTGCCGACGTCATTGCACATTCATCAATACCTCGCGCACCACCAGAGATAACGCAAATCCCCTGTTGGGCCAGTTTCGCTGCCAGTTGTTGGGTATAGCGCAAATCGGCAGTCGGAGCATCTCGCGAGCCAACAATCGCCATACCTTCCGCTTGCAGTAATGCTTTATTCCCGCAGCCAAATAAAACAGGAGGTGCAACCGTTCGCAATCGGTTTTTCAAGCGAACGGGATAATCGGCATCTCCTCGAGTTAAGATCCATAAACCGGCGCGTTGCCACTTATCTACCGCCAACGCCAGACTATGACCCCGCGCCAGCAAGCCAAGAATACGCTCCTGTGAAATACGCGGATCGCTCCAGCCTGTAAGTTTCTCTTGCGGTTGCGGCACCAGCAGATCGGCGGGACTGATACGTTGGTGCTTCAGCCATAATGCAAACTTCCCCCATTCACTATTGCTAAGAGGTTTATGCTCACTCGCCACCGCGCGAGAAAAATCGCTGGTTAGCAGGAGAGTCGCTTGTGCATTGGCTGAAAGATTCATCAATTTTTTACCGAGGTAGAAGCAAGGGCAAGAGGATAAACCGTCGGGCAACCTGCCTGGCGTAACAGTGCTGTCAGAACTGTCAGCGTCCATGCAGAATCCACGATATCGTCAACCAGCAACGCCGGACCTGGCATCAAAGGAGGGGTAATCACAAACGCCCCGTCGAGATTTTGACACTGGTGAAAACGGTTTTGCTGCATTTTCTGCGGTGGATTGTCCACGACTTTTCCAATGGCATCAATAAAAGGTAAGCCAAGTTTCGCCGCCAGTCGCCGGGCAAAATCAGGAACCAGGTCGAGGTGCCTTAATGAAGGAACGCAGCATACCCAGGTTGGTTCAGGATGCGGATTCCAGCGTTGGCGAACCATTTCCGCACATGCCTCCACCAGCTCATCACTGAAGCGCCCCATTTTTTTCTCCTGTGCTACCTGCTTTCCCCACCCGGAATCGCCCCAACGAGAAAGGACTCGCCCCGTAGATCCTTGTAAACCCGCAGGCAAGTTCCCTTTAAATCCGTATTGCGTAAAAGCCCCAGCAGCCACCTGTTTATTGAGATTTAATGGCAGATCAGCGTGTTTAATAAATAAATTTGCCGCATGGAGTAAGCCGCTATCAATGTCGGGCGACAACAACGGATGCTGAAGACAACTGCTACATTTACCACAACGTTCGGCACTTGGCTCATCGAGTGCGCGGCGCAGAAATTGCATTTTGCACTCCTTGGTCGTGATATAGCTTTCAACGTCTCCCAGCTCACTTTTTCTCTGATTCATCAAATGGTTAATTCGTTCATGGTCAGGAGAAAAACTGACAATTGTTCTGCGCCATAATTTCTCGGTATACACCACAGGCGATGGATTTTCAGCTACCAGTAACTTCAGTGCTTTTTCTATTTGCCCATAACGAAGATTCGTCCGTTGTTCAATGCCTCGTAGGGTAAGGCCGTCATTCTCGCTAAGTACGTTGAGTATTTCATGAATTTGCGCCTCCGCAGGAAAGGCGCTTTCACGGAAGAATTTATGAATAGCGCGGTCTTCACTGCCACAAAGCAGTATGCCAACAGCAGAATCGATACCGCGACCGGCACGCCCCACCTGTTGGTAGTAACCAACTATCGAACCTGGCATCTGGTAATGAATAACAAACCCCAAATCCGGTTTGTCAAAGCCCATTCCCAGCGCCGTCGTCGCGACCAGAACTTTAATTTTATTTGCCAGCAGTGCCTGCTCCAGATATTCCCTGGCAGTATTAGAATCTTCCGCGCCTTCACAAGTCACGCCACTGTAGTAAGCAAATGCACTGATACCATTTTTCCTTAACCACTCGGCGACAAGTTCGGCATCGCGAGTAGTCAGGGTATAAACAATTCCCGATTTGGAAAACTGAGGGATAACCGTTGCTAACCATGCCAGACGGGATGACTGTTCACCTAAGACTAAGGCATCAAGCGCCAAACTTTCGCGAGCCAGCGTTCCACGCTGAATCACAATGTCACCCAATTGCTGACGGATATCCTCAACGACACGGTTATTCGCTGTCGCGGTTGTACCCAGAACAGGGGTATTCGCAGGCAGTTGGCGCAAAATATCTAATATACGTCGGTAATCCGGGCGAAAATCGTGGCCCCAATCAGAGATGCAGTGCGCCTCGTCGACCACAAGCAAGCCAATACGATCGGCTATAGGATATAAAACCGTTTCGATAAAGTCCTGGTTTGCCAAACGTTCCGGGGAAACCAGCAAGCAATCGACCTCACCTTGCAGCAACTTATCGCTAATGCGCTGCCATTCTTCTCTGTTTGTAGAATTCAACGTTTCAGCCGTAATACCTAACCGTTCAGCGGCGGCAACCTGGTTACGCATCAGGGCAAGCAAAGGAGAGATGATAATTGTCGGGCCAACGCCGCGATCGCGGAAGATTTTACTGGCGATGAAGTACACGGCACTTTTCCCCCAGCCAGTGCGTTGGACAACCAGCAGTTTTCGCCGTTGGTTCACCACCGCGTCTATGGCTTCCCATTGCCCTTCCCTGAAAGTAGCGGTGGTATTTCCTAACATCCGCTTTAAAAGCAATTCAGCTCCGTGCTTTTCCATCTTTATCTCCTGCGATCTTTAGGCAGTGATTAGAACGGATTATTAGCAGGTAAATTTGCGAGAGAGATCAAAAAGATGAAGAGGGGAGAAAAGAGAAATGAATTACTGCGAGCAAGCTCGCAGTAATTTGTCGCAGTAATTAACTCAACAGCTGGAACGCAATCATCCCAACGATGGCACCGACAGTGCCGAGGATGGTTTCCATCATGGTCCAGGTTTTCAGCGTTTCGGCTTCGGTCGCACCGGTAAATTTACCGAACAACCAGAAACCAGCGTCGTTAACGTGGCTGACAACAATCGAACCACCAGCGATACAAATCGACAGTGCCGCCATTTGCGCACCGGAGTAGTTCAGTTGTTCAATAACCGGCATCACCAGCCCCACCGCCGTTAAACAGGCAACGGTGGCAGACCCCTGAATGATGCGCACTGCAGCTGCCAGCACGAAGCAGGTGATGGCAATCGGCAGGCCCATGCCGGTTAACGCTTCGCCCAGCGCCGGACCTACGCCAGAGTCAACCAGCACCTGTTTGAACACGCCGCCCGCACCAATCACCAGCAGAATGATCCCCGCCGGTTGCAGCGCGTGACCGCAAATCTCCATCACTTTATCTTTTGGCATGCCCTGACGCATTGCCAGGCCATAAATTGCTACCAGACAAGCAACCAGAATCGCAGTAAACGGATGACCGATAAACTCAAACCATTCGTAAGCAGTTGATCCTTCTGGTACAAAACGCGCAGCAATGGTTTTAAGACCTACCAGCACCAGCGGCAGCAGGATCAGCGACAGGCTGAATCCAAAAGACGGCATTTTGCCTTCGCCGAGATGCGGTTCGCTGATGTCGTCAGGAATATGCAGCTCAACGTAACGGCTGATGAAGTTACCCCACAGCGGCCCGGCAATAATCATCCCCGGAATTGCCGCACACAGGCCAATCAGGATCATCCAGCCAAAGTCGGCATTCATCTGCGATGCCAGCAGCATCGGCGCTGGTCCAGGCACCAGAAATGCCGCCGCTGCCGCCACGCCTGCGAATAATGGGATTACCAGCTTCACCAGGTTCGTACCGGTGTGGCGCGCCATTGAGAAAGCAACGCTAATCAGCAGAACAATCGCCACTTCAAAGAACAGCGGTAGCGCGCAGACCAGCCCCGCAAGGCCGATGGCATAATGCGCGCGGCTGTGACCGAAGGATTTGAGCATTTTGACGGCAATCTGATCGACTGCGCCGGTTTCATGTAAGATCTTGCCAAACATGGCTCCCAGGGCGACAACCACCGCCAGGAAGCCGAGGGTGCCTCCCATCCCTTTTTCCATCGTCGCTGCGATTTTATCGAGCGGCATACCGGAAAAAAGGCCAGCCCCCATAGACACCACCATCAAAGCCAGGAAAGCGTGCATACGCGCCTTCATGACTAAAAACAGCAGCAGTAAAACAGACCCTACTGCTGTTAAAACAAGCGTTAATGTAGTCACTACTTATTTGCCTTTTTTAATAACCTCAATGGTGCTTGCCACAACACCTTCCAGCGGTTGATCGATATCCACCACCAGTACATCGGTTTCGTCCGCACCCGGCTCCTGCAGCGTTTCAAACTGCGTCACCAACATTTGGGTTTTAAAGAAATGGCCTTTGCGCGCTTTCAGGCGGCTTTCAATCACATCAAAATCGCCTTTCAGGTAGATGAAAGAGAGATTCGGATTACCTTCACGCAGCAGGTCGCGATAGTGTTTTTTCAGTGCAGAACATACGATCAGCGACACTTTATTGGTACGCTGCATGGCAAACGCGGCGTCGTTCAGCGCCTGCAACCACGGTTTGCGATCGTCGTCATTCAGCGGTTCACCAGACGCCATTTTTTCGATATTGCGGCGCGGATGGAGGAAATCGCCATCAAGAAACGCGGCATGAAGTTGATGCGCCACTTCACTGGCGACCGCAGATTTGCCGCTGCCCGATACGCCCATTAAGACGTAAATGTGGTGATCATGATTAGTCGTGCTCAAAGTGGTGCCCCCACAGTACAAGAATTAAGAATGTTACGGGTAACTGTTATCGGTAACATTCTCCAGCCGGACAAAAACAGAAGCAATATCCATCCGTGCCTTAAGTGTATAAGTGTGAGCTACTTCAAATTTGTAGGCTTAAATAGATCCACCCGGTGACAAGGTGAAACCTAAATCTAACATTTTCGGCGTCACCGCTTCGCCACGAATACGCGCCAGCAGGCGTTCAGCGCCAATGCTGCCCATCCGCTCACGCGGCGTCAGCACACTTGCCAGTCGTGGCTCCATCACCTGGCCGATGTCATGACCGTGGAAACCGGCAATCGCCATATCGTCAGGAACTTTCAACCCCAGACGCTGACATTCAAACGCCGCGCCGACCGCCAGGTCATCGTTGGTACAGAACACGCCATCCAACTGCGGATATTCCCGCCGCGCCTGACGAATCAGTTCAATACCGGAAGAGTAAGAAGAAGATTGTTCAACCATCACGCTATATGGCACCAGGCCTGCATCCAGCATCGCCTGCTCATATCCCTTCTGTTTGATGATAGTACGTTCGTCGAGACGTGCGCCGAGATAAGCAATGTGGCGATGCCCGCGAGCAATAATGGCAGCAGTCATCTGGCGTGCCGCTTCAAAGTTATTAAAACCGACAGCGATATCGAGGCACGGCGACTGGCTGTCCATCAGCTCCACCACCGGAATACCCGCCACTTCAATCATCTTTAAGGTGCGTGGCGTGTGGGTGCGTTCGGTAAGGATCAGGCCATCGATATTCCAGGAGAGCATCGATTCAAGGCGTTCTTGCTCCATTTCCGGTTTATAACCGTAGTGCGCCAGCATGGTTTGATAACCGTGCGCGTCGGTGACGCTTTCGATTCCGCGTAATACTTCCGCAAAAACCTGGTTGGTGAGAGAAGGTAACAGGACGCCAATCGCCCGGCTGGTGGCGTTAGAGAGGATATCGGGCGCGCGATTGGGAATATAACCCAGTTCATCAAGAGCGGCGGCAATCTTGCCACGTAGAGCGACGGAAACTTGCTCCGGGTTACGCAAAAAGCGGCTGACCGTCATTTTGGTCACGCCTACACGGTCAGCCACATCCTGAAGTACGGGTCTTTTCTTTTTCATCGTCCTGAAAGGTACAAAAGGGATAGATTCCTTTAGTTTACCACGGACGCATCACAACCTTCCTGATTCCTCAGGAAGGTTTGTGAGATAAATTTAGACTGGCGGTAAATCGAACAGCAGGATTTCACTGTCGCTATCAGCGTGGACGGAAATCGCCCGCTCATCCCAAATCGCCAGACCATCGCTGGTCGAGGCTTTTACGCCGTTAATAGTGACATTACCTTTCACCACCTGGATCCAGACGCGGCGTTCAGCGGCAATCTGATGTATCGACTGCTCATCTTTTACCAGCGCCCAGCGGTACAGTTCCATATCCTGATACACTTTCAGCGAACCGTCACGCGCATCCGGCGAGAGCACCAGCTGTTTGCCCTGTACGGCATCGAAGCGACGCTGTTCATAACGCGGCGTAATACCGTTTTCTTCAGGCATGATCCAGATCTGATACAGATGCAGACGCTCGGTGCTGCTTGGGTTGTACTCTGAGTGACGAATACCCGTACCCGCACTCATAATCTGGAACTCGCCCGCCGGAACCTGTTCTTTATTGCCCATGCTGTCCTGGTGCTCAACAGTACCTTCCAGCACGTAGGTCAAAATTTCCATATCTTTATGCGGGTGAGTGCCGAAGCCCTGCCCTGCTTCAATCACGTCGTCGTTAATCACGCGCAGCGCGGAGAAGCCCATAAAGTTCGGATCGTAATAGTTGGCAAAAGAGAAAGTATGCCAGGAGTCCAGCCAGCCATGATTAGCATGACCGCGTTCATTTGCTTTGCGTAAGTAGATCATTTGTATTCGCCCCCTGAATGATTTCGATGGGCTTAGTGTGGACCCGATCTGCCTGGGATGATAGAGGGTGAAAATTGACCCCTCTGTTCAAAAAAATTGAACTATTCGAGGGGCCATCAAACTTACTTCGCGAGAGTCACTGTGGAGGGAGAGGCTTGTTCAAAACCGCGTTCAAGGATTTCCAGATTAGTAAGAACTTCAGATTCCTTGACGTAATTTGGCACCCCGCTGGTGATGGTTTGGTACAACGCATCATAAACGCGCCCATAATCGCCCATCTCCGGCTTCATCTCTTCTCTGACCGTCACGCCCTCGTCATTGACATACTCCAGCACACCGACCGAATCATCCGCCGCAAATCCAGGTTCGCCCGGCATAATATTAGCCTTCAGGCTGGTTTCCTGCTGGTCGATGCCGTATTTAATAAATGTACCTTTCTTACCGTGAACGATAAATTTCGGATAATCGATTTTCACCAGATGACTGGTTTTAACGATCGCTTTCAGGTCGCCATAAAACAGCTGCGCTTCAAAGGTGTCATCAGGATTGGCTTTATTACGCAGGCTGCGGATGTCATAAGCGACGTGATCCGGGCGACCAAACAGCGAGATAACCTGGTCCAGGGTATGCACACCAAGCCCATAGAACGCGCCATCCTGCGGCAGTCCAGGTTTGGTTTCTGCCACCGGGCGGTAATAGTCAAAATGGCTTTCCACTTCGACAATCTCTCCCAGCTTGCCGCTTTCAATCGCTTTTTTTGCCGTCAGGAAGCAGGAGTCAAAGCGACGATTCTGATACGGCGTGACGGTCAGCCCTTTGCTTTTCGCCAGCGCAAACAGCTCTTTCGCCTGCGCAAGCGTCGGGGTGAACGGTTTTTCGACCAGTACATTTTTCCCGGCTTCCAGCGCGCGCTTCGCGTACTCGAAGTGGCTGTCCGCGTGGGTGCAGACGACAACCAGCTTAACATCGGGATCGTTTAACACTTCGTCGAGATCGCTGGTGAAATGAATATGGGAATAAATGGGGGCCTGTTCTTCCGGCTTCGCATGGCGGCGAAAAATATGCGCGACATGCCAGCTATCCTTGCGGTTAAGTACATACGGCAGATGGTAACGGGTGGTGCTTTTGCCGAAGCCAATAAAGGCGCAGTTGATGACCATGATTTCGTCCTTTTTAAGGTGGTTATTTACACCTTAGCGCAAAGCGGACGTGGTTCCTATGCCTGGGCTTCAGTACGTCAGATTGTTGGCAAAGTGCACTTTATTCATGCCGGATGCGGCGTGAACGCCTTACCCTGCCTACACAAAATGGCATCGTTTTGTAGACCTGATAAGCGTAGCGCATCAGGCAATTTTGCATTTGTCTCAACACGAGGAACACTTCCCGTGGACAAAATGGCAAACAAACCAGTACGAAAGCAAAAAAAAAGCCAGCACCCGGCTGGCTAAGTAATACTGGAAGCAATGTGAGCAATGTCGTGCTTTCAGGTTCTCCGCGAGGGTCTTCCTGAATGCGAGACAATAATAATCATTCTCATTCGCACTTGTCCAACACTTTTTGCAAAAAAATCCATTTGACTCGTATTTGAAAGTCAATGATGTTGAAAGGGACATTTACCCTAAAGAGGACAGAGGAATGAGTGAGATAGTAATACGCCACGCAGAAACGCGCGATTATGAGGCCATTCGGCATATCCACGCCCAGCCGGAGGTGTATTACAACACACTACAGGTGCCTCATCCTTCAGAACATATGTGGCTGGAACGACTCGCCGATCGCCCCAGCATCAAGCAACTCGTCGCCTGTATTGATGGAGACGTCGTGGGCCATCTCACCATTGACGTGCAACAACGCCCACGCCGCAGTCATGTTGCCGATTTTGGTATCTGTGTCGACGCCCGCTGGAAGAATCGCGGTGTCGCCAGCGCCCTGATACGAGAGATGATTGAAATGTGCGACAACTGGTTGCGGGTAGATCGTATCGAGCTAACGGTGTTCGTCGATAACGCGCCAGCAATTAAGGTCTATAAAAAATTCGGCTTTGAGATTGAAGGGACCGGCAAGAAGTACGCATTGCGTAATGGTGAATATGTTGATGCGTATTATATGGCGCGGGTGAAATAGAAAATTTGCAATCTAAGTTTGTCATTTAAGCCCTCACCTACCGGGAGAGGGCTTAAGATATTAATACCCCGCCGTTAAATCATCCACCGAGCGCGGGTCGGATGCGCCGTACAACTCACCGTCAGGCCCAACCATAATGCTTTGCGTGCTGCCCATCGCCTCTTTCAGCGCCACTTTCTGACCTTTTGCTTCCAGCAGCTTGATCGTATCCGGGCTAAATCCTTTCTCGACACGCAGCTCGTCCGGCAACCACTGATGGTGGAAACGCGGCGCATTGGTCGCTTCGGCGATGTTCATGCCATAATCGATGCTGTTCACTACCATTTGCAGCACGGTGGTGATAATCCGGCTACCACCAGGGCTTCCGGTGACCAGCCAGGTTTTACCGTCTTTCACCACAATAGTCGGCGACATCGACGACAGCGGGCGTTTGTTCGGCCCGACGGCGTTGGCATCACCGCCCACCAGCCCATAAACGTTCGGCACGCCTGGTTTGGCGGAGAAATCATCCATCTGGTTATTGAGCAGAATACCGCTCTCGCCCGCGACAATACCCGTACCGAAGGTGGTGTTCAGCGTATAGGTCACCCCTACCGCGTTACCGTCTTTATCCACCACTGAGTAATGGGTAGTTTGATTACTCTCATAAGGCGCAAGTTTGCCAGGGCGAATTTCGCTGGATGGCTTCGCTTTATTGATATCGATTTTCTCGGCAATGGATTTGGCATAGGCTTTATTGGTCAGCGCCTGCCACGGGACTTTGACAAAATCCGGGTCGCCAAGATATTCCGAGCGGTCGGCGTAGGCGTATTTCTCAGCTTCTGCCATGATTTGCATCGCATCGGCGCTGCCAAAGCCGTATTTCTGCATATCGAAGTTTTCCAGAATATTGAGGATTTGTACGATATGAATACCGCCGGAAGATGGCGGTGGCATGGAGTAAACCTGATACCCGCGATAATCGCCGCTTATCGGCGTGCGTTCGACCGCTTTATACGCTGCTAAATCTTCTTTAGTGATCAAGCCGCCGTTTTTCTGCATCTCCTGGGCAATCTGCTCCGCTATCGTGCCTTTGTAGAATTCATCCGGGCCGTTTTCGGCAATCATCTCCAGGCTCTTTGCCAGATTCGCCTGCACCAGTTTGTCGCCCTTTTTCAGCGGCTCGCCCTCTTTCCAGAAGATAGCTTTACTGTTTTCGTGATTCGGCAACACTTCGCTACCGTAGGTTTTGAGATCGTCTGCCAGCGCATCGTTAACGATAAAACCATCGCGTGCCAGTTTAAACGCTGGCTGCACCACTTTGTTCAGCGGCATGGTGCCGTATTTATCCAACGCCAGCGAGAAACCTGCTACCGTACCGGGCGTGCCGGAAGCCAGATGCGAAGTGAGTGATTTTTTGCTGTCCGGGTTGCCCTGATCATCAAGGAACATATCGCGGGTCGCTTTGGCCGGCGCCATTTCGCGGAAATCGATAGCCGTGGTATTGCCATTTTTCGAGCGGATTAACATAAAACCACCGCCGCCCAGATTCCCTGCCTGCGGATGCGTTACCGCCAGCGCGTAGCCCACCGCCACGGCGGCATCAACGGCATTCCCGCCCTCCTTGAGGATATCCACCCCCACCTGAGTGGCAGTAGCATCTACAGACGCCACCATCCCCTGCTTTGCGCGTACCGGATGGAAGACATCTTCCTCCACACCATAAGAAACAGGTGGCGCGGCTGCCGCACTAAAACAACATCCTGAAAGCAAAGCTGCAATCGCCGCCCGGCGTAAAAACGTCGGTTTTATCATCGTTATTCTCCAGTTATGTGTGGGGCAACCCCAGCTAAGCCTGGTATATAACTCTGAATTAATCATCGTTTTGCCGGGAAGCGAGTAAACTTAAAGGATATCTTCAGAGGAGGATACGCGATGAAACGACTTCTGCTTTTGACGGCACTCCTGCCGTTTGTCGGCTTTGCACAGCCCATTAATACTCTGAACAACCCCAACCAGCCGGGATATCAAATCCCCAGCCAGCAGCGGATGCAAACTCAAATGCAAACGCAGCAAATCCAGCAAAAAGGGATGCTGAATCAGCAACTGAAAACTCAGACGCAATTACAACAGCAGCATTTAGAAAATCAGATTAACAGTAACTCGCAACGGGTATTGCAGTCGCAGCCGGGGGAGCTAAATCCTGCCCGGCAGCAAATGCTGCCCAACACCAACGGCGGGATGTTAAACAGTAACCATAATCCGGATAGTTCGCTAAATCAGCAGCATATGCTGCAAGAGAGGAAAAACGGCGACATGCTGAATCCGCCCAGCACGTCGCAGCCTGACATTCCGTTGAAAACTATTGGGCCGTAAAGTTCGGACCAATCACATCAATCGCATCGGTACAGATGCAATCCACGCCCCAGCGCAGCAACTCTGCCGCGCGCTGGGGTTTGTTGACGGTATACACCAGAATCCGCAGTCCGGCGTCTTTCAACTGCATCACTCGCGCTTTATCGAGCAACTTATGATTGAGATGAATAGAGACGCAGCCCAGCCGCGTGGTCAGTTCGCGCCAGTCGTCGCGCCACTCATCAAGCAACAAACCACGCGGCAGTTCCGGTGCAGCCTGTTGCGCAGCTTCTAAAGCATCAATCTCAAACGATGACAGCAGCGGCGGCGTCATACCTGCCCACAGTTCGCGTGCCGCCAGCGCCACCATTTTGCCCGTTAATGGCCCGGTGCCAGTGGTGGGTTTGATTTCGATATTCGCCATCATCCCATGTTCGCGACAGCGTTCCGCCACCTGCGAAAGCAACGGCAGCGGCTCACCTTTAAACGCTTTGCTGTACCAACTGCCTGCATCCACGCGCAGTAAATCCTGCCAGTTCAGCTCGCCCGCGACGCCCCAGCCGTTGCTGGTACGTTCGAGGTTGTCATCATGGAGCAGAAAGATCTCGCCATCTTTCGATAACTTCGCGTCAAATTCGATCATCTTATGACCGTATTTTGCCCCTACGTCGATTGCCGCCAGGGTGTTTTCCGGGGCCAACTTACCGCCGCCACGATGAGCGACGATGCGGGGATAAGGCCAGTTACTCATACTCGTTGTCCTGTTTCACCATCAAAAAGATGCAGCTGATTTTCCGGCAGATGCAGCCACAGCGTGCTGCCTGCCGTCGGGCGCTCCTGATGCGCCAGTCGCACCACCAACTTCTGCTCGCCCCAGCGTCCGTGTGCCAGATTATCAGCGCCGAGGATCTCCAGCGTGTCCATCACCAGTGGCACGCCGCCTTCTGCCTGCGAACTTAGCGCAATATGCTCCGGGCGGATACCGAGTGTCATTTTACGCCCGGCATACTGACGGTAGCCACCGTTTAGCGGCAGCACAATACCGCCGTCCAGTTCGAAATGCGTGCCTTCGTTATTCACGCGGCCAGCCAGCAGGTTCATCGCCGGACTGCCGATAAAGCTCGCCACAAACAGGCTGGCGGGCTTTTCGTACACTTCAACCGGTGTGCCAATCTGTTCGGCAACGCCGCCGTTCATTACCATCACTCGCTGGGCGAGGGTCATCGCTTCAACCTGATCGTGGGTAACGTAGAGTGAAGTTGTTTTCAGGCGACGGTGCAGTTGTTGTAGCTCAAGCCGCATCTGCACGCGCAGCTTGGCATCGAGGTTAGAGAGCGGCTCATCAAACAGGAACACTGCCGGCTCACGCACAATCGCACGCCCCATCGCCACACGCTGACGCTGACCGCCGGAAAGCTCGCGCGGGCGACGTTTGAGCAGGCCGTCCAGTTCCAGAATACGCGCCGCTTCTTTAACGCGCTCGGCAATTTGCTGCTTGCCCATGCCGCGGATTTTCAGCCCCCACGCCATGTTCTCCTCAACGCTCATATGCGGATAGAGCGCGTAGTTCTGGAATACCATCGCAATTCCGCGATCTTTCGGCTCCATTTCAGTGACACGCTTGCGGTCGATCCAGATATCGCCCGTCGTTACCCGCTCCAGTCCGGCCACCATTCGCAATAACGTCGATTTCCCGCAGCCAGACGGCCCGACCATCACGATAAATTCGCCATCCGCCACATCAAGGGTCAGCGGTTTAATGACCTGGGTTTTGCCATCCCAGCTTTTGGTTACTGCCTGTAATTTCAGTCCTGCCATCTTATTTCTCACTATCGACCAGGCCGCGCACAAAGGCACGCTGCATCACTAAAACAATCACTACTGGTGGGATCAGGGTTAACAACATCGCCGCCATCACCGAGTTCCATTCCGTGGTGCCTTCGCCAGTGGCGATCATCCCTTTAATCCCTGCCACGGTGGTGCCGAGATCAACGTCGGTAATAATCAACAACGGCCACAAATACTGGTTCCAGCCGTAAATAAAGGTGATCACAAACAGCGCCGCCAGATTGGTTTTTGACAGCGGAAAAACGATGTCGCAAAAGAAACGCATTGGCGACGCGCCGTCGATCCGCGCCGCTTCCACCAGTTCATCCGGCAGCGTCATAAAGAACTGGCGGAAAAGAAACGTGGCGGTCGCCGAGGCCATCAGCGGCAGCGTTAAACCGGCGTAGCTGTCGAGCATCTTCAGGTTGGCGATGACTTCCACCGTCGGGAAGATACGCACTTCAACCGGCAACATCAGAGTGATAAAAATCATCCAGAAGAAGAGGTTACGTAGCGGAAAACGAAACCAGACAATGGCAAATGCCGAGAGCATCGAGACGGTAATTTTGCCGAGCGTAATACTGAACGCCATCACAAAGCTGTTAAGCAACATCCGCCAGAACGGCGCGCTATTCGTGCCTACCCCGTTCACCCAGATGTTGTGGATGTTTTCCAGCAGATGCGTGCCGGGGATTAGCGTCATCGGCGCGGCATAGACTTCTTGTTTATCCAGCGTCGCCGCGACAAACGCCACGTATAGTGGGAAGAGGATCACCGCGATCCCGAGGATCAGCATGGTATGGCTGAATATTGTCAGCCACGGACGGTTCTCAATCATTGGTAACGCACCTTGCTTTCAACATAGCGGAACTGCACCACCGTCAGCACGATGACGAGGAACATCAACACTACCGACTGCGCGGCAGACGAAGCCAGATCCAGTCCGGTAAAGCCTTCGCGGTAGATCTTATAAATCAGCGTCGTGGTAGCCTGAACCGGCCCGCCGGACGTGGCGGCGTCGATCACCGGGAAGGTGTCGAAGAAGGCATACACCAGGTTCACCACCAGCAGGAAGAAACTCACTGGAGCAATAAGCGGCAGCGCAATCTTAAAGAAGCGGCGAATCGGCCCTGCGCCGTCAATAGCTGCGGCTTCAATCAACGAACGGGGAATGGATTGCAGCGCGGCATAGAAGAACAGGAAGTTGTAGCTGATTTGCTTCCACACCGAGGCAAACACCACCAGAAACATCGCCTGACCGCTGTTTTGCGCGTGGTTCCAGTCGTAGCCGAACTCTGCGAGAAAATGAGTGATCAGCCCGCGACCGGGGTTAAACAGGAAGATCCACAATACGGCGGCAACGGCGGGAGCCACGGCATACGGCAGCAGCATTAAGGTTTGATAGAAACGGCTGCCGCGCACGATGTACTCCACCAGCGCCGCGAAGAACAGCGACACCAGCAAACCGCTGACGGTGACAAAGGTACTGAATTTTATCGTCGTCCAGAAGGAGTCGAGATAGTAGCTGTCATGGAACAGCGTGACGAAGTTATCCAGGCCGACAAACTGGCTGGAGAAACCAAACGGATCGACGCTTTGTAGCGAGTACCACAACGCTTCGCCCGCAGGCCAGATAAAAAAGATAACGGTGATGATGAGCTGCGGCGCGACCAGCAAATAAGGCAGCCAGCGCGAGCGAAACACCGGACGGGATGATGACATTACGGTTAATTCCTGAACTGTGCCGGATACGCTTCGCTTATTCTGCCTACACACGATGGCAGGTCGGATAAGCGAAGCGCACCCGACATTTCACTGGTTAAGACTTCGTCGATTTCTCAAAGCGGCGCAGCAACTGATTCCCACGCTCAACGGCGGTATCCAGCGCCTGCTGTGGCGTCTTCTTACCGGTCCACACGCTCTCCAGCTCTTCATCCACAATCACGCGGATCTGCGGCATGTTGCCCAGACGCAGCCCTTTGGTGAACGGCAACGGCGGCTTGTTCAGCATCTGACGCGTCGCGGTATCCGCCCCGGGGTTTTTCTCGTAAAAGCCCTGCTCACGCGTCAGGTCATACGCCGCTTTGGTGATTGGCAGATAACCGGTTTTCTGATGCCACTCGGCAGCGTTTTCTGGCTTCGCAAGGAAGTCGAGGAACTTCGCCACGCCGGTATACGTTTCTTTATCTTTGCCCTGCATCACCCACAGGCTGGCCCCGCCGATAATGGCGTTTTGTGGCGCATCTTTCGCGTCAGCGTCGTAAGGCATCATGCCTACGCCGTAGTTGAATTTTGCGTACTCGCGAATGTTGGCAAGCGAACCGGAAGAGGCGGTGGTCATCGCACAATCACCGTTATAGAACTTCTCGGTGGATTCATCCTTACGACCGACGTAGCTGAAGTCGCCCTTCTTGTTCATCTCCTCGAGCATGGCAATGTGTTTCACCTGCTCCGGCTTGTTGAACTCCAGCACCGCGTCCGTGCCGTCAAAGCCGTTGTTTTTGCTGGCAAACGGCAGACCGTTCCAGGCGCTAAAGTTTTCCAGTTGGATCCAGCCCTGCCAGCCGCTGGCGTAGCCGCACTTCATGCCGGACGCTTTCAGTTTCGCGGCATAGTCAGCCAGATCCTGCCAGGTTTTCGGCGGCTGTTCCGGGTCTAGCCCCGCTTTCTTGAAGGCGTCTTTGTTGTAATAGAGAACGGGAGTCGAGCTGTTGAACGGCTGGGAGAGTAAGTGGCCCGTTTTGCTGTCGGAGTAGTAACCAGAAACCGTCGGCACAAACTGCGACTCATCGAATTGAATCCCCGCCTCTTTAAACACGTCATATACCGGTTTAATGGCTTTCGACGCCATCATGGTGGCGGTGCCAACTTCATAAACCTGCAAAATAGCCGGCGCGTTACCGGTACGGAATGCGGCAATCCCCGCGCTTAAATTCTGTTCGTAGTTGCCTTTATAGGTCGGTACAATTTTGTAATCCGGGTTTTCAGCGTTAAAACGTTGAGCCAGAGAATCAACCTCTTTACCCAGTTCCCCTTCCATAGAATGCCAGAACGGAATAGTTGTCACTGCCTGCGAATTGCCCATTAACGCCAGTCCGAGCGCCAGTGCTGAAGCTGTATAATGTAACGGTTTCATCGTTTATCTCTCTTGTTGTACCGAATGCGCGAATTCACGCGTTTTATGCTCGCGGGGTAACATGACATGCTCGAATTACAGAAAAACAACTCTTTTGTTACATTTTTAAGATAGTAAGGTGTCAGAAAGATGACAAGGCGGTGACGGCGTGGGTGAGGGAAAATGGGAGATGGGGCACGGATATCCCGAGAATGCACTGAAAAGAGGCGATTAACGACCAGCTAATCGCCAGAACGCCTTACCATGAAGAGCAAAAATGGCAGCAAATTCTGCATCCAGTTTTGCTGCCCGTTGAGAAGTACATTTTTCAATTTTAACAATAGATTGCCGCTACACTGGTCTAACGGCAAAGAAGATTTTCATCGCACCACACTCTGCTTCAACCGTTCATTGGCGGTCTTAATCCATTCCCGGTGGTGTTTTCTATAATGAGGTCTTGAGCGTTTAGCCGTATCAACTACAGCAACATACTGCTCGTTGGCTTCACGTAACCGACTCATTTTCGCCAGCATTTCCGCATAGTAAATACGCGCCTGCGGGCCAGGGTAATAAGAAACCAACACGTCAAACTCACTTTCCGCATCAGCGTATTTTTCCTGAGCGGCTAAGGTTCTGGCGAATAACAAGTGCCCGTCTGCCGACTGAAAATCAGGGTTATAACGCATCACATCTTCCAGCGTCTGCTGACAGGCGGCGAACTCCTGGATGGCAAATTGTGCCTGCGCCAGGCTCAACATCATTGCCGCTTCATGGACGAATATCCCGCTTAACGCCTGCTGATAATGGGGAACGGCTTCGTGATAACGCCCAAGGCGCGCCAGTTCATTAGCCAACGCATAATGGTTTTGATTGGTCTTCGCAATCGCCAGCTCTTCGGTTAATTTGTGCAGGTGGCGTTCCGGGCTGATTTTGTCCTGCAGACGCATCAGCAAAGTACGTCCGTGACGGTCAGCGCCCGTTTCTGGCAGCATCACCATGACAAAATACGCCACGCAACCAATCACCGGAAAACAGAAGATGATAAAAATCCAATACCGCTCTTGTCCGGAGCGATACGCGTGAATACAGCAAAGCAGTTCAAGCATGACGACAACGGCATAATGCATGGGAGGGAACCTTTCCGTGGCAAATAAGTGGTCTGGTTTTAATCCTCCCGGTCAGTCGAAACAAGTCTGTAAACGGACGAAGAACCCGGCAGAACTTAGCAGCCGGGTTATTGATAATTTACCCGCCTAAATACGCACTTCTCACCGCTTCGTTCGCCAGTAGCGCATCGCCGGTATCGGAGAGCACCACATGGCCGTTTTCCAGCACGTAGCCCCGATCAGCAAGCTTCAGCGCCTGGTTGGCGTTCTGCTCGACAAGGAAGATAGTCATCCCCTGCTCGCGCAGCTGCTCGATGGTGTCGAAAATTTGCTGGATGATAATCGGCGCAAGACCGAGCGATGGCTCATCAAGCAACAACAAACGCGGGTTGCTCATCAGCGCGCGACCAATCGCCAGCATCTGCTGTTCACCGCCGGACATGGTGCCCGCCCGCTGAACACGGCGCTCATGCAGACGCGGAAAAAGTTCATAGACCCACTTTATGCGCTCCTGGAACTGGTCGCGTTCAGCAAAAAAGCCGCCCATCGCCAGGTTCTCTTCCACCGTCATCCGCGAGAAGACGCGACGCCCTTCCGGAACAATCGCTACCGCTTCGCGCATGATTTTCGCCGTCTGCCAGTCGGTAATGTCTTTATCATCAAACACAATTCGCCCACTGGTGGCGCGCGGGTCGCCGCATAATGTGCCGAGCAAGGTGGTTTTCCCCGCCCCGTTCGCGCCAATAAGGGTGACAATCTCGCCCTGATTGATATGCAGGCTCACCTCATGCAGCGCCTGGATTTTGCCGTAGTGGGCGCTGACTTTGTCAAAGGACAACATGACTTTTTCCATCTTATGCCTCACCTAAATAGGCACGGATCACGTCCGGGTTATTACGGATCTGCTCCGGTGTACCGTTTGCCAGCGGCGTCCCCTGATTGACCACGTAAATTCTGTCTGAAATCCCCATCACCAGCTTCATATCATGTTCAATCAACAAGATAGTGGTGTTGTGATGGTTACGCAGTTCGGCAATCAGCTCATCCAGCTCTTTCGTCTCTTTCGGGTTAAGACCTGCTGCCGGTTCGTCGAGCATTAAAATCTCCGGCTGCGTCACCATACAGCGGGCAATCTCCAGACGGCGCTGGTCACCATAGGCCAGGTTACTCGCCTGACGGTTGGCATGTTCCAGCAAACCAATACGCTCAAGCCAGGTCGCGGCGCGGTCGAGCGCTTCGCTCTGGGCGCGACGGAAAGACGGCGTTTTCAACAGGCCAGAGAACAGCCCGGTTTTCAGTTGCTGATGCTGCGCCACCAGCAGGTTTTCAATTACCGTCATTTCACGGAACAGACGCACATGCTGGAAGGTGCGCACCACGCCCATGCGGGCAATTTGCTGCCCCGGTAAACCTTCAAGATGCTGATCGCGCAGTAAAATGGTGCCGCCAGTGGGTTTGTAGAATCCGGTCAGGCAGTTGAAGACCGTGGTTTTTCCGGCACCGTTAGGGCCGATTAACGAGACGATCTCCTGCGGGTACAGTTCAAGATTGACGTTGTTCACCGCCAGCAGGCCGCCGAAGCGCATCATCAGGCCGTTAACAGATAATAATGGCTGACTCATGCCTGCTCTCCTTTCGCTGCGCCGTTTTTCAGCTTCAGTTGCGGGCGCGTCATGGGCAGCAAGCCCTGCGGACGCCAGATCATCATCAGCACCATCAAACCACCGAGCATTAACATGCTGTATTCGTTGAAATCACGCATCAACTCGCGCGACACCACCAGCAGAACTGCCGCCAGAATCACTGCAAATTGCGAGCCCATACCGCCGAGCACCACTATCGCCAGCACAAACGCCGATTCGGCAAAGGTGAAGGATTCCGGGCTGACAAAGCCCTGACGCGCCGCGAACAGCGTTCCGGCAAAACCGGCAAACGCGGCGCTGATGGTAAAGGCGGTCAGCTTGATACGACGCGGGCTTAAGCCCAGCGAACGGCAGGCGATCTCGTCTTCACGCAACGCTTCCCACGCGCGGCCCAGCGGCATCCGCAGTAAGCGGTTAATGACGAATAAAGAAAACACCACCAAAAGCAACGCTACCAGGTAGAGGAAAATGACGCGATCGGAGGGATCGTATTTCAGGCCAAAGAAATTACTGAACGTGTCCCAGCCGCCTTCGCGGGCGGTACGGCTGAACTCGAGGCCGAAGAAAGTCGGTTTCGGGATCTGACTAATTCCGTTCGGGCCACCGGTGATTTCAGTGTTATTGAGCAGCAATATGCGCACAATTTCGCCGAAACCGAGGGTAACGATCGCCAGATAGTCGCCACGTAAACGCAACACTGGGAAGCCGAGCAGGAAGCCCGCCGCCGCTGCCATTAACCCGGCAATCGGCAGACAGGTCCAGAACCCAAGACCGTAATAGTGATTGAGCAGTGCAAAGGTGTAGGCGCCGATGGCGTAAAAGCCGCCGTACCCCAGCACCAGCAGACCAGAAAGCCCCACCACCACGTTCAGCCCGAGGCCGAGGATAATGTAGATCATGGTCAGGGTGGCGATATCCACCGTCCCTCGCGAGACCATAAACGGCCACGCAACCGCAAGCACCAGCAGCGCCACGAGGAACAGCTTTTGCTTCACCGTGGAGCCATCAATCGCTGGCAGGATAAACTTCGGTCCGGAAACGCTTTTTAGCCCTTTCTGGAAAGCAGGTCGCAAAAGCTGGAAGAAAAAGACCACCGCCGTGCCGATAAACACCCACTCCCAACGGACATCCGAAGCCGTGTCGACCACCAGTTTGGTGCCGTCCAGCTCCAGCTGCACGCCCATAAAGACGCCAGCGAGGATAAAGAACATCGCGGCAGAAAGCAGCGCCATTGCAATATGCATCGGTTTCATACTTTCTCTACCTCCGGGCGACCCAGAATACCGGTCGGCATCACCAGCAACACCAGAATCAGCAGGGCGAATGAGACTACATCTTTATATTCCGTACTCAGATAGGCAGAAGAGAGCGCCTCCGCAATCCCCAGAATCAGCCCGCCAATCATCGCCCCCGGAATACTGCCAATCCCACCGAGCACCGCAGCAGTAAAGGCTTTCATCCCGGCCATAAAGCCGATGTAGGGGTTAATTACGCCGTAGAACTGACCGAGCAGCACACCCGCCACCGCCGCCATTGCCGCGCCAATCACAAAGGTCAGCGCAATCACCCGGTCGGTGTTAATGCCAAGCAGACTCGCCATTTTCAGATCTTCCGCGCAGGCACGACACGCGCGACCCATGCGGGAATAGCGAATGAAAATCGTCAGCGCCAGCATGGCGAGGAAGGTGACAATCCAGATAACCGCCTGCATGGTAGTAATAGAGGCAGAGAAGTTTTCGCTATGGCCCACCACCCACTGCCCGTTAAACAGGCTGGGCAGCGCCACGTCGCGCGAACCTTCGGTCAGGCTGACGTAGTTTTGCAGGAAGATGGACATACCGATTGCAGAGATGAGCGCAATCAGGCGCTTAGAGTTGCGCACCGGGCGATAGGCCACCCGTTCGATACTCCAGCCGTAGGCGCTAGCAATGATGATTGCGCCGACGAATCCCGCCGCCACCAGCAGCCAGCCGGTATCAATGCCCATCATCATCAGCGCGGCGATGATCATAAATGAGACGTAGCTGCCAATCATATAAACCTCGCCGTGGGCGAAGTTGATCATGCCGATAATGCCGTAAACCATTGTGTAGCCGATGGCAATCAGCGCGTAAGTACTGCCCAGCGTGACGCCGTTAAACATCTGCTGCAAGAAATATAAAAACTGCTCAGACATAAGGTAACCTTTCTAAACCCGCCCGCATTTTACGGGCGGTGGGATGATCACTTGGCTGCCGTGGATGAACCGTCGGCGTGCCACTGGAAGACACCAAAATCAAATCCCTTAAGATCGCCTTTTTCATCCCAGTTCAGCGGCCCAATCACGGTGTTTGCACCGTTAGCTTTTAAATCTTTCACCAGCGCCAGCGGCTCATCGCTGCCGATACGCTCAAGGGCAGTTGCCAGAGATTGCACCGCCGCGTAGGTGATCCAGACATATGGCCCGGATGGATCTTTCTTGTCTGCTTTCAGCGCATCAACGATGCCCTGGTTTGCCGGATCCTGGTCATAGCGTTTTGGCATGGTGACCAACATGCCTTCAGCGGCATCACCGGCAATATTCGACAGCGACGCATTACCCACACCTTCCGGCCCCATAAACTGAGTTTTCAGGCCGACGGAACGGGCCTGACGCAGCATCTGCCCCATTTCCGGGTAGTAACCGCCGTAGTAAACGAAGTCGATGTTTTCTTTTTTCAGGCGGGCAATCAGCGCAGAGAAATCTTTCTCGCCAGCGGTAATGCCGTCGAAGAAAACGACGTTGGCATTAGCCGCTTTCAGACTGTCCTGCACCGAACGTGCCAGCCCTTCGCCATACTGTTGTTTGTCGTGAATGATGGCGATGCGCTGGGGCTTCACCGTCTCAAGAATGTATTTTGCCGCCGTTGGCCCCTGGGAAGAGTCCAGCCCGGCAGTACGCATGATGTGTTGATAACCGCGTTGGGTCAGCTCCGGATTGGTCGCTCCCGGCGAGATCATCAGAATACCTTCGTCTTCATAGATATCTGACGCAGGTTGGGTAGAAGAAGAACACAGATGACCAATAACGTATTTAATGCCGTCGTTAACGATTTTGTTGGCGACCGCAACGGCCTGTTTCGGGTCGCAGGCGTCGTCATATTCCACGCCAACCAGCTTATCGCCTTTAATTCCCCCTTTGGCATTGATGTCTTTGATTGCCTGACGCGCGCCGTTAAATTCCATATCGCCCCACTGGGCAACCGGGCCGGACATCGCGCCGACAACGGCAACTTTAATATCGTCGGCTAAAGCGGTGTGTGATATTGCCAGTGCAATCATCCCTGCGATGATAGTTTTCGCATTCCGTTTCATTATTCAAAATCCCCACTCGTAATGTTGTGTTGCTTTGTTTTTATGTGTTAACAAATCAGACTGTTCTTTTTTTATACTGCACTGTTTTTGCCTGTCTGATTAAGGGTTTAGCGCAGTATTTTGTGATAATAGCGATTAAAATCCCTATTTTTCAGTCGATTAAGAACAGATAATATTCTGAATTTATTGATAGATAAACAGAAAAAAGCGCCGTTGTCAGCATAAAATAACGGTACAAAGGGCGGAATAATTCACTACCATTCAGGGGATTATGCTGAACATTTTTCATTCTCTAATGTTTTAACTTTGTAATTATTGCTGAAAAAAAATTAATCACCTGCCAAAAGAAATAAAAAAGAGAAAGCCTCCGATTAAATTATTTCGCTACACTGGTTCCACTTTTGTGATTTACACGGGTTACCCATGAAGCTGACCATCATTCGATTAGAAAACTTTAGCGACCAGGACCGGATTGACCTGCAAAAGATCTGGCCGGAGTATTCCCCTTCCTCTTTACAGGTTGACTATAACCACCGTATCTACGCCGCGCGTTTTAACGAGCGCCTGCTCGCTGCCGTACGGGTAACCTTAAGCGGCACCGAGGGAGCACTGGATTCCCTGCGCGTGCGGGAAGTCACCCGACGTCGCGGTGTGGGGCAATATCTGCTGGAAGAGGTTTTGCGTAACAATCCTGGCGTTTCATGCTGGTGGATGGCGGATGCAGGCGTGGAAGATCGCGGTGTGATGACGGCGTTTATGCAGGCACTGGGATTTACGGCACAACAGGACGGCTGGGAGAAGCGTTAATCGTCAAGTTTAATTTCAAAAGTGATGACCAACGAGAAATTGCCTGATGCGCTACGCTTATCAGGCCTACAATGTGTGTTGCAATTTACTGATTTCTTTGGTTCTTGTAGGCCGGATAAGGCGTTTACGCCGCATCCGGCATGAAGCAACGTACTCGATATTAGCAATTTGGCGGCAACCCAAAGTTGCCGATTAATGATTACTTCGCATCAGTCGCCGTGCCGTTGGCGTGCCAGTCAAATACGCCGAACTCAAAGCCTTTCAGATCGCCTTTCTCATCCCACGTCAGCGGCCCCATCACGGTATCCACCGAGTTCGCTTTCAGGTATTTCGCGATCTCCGCCGGATCGTCAGACTGATTCAGGCCCGCCTGCAAAGATTGCAGCGCGGCGTAGGTGGTCCAAACGAATGCGCCGCTTGGGTCCTGTTTTTTCGCTTTGATGGCGTCAACAATGGGTTTGTTCGCCGGAACCTGATCGTAGTTCTTCGGCTTGGTCACCAGCAGCCCTTCCGCTGATTCGCCCGCAATGTTAGACAGCGAAACGTTAGCCACACCTTCCGGCCCCATAAACTGAGTTTTCAGCCCTGCCGCGCGTGCCTGACGCAGGATTTGCCCCATTTCCGGGTGATAACCGCCGTAGTAAACGAAGTCGATATTCTCTTTTTTCAGACGCGCCACCAGCGTTGAGAAATCTTTTTCCCCGGCGGTGATACCATCAAAGAACACCACGTTAGCATTGCCTTTCTTCAGGCCGTCCTGCACCGCTCGCGCCAGACCTTCGCCGTACTGCTGCTTATCGTGAACGATAGCAATACGCTGCGGTTTCACTTTCTCAAGAATATATTTCGCCGCCGTTGGTCCCTGGTCAGAGTCCAGGCCAGTGGTGCGCATAATCAACTTATAGCCACGCGCGGTCAGCTCTGGTGCGGTTGCCGCTGGGGTGATCATTAAAATGCCTTCGTCTTCGTAGATATCAGACGCTGGCTGTGTTGATGAAGAACAGAGGTGACCAATGACATATTTAATGCCGTCGTTAACCACTTTGTTCGCCACGGCGACCGCCTGTTTCGGGTCACAGGCATCATCATATTTTACGATTTGCAGTTTGTTGCCTTTAATGCCGCCTTTGGCGTTGATATCCGCTACCGCCCGCTCTGCGCCAGTAAACTCCTGGTCACCGTACTGGGCCACCGGACCAGACATCGCGCCCACGACCGCAACTTTAATATCTTCCGCCAGAGCCATATTGCTGAATGCCAGCGCGATACATCCTGCCAGTAACGCTTTACCCTTTATATTCATCCTGAGAATCCCCATTCTTCTGGTTATTACGTGTGTTGTGGTGTTGTGATTCAGCACTTTATTTCGTTTTATGCATGACTACCCGTGCTTTAGCAGCATACTCTGCTAAAACATACCCCATTTTTATGATATTGGAATAGCTATTTTGACAGTTTATTAACAATCTGCGGGAAGGTTGGCGTTTGCCACAAGAAGAAATTCGCCTAAACAAGCGTTACTGCAAAAATAGCCTGGTACATCAAATGATGATGCTATCACGCATACCTCAAACCTGAACACGATAAAGCTTACCGAGCAAAATACATCACAATTCCCGCAATCAAATAAACAAAATAACGGCAATAAACATTGCTGATAACTGGCCTGTACTCAGTTTTGGAATGGACCTCCCTTGAACATTTTTCCCTGACATGTCGTCTGGTTTCAAATATTCCTCATACCCATAACCTCCCCGAATGTTGCTCTATAGCATTTAATTTATTAGTAGAAACGGCTATAGCTCAATTGTGTTTTTTCCAGATTGAGCATATCCCTTTTCCTATCCTGAAATTTAAAACAAGCTTTAAATATAGATAATTAGCATAAAATCTATCTTCTTTAAGCGTAGTACGTTCTCTTTCTTATATATAATTTTTATAAATCATAAGTGTTGATTTATTTATTCGACGTATTTTTGGTTCACGGGAACTCATTTGCTAAATAAATATAAAAACATTAAATTATCATTAATTATGATGTATAACACGTTATAAGCCCTGTTTTTTATTACAAACAATTTATTAGCAATTTTCGCTAATGCTATCAACTGTGATCTTGCTAACATTATCGCCAAAGAAAAAATAATATAAATCACAGACCAAAGACTACTTTTCGGAAAGCTAAAAACATTCATATATTGAATATTATCTCTTATCTGACCTCTGTATATATTAAAAGGAATTTATCATTTGAATCAGTTCAATATTATAATTCTGACACACGGTGAGGCAGGGAATGCTTTACTCGCCAGCAGCGAAATGATTGTAGGTAAAACACCGCATACCACAGCTATTTCTCTGATGCCGGGGATGTCACCTGAAACACTTATGCAACAAGTAAAAGCCATACTCAATCCTGATGTAGAAACAATCATATTTACGGATATTTATGGCGGTACACCTTCAAATATCGCCTACCTTCTTTCCCGAGAATTTCCCATTCGCTGCATCAGCGGTGTCAATCTGGCAATGTTAATTGAAGCCAACATGCTACAGGATTCTGACGAAGAACTGTCCTTTGATGAATATATTCAGCATGTACATGATGCTGGTAAAGAGATGATTCAAACTTATTATTTTAATAAAGGATGATAAACCATGAGTATAGTACATGCCCGTATTGATTACCGTTTAATTCATGGACAAGTCATAACAAAATGGCTAAAAAGGAGTGATGCCAATAAAATAATTGTTATTGATGATCCCTTGTCACGCGATCCTTTCCTGGCTGAAGTCTATAAGATGGCAGCGCCAAGTGGTGTTGAAGTCATAATGACCTCCATTGAAGATACGTTACAACGCTGGAACAGCAATAGTTTCTACGAAGGTAAATTACTAATTCTTTTCAAATCGATCGATTCTGCATTAAAAACCATACAAGGTGGTTTGATGTTAGAGGAATTACAAGTCGGTGGTGTTGAAAATACGCCAGGGAGAAAAATAGTTTTCAACCAAATATCACTCAATCACGAAGATGCCGACAAACTTCAAATCATTGAAGATAAGAATATTAAAGTTTATTTCCAAACTATTCCTGAAGAAGATCCTGCCAGCCTACAAAAAATCAAAAATAAGTTACCTTAATTAAGGAGAGGAACTTATGTCTATTTTTACAGCAGCAATTATTGCTCTGGTATATTGGATATCCCAAGCAAAAGTATGGTACGGTTTTTCTATTATGCGTATGCCATTATCGATAGCACCTATAATGGGGCTAATCTTTAATGATATGCCAACCGCTTTATCTGTTGGGGCCACCTTACAGATGATCTATATCGGGAGTATTGCCCCGGGTGGAAACCCTCCTGCAGATGAAGGCCTGGCCTCGTGTATAGCAATCCCAATTGCACTTACCGCAGGTATTAAACCAGAAATTGCTATCTCTTTGGCTATTCCACTGGGATTGCTCGGCGTGGTTCTGGAAAACGTGCGTAAAACACTGAATACCACATTTGTCCACATGGCTGATCGCTACGCAGAAAAAGGAGATATCAAAGGCATCCAACGCGCAGCCACAATATATCCTCTCCTGTTAGCCTTTCCGATGCGTTTTGTACCGGTATTCATCGCCTGCCTGTATGGCCCGGATGCCATTGCCTCTTTTGTAAACCTGCTTCCCGCCTGGTCGACCAATGGCCTGGCAATTGCCGGTAATATTTTGCCCGCACTCGGTTTTGCGATAACCATCATTGTTATCGGTAAGAAACAATACATCCCTCTGTTCATTATTGGCTTTTTCCTCGTGACCTATTCAGGCTTGAATACCATTGGCATCTCTATTTTTGGACTCTGTGCCGTCCTCTTATATATGCAGTCACAAAATGCAAAAGGAACTAAAAATGGATAATATAATTGAGTCAGGATACTCAGAATCCTCCCCTATTACGAAAAGAGATGTTCAGATTGTTTGGCTAAAATGGCACGCGTTCTCTGAAACATCGTTGAACTTTGAACGTTTACAAGCACTGGCATTTTGCAATGCTATGACCGGCGTATTGGCGAAGCTATACCCGGATGAAAAAGATCTCGCCAAAGCCTTACAGCGCCATTTAACCATGTTCAACACACAGGCTAACTGGGGCTCGGTTATTGCTGGTATTAGTATTGCGCTGGAGGAAAAAGCCGCCCAGGAATCAGAAGAACAACGTGAATCAACAACACAACTTGTTACGGGTTTAAAAACCGGTCTTATGGGGCCTGTATCGGGTATTGGTGACACGTTAGACTTTGGTACATTGCGCCCCATTGTTATTGGTGTCTGTATCCCGTTTGTTATTCAGGGATATGTTATTGCCGCACTTCTCCCCCTGATTTACCAGGTTAGTTATATGTTCTTCGCCAGCCGATTTGCACTTAATATCGGCTATAAAAAAGGGAAAGAATCAATTCTGGAAATTTTGCATTCCGGGAGCATACATCGAATCATTGAAGGTGCTGGAATGTTCGGGCTGTTGATGATGGGGGCGCTTTCAGCAACGTATGTAAAAATTAAGACGCCATTGCACATTACAACCGGCGGTGGCAATACCATCGTCTTACAGGATATGTTAGATAAAATTGTCCCTAACATGTTGCCGCTTATTGCCGTGTTGGGTATTTATTTTTACATACAAAAATGTGGTCCACATTTCTTACGTATTCTGGTCACTATTCTCGTTTTGAGTCTGGCATTTTCTTTCTTTGGCCTTTTATAAAATGAAAAAGATAATTATCACCCCCCGGCCTTTTGTGGGTAAAGGCAAGGTCTATATTGATCAATTAAAATCCGCAGGTTATCACGTTGAATGTAACAATAGTGGAGGTCGATATAGCAAGGAAGAACTCATCGAGAAAATTAAAGACGCAAATGCCATTATCACCGGAAACGATCCTCTGGACAGAGAAGTCATTGATCAGGCCAAAAATTTGAAGGTTATTTCAAAATATGGCGTAGGGTTAGACAACATAGATGTTGATTACGCAAACAGTAAAGGCATCGTTGTACATAAAGCTCTTAATGCCAACTCTATTTCTGTTGCAGAAATGGCAATCCTGATGATGCTCTCCAGTTCCCGAAAATATGTTGAAATCGAGAATCAGGCAAGAAATGGTAAGGACGTCAGGCTTGTCGGTTATGAGCTACATCAAAAAACTCTGGGATTAATTGGACTTGGTGCAATTGGTCAACATGTTGCCCATATCGCTCATTCTATGGGAATGACGATCACTGCTCATGATCCCCATATTGATAAAAGCAAGGTTCCATCCTATATAGAACTTAAATCACCTGATGAAATATATCAGTACAGCGATATCATTTCTCTGCATTTACCTTTACTGGGCAGCACTCGCAATATAATTAACGACTCTGTATTTGAGAAAATGAAATCTTCGGCCATTTTAATCAATACAGCCAGGGGTGGATTGGTCGATGAGAAAAGTTTATATACCGCACTTAGCAATCAAAAAATTGCTTTTGCCAGTGAAGATATTGAACTGAAAGAACGTTCAAAAGAACTCACAGAACTTAAAAATTACTCTATTACCCCTCATGCCGCTTCATTTACCGATGAGGCCGACCATAACACGATGCAAATTTCTATTAAAAATGTATTACAGGAACTGGAGAAAGAGTAATGAAAGAGTTTAAAGGAATTATTACCGCAATGGTAACGCCTTTCGATGAAACGGAAAAAATGGATATCGCAGCGGCGAAAAAAATGGCGCGCTGGTTGGTTGACAAAGGTGTTCATGGCTTATTCATTTGCGGAACTAATGGTGAATTCCATTTGCTTTCCGATGACGAAAAAGTTGAGTTAACAAAAGCCGTCGTTGAAGAGGTCGGTAATGAAGTGACCATTTGTGCAGGTGCTGGGTGCTGCAGCACAAAACAAACCATCGAATTGACTAAGCGGTTAGTTGATGCGGGCGCCGATTATATTTCTGTTGTCACGCCGTACTATCTGGTACCAAATCAGGAAGATTTATACCGTCACTATTATGATATTGCCTTCAGCACAACAGCGCCCATCATTCTCTATAACCTGCCGGGCCAGACAGGATTAAGCATTGAATACGAAACGGCAAATCGTTTAGCCGATATCAAAAATATCGTAGCGATAAAAGACAGTAGCGGTAAATTCGAAGTCCAGAAACAGTATCTGGAAATCGCTAAACATAAAAACTTTAAGGTATTAAACGGCTCTGACTCGTTAATGCTGGATGCATTTAAAGAAGGTTCTGTGGCTGCTGTCGCTGCGACATCGAATGTTCTGCCTACTATTGAAGTCGATTTATATAACTACTTCATGGCCGGTGAACTGGATAAGGCGCAAGAAGAGCGTAATAAAATGGATGCACTGCGCATGACGATCAAGAAAATGACCGCGCCTGCAGTAATGAAAGAAGCATTAAACCTGATGGGCGTGAAGGCAGGTATTACCCGTAGACCAATTCATATGCCAAACGACGCAATCGTTGAAGACATCAAGGATATGTTGAAAGGCTATAATTTCCTGTAAAGGACAAATGCCGGATGTATCTCTTGTCCTGCAAGATAGCGCAAACAAAAACCCCCGGACTCAAATCCAGGGGTTATCTGTGGCAACTTAACGCGCTGTGCAGTTACGCTTCAATGGCGGCGCGAAGTTTTTTCATCGCGTTCTTTTCCAGCTGGCGCACACGCTCAGCGGAAACACCGTAACGGTCAGCCAGTTCCTGCAACGTGGACTTGTTGTCTTCGTCCAGCCAGCGCGCGCGGATGATGTCCTGGCTACGTTCGTCCAGACCCTGCATCGCGTCGGTCAGTCGGTTTGCCGCCTGCTCTTCCCAGTTATCATCTTCAATACCGTCGGCAAAGTTGGATGATTTATCCTGCAGATAGAGCACCGGAGCCATCGGCTGGCTATCGGAATCGTCGTCGGAAGACAGGTCAAAGGTCATGTCCTGCGCTGCCATACGCGACTCCATCTCACGCACGTCTTTGCTGGTTACGCCCAGTTCACGGGCCACCATTTCGACTTCGTCCTGGTTAAACCAGCCCAGACGCTGCTTGGTTTTACGCAGGTTGAAGAACAGTTTGCGTTGCGCTTTGGTGGTCGCAACTTTAACGATACGCCAGTTACGCAGAACGTATTCGTGGATCTCTGCTTTGATCCAGTGAACGGCGAAGGAGACCAGGCGCACACCCACTTCCGGGTTAAAACGGCGCACTGCTTTCATCAGGCCGATGTTACCTTCCTGAATCAAATCCGCCTGTGGCAGGCCATAGCCCGCATAATTACGAGCAATATGAACAACAAACCGCAGGTGAGACAGGATCAGCGTTTTAGCTGCTTCCAGATCGCCATGGTAATGCAGCTTTTCAGCCAGCGCCCGCTCCTCGTCAGCCGACAACATCGGCCACGCGTTAGCTGCCCGGATGTAGGAATCCAGGTTGCCAACAGGGGCTAAAGCTAAACTTTGCATTTTGTCAGTCATTCAAATCCTCTCAATCGATATCTTCTGGCGCCTCAGTGGTAGCAACAACTGTGCCAGAGCTTAAGAGCAATGAGGTTATCATTCACTGTTTTATCAGACCGTGATTTTATCCACAAGTTCAATGCAACGCTGTGAATAAATTACGCACAAAATGTGACATAGAGATGAAATACCGGGAAGAGACAACGGGGTCTCTTTCCCTGCTACGGAACCCATTGCAGGGAAAGAGTATAACACGCTTTTATTATTCAGGCGTAAAATGGCGTAAATGTTGTACCGTGGCAAGCCAGGCTGCCACCCAGCCAATCATCGAACACACCAGCAGCAAAAGCAGACATTCATCGAACGATAAGCCATTGATATCAAACTTAGTTCCGAAAACCTGCGCCACTTCCGCCACCGCTGACGACAAACGCAGTACCAGAATTTCTGACAAAATTAATGACAACAATGCGCCAGAAAATCCCAGCAGTGCACCGCCGTACAGGAACGGGCGAAGGATGAAACCATCCGTTGCACCAATCAGTTTCTGCACGTTGATGGAGTCACGGCGAGCAAAGATGCTCAGACGTACGCTGTTGCCGATGACGAGGAACACTGCCGCCACCATCAATACGCCGATCATCGCCGAAACGCGCCCGACCAGCCCGGTCAACGCCGCCAGACGGGCAAACCAGCTGTCATCCATCCGCACTTCGTCAATGCCGTTAATCTGAGTGATTCGATCGCGCAGCGTATTCAGTGACTCCGTCCCCTGGAAATCGAGTTTCGGGATTACCACTGCCACTGCCGGAAGTGGGTTTTCTTCCAGCATATCCAGCGCACCACCAAAACCAGACCAGTTACGGAACTCGCCCAGTGCATCTTCACGAGAAAGATAGTTCACTTTCTCCACGCCCTGCTCGGCCTGTAGCTGCGCCACCACGCCCGCAGCGGCGTCATCATCCAGCGTTTTTTGTAGATAAACGGTGATTTGTGGTGACGGATAATACTGCGTCGCCGCCTGGTTAACGTTTTTGTACACCATATAGCAGACGCTTGGCAGCGTCAGCGAGATGGCGATGACCATCACGGTTAGAAACGTGGCGAACGGTTTGCTTTTCAGATCCTGCAAAGCGCCGTGGAACGCATAGCGCACCTGTTCGTTGAAAACGTTGGTTTTGCGATTTGCCGGTTTTGGCGAGGACTTCGCGCGTTTCGGCGCGTTACGCCCACCGTCGCCAGAGCCACCAGCCGATTTACGGAAGCGATCAAGACGCCCGCCAAACTGCCGGATATGATTGATTGCATCGCGCTTATTCATGGCCCACGCCTCCATGCAAGTGACCATCGCTCAGGGTGAGCATGCGATAGGAACGTCGTGAAATCAGGTTGATGTCGTGTGTTGCCATCAATACTGTTACCCCAACGCGATTAAACTCTTCAAACAGACGTAAAATCCCTTCTGACAGCGCATCATCCAGGTTACCGGTCGGTTCGTCCGCCAGCAGTACCGCAGGTTTGTTCACCACCGCGCGGGCAATGCCAACGCGCTGCTGTTCACCGCCAGAAAGCTGTATTGGAAAGTTTTTCGCTTTGTCCAGTAGCCCGACTTTGTCCAGCGCCGCCGATACACGGCGACGAATATCGTCACCGCTGGCACCGGCGATAATCAACGGGATCGCCACGTTATCATAGACAGTACGGTCCATCAGTAGATGGTGATCCTGGAAAATCATGCCGATCTGGCGGCGCAGAAACGGAACTTCACGGTTTTTCAGACGCGTGATGTCATGGCCGCTAAACCAGATTTTCCCGGCGCTTGGCCGCTCAATCCCACAGATCAGCTTCAGGAGGGTACTTTTCCCTGCACCGGAATGACCGGTCAGAAACGCCATCTCACCCGGCTGCATATGAAACGTAACGCCCTGCAGCGCCTGTCTCCCACCGAGATAAGCCTTGCTGACATGTTCAAAGCGAATCATTGTTAATCCTCTCGGGCAAAAAGTGCCTCTATAAAGTCGTCCGCTTTAAACGGACGCAAATCCTCAATACGTTCGCCGACACCAATATAGCGGATAGGAATACCAAACTGGTCAGCCACCGAGAAAATTACCCCGCCTTTCGCCGTGCCGTCCAGTTTCGTTAACGTGATGCCGGTTAAGCCAACCGCTTCGTGGAACAGTTTGGCCTGGCTTACCGCATTCTGCCCGGTGCTGGCATCGATAGTCAGCATAACTTCATGCGGGGCTTCAACGTCGAGTTTCTTCATCACGCGGACGATTTTCTTCAGCTCTTCCATCAGGTGCGATTTGTTCTGCAGGCGTCCGGCGGTATCGGCAATCAGAACGTCAACATTACGCGCCTTCGCAGCCTGAATGGCGTCGAAGATAACAGAGGCGGAATCCGCACCGGTATGCTGAGCAATCACCGGGATATTGTTGCGCTGCCCCCAGACCTGAAGCTGCTCAACCGCTGCCGCACGGAAAGTATCGCCCGCCGCCAGCATCACAGATTTACCTTGCTGTTCAAACTGACGCGCCAGCTTACCAATCGTCGTGGTTTTCCCCACGCCATTGACGCCCACCATCAGGATCACAAACGGCGCTTTGCCTTCGACGTTCAGTGGTTCATCGACTTTCGCCAGAATCTCGCCCATCTCTTCTTTCAGCAGGCCATAGAGCGCCTCGGCGTCACGAAGCTGCTTGCGGGATGCGCCTTCTGTCAGATTGGTGATGATTTTACGCGTGGTTTCCACACCCACATCGGCGATCAAAAGCTGCTCTTCCAGCTCTTCAAACAGATCATCGTCGATTTTTTTACCGCGGAACAGGCTGATAAATCCGGAACCGAGATTTTCTTTGGTTTTTAACAGGCTGCGTTTCAGGCGCGCGAAGAAACCTTCTTTGGTCGGTTTTTCTTGCTCCTGGGCAATTTCTTCAACCGGCTGCTCTTCTTCTGCCGGAGGAACCACCATCACCGCCTCTTCTGCCGCCAGCGCCTGTGCTTCCAGCTCTTCGTCGGTGATTTCTTCTTTAGCCGCTTCTTCTTGCGCCGCTTCGACAATCTCCACGGTTTCCGCTTCTGCCTGCCATTCTTCTGGCGAAACTTCTTCGGCGTTGACGTCTTCCGGCAATGGCAGCTCTTCACGTTCAATAGCCACTGGCTCCGGCGTGACTTCAGGTTCAACTACCGGTGCTGGCGATTCTTCCACTACGGGTTCTGGCTGTGCACTAACTTCCGCTTCGATAACAGCTTCAGGCTGCACTTTCTCGCTTTCGGCAACCTGTTCAGTCACTTCCACCACTTCGGCAGCAAAAGTTTCCGCCTCGGCTTCAGTATGGGCCTGCGGCAACGCCTCAACAAGTTGTTCAGCAACCTTCGCAGGCTCTTCTGCCTGGACAGTTTCTTCTACAACCGATTGATCATTTTGGACTTCTGTCTCTTTTTCCGGGGTCTGCTCTTTTTGACCAAAGCCCAGCCAGGAAAAAAAGCCACGTTTTTTTTTCTTTCGCCATCTGCGACTACACTCCTCGCTGTTGCTTCATGGCACAGCGTTAACGCTATGTACATAGCAGCTAAAAAAATGATGAAATAGTCTATCACTTAACTGAATACACATCACCGCCTGCAATTATGTGTTATCTGGCGGATTGAGCAATTTATCATGAAAAAACCGAATCATTCCGGTAGCGGCCAAATCCGCATTATTGGCGGGCAGTGGCGAGGCCGTAAACTCCCGGTTCCGGACAGCCCAGGCCTGCGCCCCACCACCGATCGCGTGCGCGAAACGTTATTTAACTGGCTGGCTCCGGTTATCGTCGATGCGCAATGTCTGGATTGCTTCGCCGGTAGCGGCGCGCTGGGGCTGGAAGCCTTGTCTCGCTACGCTGCGGGCGCCACGCTGATTGAGATGGATCGTGCGGTGCATCAGCAATTAATCAAGAATCTGGCAACCCTGAAAGCAGATAATGCGCGGGTGGTTAACAGCAATGCAATGTCATTCCTGGCGCAAAAAGGCACGCCGCATAATATCGTGTTTGTCGATCCGCCATTCCGCCGAGGCTTGTTGGAAGAAACCATTAATTTACTGGAAGACAACGGCTGGCTGGCTGACGAAGCCTGGATATATGTCGAGAGTGAAGTCGAAAACGGTCTGCCTACTGTTCCGGCAAACTGGTCGTTATATCGGGAAAAAGTGGCGGGGCAAGTTGCTTATCGGTTGTATCAGCGTGAAACACAAGGAGAAAGTGATGCTGATTAATATTGGACGTTTGTTAATGCTTTGCGTATGGGGATTTTTAATCCTCAATCTTGTTCAGCCATTTCCGCGACCGCTGAATATTTTCGTTAACGTGGCGCTGATTTTTACCGTGCTGATGCATGGTATGCAGCTGGCGCTATTGAAATCCACTTTGCCGAAGGATGGTCCGCAGCTTACCACCGCCGAAAAGGTGCGTATTTTCCTTTTCGGCGTGTTTGAACTGCTGGCCTGGCAGAAGAAATTTAAAGTTAAAAAATAACCTTATTGTTCGCCAACAAAACTGACAAAACGCGTGCCTTTATAGCTCAGCGTACCTTTATCGCCCACTGTCAGGGCGTGGTACTGCTGGGCGTCGAGGCGGAACGTCTGCTCCAGTCCACCGCTTTGCGGTTTGAAGCTTGCCTCATAGCGCATACTGGTGCCAGCCGGAGTCACTTCCTGCTGGCGCGAACGGCGATCGTTAATTGGTTTTTCCCGCTTGTTACTCACCACCACCAGCTTTTGCTGGAGCGGTGCCATATCATTATCAACTTTTTCCCGCCGCTGCTGCATAAAGCGAAACGATGCAGCGACAACAATTAAGCCAATGATAACAATAAAGAAAAGAGGTGGTTTACTCATCTTTGTACCTTATCGGAAAATGCGGAAATAAGCATACCCTGCCCGTTATGGTGTTGTCATCTGTCCGCCCTCGCCACTAAACTGAATAGCAAGACTGTAGGCATTCCGCTTACTAAATAATAACGAATTCAAGGAACTAAGATGCTTTGGTCGTTTATCGCTGTCTGTCTTTCCGCATGGCTATCTGTGGATGCCTCCTATCGTGGTTCAACCTGGCAACGCTGGGTGTTTAAACCGTTAACTCTTCTTCTCCTGCTATTACTGGCCTGGCAAGCGCCGATGTTCGACGCGATTAGCTATCTGGTACTGGCGGGGCTATGTGCGTCGCTGCTGGGCGATGCGCTAACGCTATTACCACGTCAGCGTCTGATGTACGCCATTGGCGCATTTTTCCTCTCTCACCTGCTGTACACCATCTATTTCGCCAGCCAGATGACGCTCTCTTTCTTCTGGCCATTGCCGCTGGTGCTGCTGGTACTGGGCGCGCTGTTGCTGGCCATTATCTGGACACGCCTGGAAGAGTTACGTTGGCCCATTTGTACCTTTGTCGGTATGACGCTGGTGATGGTGTGGCTGGCAGGTGAACTGTGGTTCTTCCGTCCGACCGCTCCGGCGCTCTCTGCGTTTGTCGGCGCTTCGTTACTGTTTATCAGCAACTTTGTCTGGCTGGGTAGCCACTATCGCCGCCGCTTCCGGGCCGATAACGCCATTGCTGCTGCCTGCTACTTTGCCGGTCACTTCCTCATCGTCCGCTCGCTGTATCTCTGATAAAACTTGACTCTGGAGTCGACTCCAGAGTGTATCCTTCGGTTAATGAGAAAAAACTTAACCGGAGGATGCCATGTCGACTCCTGACAATCTCGGCAAGAAAGCCCCTCAATTTGCTGCGTTCAAACCGCTAACACCGGTAAAGAACGCCAACGACTGTTGCTGCGACGGCGCATGTTCCAGTACGCCAACACTCTCCGAAAACATCTCCGGCAACCGCTATAGCTGGAAAGTCAGCGGCATGGACTGTGCCGCTTGTGCGCGCAAGGTAGAAAATGCCGTGCGCCAGCTTGCAGGCGTGAATCAGGTGCAGGTGTTGTTTGCCACCGAGAAGCTGGTGGTTGATGCCGACAATGACATCCGCGCACAAGTTGAATCTGCGGTGCAAAAAGCAGGCTATTCCCTGCGCGATGAACAGGCCACCGACGAACCACAAGAATCACGCCTGAAAGAGAATCTGCCGCTGATTACGCTTATCGTGATGATGGCAATCAGTTGGGGACTGGAGCAGTTCAATCATCCGTTTGGTCAACTGGCGTTTATCGCGACCACGCTGGTTGGGTTGTACCCAATTGCTCGTCAGGCATTACGGCTGATCAAATCCGGCAGTTACTTTGCTATTGAAACGTTAATGAGCGTAGCCGCCATTGGTGCGCTGTTTATTGGCGCAACGGCTGAAGCTGCGATGGTGTTGCTGCTGTTTTTGATTGGCGAACGACTGGAAGGCTGGGCCGCCAGCCGCGCACGTCAAGGGGTCAGCGCGTTAATGGCGCTGAAACCAGAAACCGCCACGCGCCTGCGTAACGGTGAGCGGGAAGAGGTGGCAATAAACAGCCTGCGCCCTGGCGATGTGATTGAAGTTGCGGCAGGTGGGCGTTTGCCTGCCGACGGTAAACTGCTCTCACCGTTTGCCAGTTTTGATGAAAGCGCCCTGACCGGCGAATCTATTCCGGTGGAGCGCACAACGGGCGATAAAGTCCCTGCTGGTGCCACCAGCGTAGACCGTCTGGTAACGCTGGAAGTGCTGTCAGAACCGGGTGCCAGCGCCATTGACCGGATTCTGAAACTGATCGAAGAAGCCGAAGAGCGCCGCGCGCCCATTGAGCGGTTTATCGACCGTTTCAGCCGTATCTATACGCCCGCGATTATGGCCGTCGCTCTGCTGGTAACGCTGGTGCCGCCGCTGCTGTTTGCCGCCAGCTGGCAGGAGTGGATTTATAAAGGGCTGACGCTGCTACTGATTGGTTGCCCGTGTGCGTTAGTTATCTCCACGCCCGCGGCGATTACCTCCGGGCTGGCGGCGGCGGCACGTCGTGGGGCGTTAATTAAAGGTGGCGCGGCACTGGAACAGCTAGGTCGCGTTACCCAGGTGGCGTTTGATAAAACCGGAACGCTGACCATCGGGAAACCACGCGTTACCGCCATCCATCCGGCAACGGGTATTAGCGAATCTGAACTGCTGACACTGGCAGCGGCGGTCGAGCAAGGCGCAACGCATCCACTTGCGCAAGCCATAGTTCGTGAAGCGCAGGTCGCAGCACTCGCCATTCCCGCCGCCGAGTCACAGCGGGCGCTGGTCGGGTCAGGTATTGAAGCGCAGGTTAACGGTAAACGCGTATTGATATGCGCTGCTGGTAAACATCCTGCTGATGCATTTGCTGGTTTGATTAATGAACTGGAAAGTGCCGGGCAAACGGTAGTGCTGGTGGTACGTAACGATGACGTACTTGGTGTCATTGCATTGCAGGACACCCTGCGCGCCGATGCCGCAACTGCTATCAATGAACTGAACGCGCTGGGCGTCAAAGGGGTGATCCTTACTGGCGATAATCCACGCGCAGCGGCGGCAATCGCCGGGGAACTGGGGCTGGAATTTAAAGCGGGCCTCTTGCCGGAAGATAAAGTCAAAGCGGTGACCGAGCTGAATCAACATGCGCCGCTGGCGATGGTCGGCGACGGTATTAACGACGCGCCAGCGATGAAAGCTGCCGCCATCGGGATTGCAATGGGCAGCGGCACAGACGTGGCGCTGGAAACCGCAGATGCAGCATTAACCCATAACCACCTGCGCGGCCTGGTGCAGATGATTGAACTGGCGCGCGCGACTCACGCCAATATCCGCCAGAACATCACTATTGCGCTGGGGCTGAAAGGGATCTTCCTCGTCACCACACTGTTAGGGATGACCGGCCTGTGGCTGGCGGTGCTGGCAGATACGGGGGCGACGGTGCTGGTAACGGCGAATGCATTAAGGTTGTTGCGCAGGAGATAAAGGTGTTGCCTGATAGCCTCTGGCTATCAGGCTTAGTGCTGAGGCGGGAACGGCGGCATGGTCAGGAAAGCGTAATATAGCGCTAACATCAGAATGACGGAGATAACACTGAATGCTGCAACCAGACGGGATGCTAATGATGGCCTTTTGAACATCAACCACAGGGCATAAGCAAGCCCGACACCGTTAAGTAAAGGTAAAAATATCATTAGCCAGAGCCAACCCCAGGCAAGTACCCCCAGCCATCCCCCCATGATGATAAAAACAGGCATCAGCCAATTGGGGGCGAATATCGCCAGCAATCCCAGCAATCCCAGACAAACTGGAATTAAATAATCCATTTGTGCATTCCATTACACTTGCGTGCCGGACGCGGCGTGAACGCCTTATCTGGCCTACACAGAGCATCGAACTCGTAGGCATGATAAGACGCGACAGCGTCGCATCAGGCATTGTGCACCGTTTCGCAGATGCAGCTTGAACGCTTTATCCGTCCTACCAAACCAGTTGCAAGCCGCAACATTGAGCACGTTCGGTCCCCTCGCCCCTCTGGGGAGAGGGTTAGGGGGTGAGGAAAAGGCGGCATCGAAGCCAATCAGCCCCTATCAACCGCCTTTACGAATCAAATAACGATAAGGCAAGCCATCCGTCTCTTTAGCAACCAGTTCGTGTTCCATAAAGGTACAAAACCCAGGAATATCGCGAGTCGTCGCCGGATCATCGGCAATAATCAGCAACGTTTCGCCAGGCTGCATATTGCGCACGGTTTTGCGCACCATCATCACCGGTTCCGGGCAGCGCAGGCCAAGCGCGTCGAGTGTGTGGTCAGGGCTGGAAAAGAGATCGGTCATTTTCTTCTCATCACATAAAAAAACGGCGCTAGTTTACGCTCTGTATGTCCGTTAGCAAACCAGGTTAACGATTGCGTGAAAATTAGCCATTGCATTGTCAACGTAAAGCAGTATCATGCGGCGGCTCGAAAAAAGGGTAAGAACGTTATTTCATCAAGGTAAAATAGCGTGTCGTACGTATTGGGTTCCCTCACCCCAATGGTTAATCAAAAAGGTAAAATATGAACGTTTCAACACAACCACTGCGCTACAAGGCGTTGTTCTGGTTATCGTTATTTCATCTGCTGGTGATCACCTCCAGTAACTATCTGGTTCAGCTTCCGGTCTCCATTTTTGGTTTTCACACCACCTGGGGTGCGTTTAGCTTTCCGTTTATTTTTCTTGCTACCGACCTGACCGTGCGTATTTTTGGCGCACCGCTGGCCCGTCGTATCATCTTTGCGGTGATGATCCCGGCGTTATTGATCTCCTATGTCATCTCGTCGCTGTTCTATATGGGTTCATGGCAGGGATTCGGTGCTCTCGCCCACTTCAACCTGTTTGTCGCTCGTATCGCTACTGCCAGCTTTATGGCCTACGCGCTGGGGCAGATCCTCGACGTGCATGTCTTTAACCGCCTGCGTCAGAGTCGTCGCTGGTGGCTGGCGCCGACGGCGTCCACGCTGTTTGGTAACGTCAGCGATACACTGGCATTCTTCTTCATTGCTTTCTGGCGGAGTCCGGATGCCTTTATGGCCGAACACTGGATGGAAATCGCGCTGGTTGATTACTGTTTCAAAGTGTTAATCAGCATCGTTTTTTTCCTGCCAATGTATGGCGTATTACTCAATATGCTATTGAAAAGACTGGCAGATAAATCCGAAATCAACGCTTTGCAGGCGAGTTAAAGGTTCGTTATCAGACTTGTGATAAGATGGATGAATGAGCCGTTATGGCCGTTTATCGAAAGGAAGATGTCAATGCGCAATCTGGTTAAATATGTCGGAATTGGCCTGCTGGTTATGGGGCTTGCGGCCTGTGATGATAAAGACACTAACACTACAGCGGAAGGTACAGTCGCGGAAAGTAACGCTACCGCGAATCCCGTCAACCTGCTTGATGGCAAGTTAAGCTTCTCGCTGCCAGCGGATATGACCGACCAGAGCGGTAAGCTGGGAACACAGGCCAATAACATGCACGTCTGGTCCGACGCCACCGGGCAGAAAGCGGTGATTGTTATTATGGGCGATGATCCGAAAGAAGACCTGGCTGTGCTGGCGAAGCGTCTGGAAGATCAGCAACGTAGCCGCGATCCACAGCTGCAAGTGGTGACCAACAAAGCCATTGAGCTGAAAGGTCACAAAATGCAGCAGTTAGACAGCGTTATCTCTGCTAAAGGCCAGACGGCGTACTCTTCCGTCATTCTGGGTAACGTGGGCAACCAACTGCTGACAATGCAAATCACACTGCCTGCTGACGATCAGCAAAAAGCGCAGACCACCGCAGAAAACATCATTAACACGCTGGTTATTCAGTAAGTTTTAAGATGACGAAACGGCCTCAGGTGCTTCCACCGGAGGCCGTTTTTTTAATCGCCACGTCAGCAATAACGCGATTGCGACCAGCCCAGCCGCCGCCAGATAAATCACCGGTACGCCCGCCCAACTCATCACCAGCCCTGCCAATGGTCCGGTCACGCCAAGCGATAAATCCATAAATACGGTGTAGGTTGCCAGCGCCGCCCCCTGATTCTGCTGCGGCACCGCTTTGACCGCCACTACGCCCAATGCCGGGAACACCAGCGAAAAGCCCGCCCCCGCCAGTAAGACGCCGATTTTCGCCATCCACGGCATAGTCGCCACGCCAACCAGCAGCAGGCCGATTATCTCTACACTAAAACAGAGCATCGCCACGTTTAAGCCACCCATGCGGTTTATGCCGTTAGGGAATAACAATCGCGTTCCAACAAACGCACAGCTAAACAACGTCAGCGCGAAGGCCGCACCGTCCCAGCCTTTAGCGTCATAAAACAGCGTGATAAAGGTGGCGATAACGCCAAACCCGGCGGAAGCCAACGCCAGCGCCATACCGTACAGCCAGACGCGCCCAAGCACCGCGCGAAACGGCAGAGGTTTGCCTTTACTGGCTTTCACCGTAGGACGCGGTATTGCCAACAAAATAGCCACCAGCGCCACGCCCATAATGATTAATGCTAACGCCTGCAAACCGCCCCAGTGATAAAACACCACACCTAACGGCGCGCCCATCGCCATCGCTCCGTAAGTGACAATGCCATTCCACGAAATCACTCGCCCGATATGCAGCGAACCGACCACGCCAACGCCCCACAGTGTCGACCCCGTTCCGGCAAAACTTTGCCCAATCCCAAGAATCACGCGCCCCAGGCAAAGTAATAACAGACTGATAATTGGCAGACTGGCGGTTAACCCAGCCACCAGATAACCCAGCCCGCTCAAAAAGCAGCCGCACAAACCGAAGACGACAATCTTTTTTGGCCCCAGCAAATCAGCATAACGCCCGGCATGAGGACGACTCAGCAACGTGGCGAAATATTGCAGACTGATAACCAACCCCGCCCAGAAGGCGCTAAAGCCCATCACATCATGGACATAGCCCGGTAGCACGGCGAGCGGTAACCCAATGGTCAGATAGCTGGCGAAGTTAAACATGACAATGGAGACAATGCGCAAATTCAGGCGCATTCCGTTAAGCGCCGGTTCGGCAACAGGTACGGGCATGAGGAGCACCACATTTTTACAACAGTGTTTCATTTTTACCACGTGGTGGCGTGTAAATCAGCAAGAAGAATCAGAATATTGCTGGCGTGACTCCCGCTACACTTAATACAAAAAGTCATAAGGAAGCCCCAATGGAAACATCTCAACCCGATAAAACGGGCATGCACATTCTACTCAAGCTGGCTTCACTGGTAGTAATCCTCGCGGGTATTCACGCAGCGGCAGATATCATTGTGCAATTGTTACTGGCGCTGTTTTTCGCCATCGTCCTCAATCCACTGGTGACCTGGTTTATTCGTCGCGGAGTTCAGCGTCCCGTTGCCATTACGATTGTGGTCGTAGTGATGTTGATTGCGCTTACTGCGCTGGTCGGTGTGTTGGCGGCATCGTTTAACGAGTTCATCTCTATGCTGCCGAAGTTTAATAAGGAGCTGACGCGCAAGCTTTTTAAATTGCAGGAGATGCTGCCTTTTCTTAATTTGCATATGTCGCCGGAACGAATGTTGCAGCGGATGGATTCAGAAAAAGTGGTTACCTTCACCACCGCTTTAATGACCGGGCTTTCCGGGGCCATGGCGAGCGTACTTCTGCTGGTGATGACCGTTGTTTTTATGCTGTTTGAAGTACGCCACGTCCCTTACAAAATGCGTTTTGCGTTGAATAACCCACAGATTCACATCGCCGGATTACACCGCGCATTAAAAGGCGTTTCGCATTATCTGGCATTAAAAACGCTGCTAAGTTTATGGACGGGCGTTATCGTCTGGCTGGGATTGGCGCTGATGGGCGTGCAGTTTGCGCTGATGTGGGCGGTACTGGCGTTTTTACTCAACTACGTCCCCAATATCGGCGCGGTAATTTCCGCCGTACCGCCAATGATTCAGGTGCTGCTGTTTAATGGTGTTTACGAATGTATTCTGGTCGGCGCATTGTTTTTAGTTGTCCATATGGTCATCGGCAATATTTTAGAACCACGGATGATGGGCCATCGTCTGGGGATGTCCACCATGGTGGTATTTCTTTCGTTGTTGGTTTGGGGATGGCTGCTCGGTCCGGTAGGAATGCTACTCTCGGTGCCATTAACCAGCGTCTGTAAAATCTGGATGGAAACCACGAAAGGCGGTAGCAAACTGGCGATTTTACTGGGGCCGGGAAGGCCGAAAAGTCGATTACCAGGTTAATAGCGCATCCTGATCAGGCAATGGCTGCTGTTTATCTAACGGTGGCCATTTGATTTGAGGAAATGATGCAATATTATTCAGAAAATTAATTTCTAAAAACCACTCCTTAAGTCAAATATATATAAACACCGAATAATCATTAAATTCCCATCCCAGAGAACGCACTGATTATATTGTGTTATTTTTATTGCCTCATTTTTCTCACTCACTTATAGTTGGTCCCCGCTGGCAGTAATTTAGTCATCTCAAAATGATTTGCTCTGATGTGCACTTACTGACTTATCTCATAAGTAAATTTTTCGCTAAATAAAGAATAGTGAGACCAGCAATTACAGTTAAATCCTGCTTTACTCGTAAAAACAATACTTTAATGGGGTTATAATGAAACACTACATGAAATGGTTTGCTGCTATTGCTGTTGTGGGCGCTTTAGCGGGTTGTGCGCGTACTGCGCCAATTGATCAAGTTCACTCAACCGTCAGCGCCGGTCATACTCAGGATCAAGTTAAAAAAGCGATTCTGAAAGCTGGCGTTGAACGCAAATGGATTATGTCCGAAGCCGGACAAGGTGTAATTAAAGCACGTCAACAATCACGCGATCATTCAGCAGAAATTCGCATTAACTACACGGCATCCAGCTACGATATCAATTATGAAAATAGTCAGAACCTGCAAGCATCAGGCGGACAAATTCATAAAAACTATAATCGCTGGGTCCGCAATCTCGACAAAGATATTCAACTGAATTTGTCGGCTGGCGCAGATTTGTAATTTCCCCTAAAGTCGGGCCGCTTCGGTCCGATAATAATTTAATTCCCTCTTAACAGGTTGTGCCCAACATGTACGAACAGGATTCTCTTAGCGCACTGGATGCGATTACCGAAGCTCAACGCATTGCCTTTGCCCCCATGCTTTTTCAAACAGCTCTCTGCCTGCGTAATGCGGGTGTACTTTCTTATCTGGATCGGCAAGGCAAACATGGCGCAACGCTGGCTGATATCACCGAAAATAGTCATATCAACGAATATGCTGCCAGCGTTCTGTTAGATATGGGCTTAAGCGGGCGAATTATTACCTGCAAAGAGGGAATTTATTACCTGGCGAAAATCGGTCATTACCTCCTGCATGACACCATGACGCGCGTGAATATGGATTTTACCCAGGATGTCTGTTATCAGGGGCTATTCTTCCTCGCCGATTCACTCAATGAAGGCAAACCTTCCGGGTTAAAAGTATTTGGCGACTGGCCGACGATATATCCGGCACTTTCACAATTACCGGATGCCGCCCGTGAAAGCTGGTTCGCCTTTGATCATTACTATTCAGATGGCGCATTTAACGCCGCACTGCCTTATGTATTCGCCAACAACCCCACAACCTTGTACGATGTAGGCGGCAATACCGGTAAGTGGGCTTTGCGCTGCTGTAAATACAACGAAAACATCACCGTTACGTTATTAGATCTGCCACAACAAATCGTGCTCGCCAAAGAAAATATCGCGAATGCAGGCTTTTCTGATCGTATAGATTTCCATGCTGTGGATATGCTAAGCGATGCGCCGTTACCGGGCGAGGCTGATATCTGGTGGATGAGTCAATTTTTAGACTGTTTTTCACCCGAACAAATAATTAGCATACTCAGCAAAGTTGCCAGCGTAATGAAGCCCGGCGCAAAACTTTGCATTATGGAGTTGTTCTGGGATGCGCAGCGGTTTGAAGCGGCATCGTTTAGTCTGAATGCCTCCTCACTTTATTTCACCTGCATGGCAAACGGTAACAGCCGTTTCTATAGCGCAGAGAAATTTTACGACTATCTGAATAAAGCAGGATTTCAGGTAGCAGAGCGCCACGATAATTTAGGCGTTGGGCATACCTTACTGATATGCCAAAAGAAATAATCGTCACTTAATAATTTTGGTTTACCGCGGGCGCGCGTTGATGAAATTTACATTAAATATTACCGACTGGAAGGCACTGGCGCCTGGACTTAGCGAAGCCCAGCAATGGCAAGCATGGTCGCGCCAGCCGTGGGCGGTTGACCCTGCTGCACCGTTGGCAAAATTATGCGAATTGCCAATGATGACCGCCCGCCGTCTCAGTTCTGGCAGCAAACTGGCCGTGGAGTGCGGTCTGGCAATGCTACGCCGCCATCAGCCAGGTGCCGTTTTGTATACCAGTCGTCATGGCGAACTAGAACGCAATTACCGCATTGTTCATGCACTGGCAACCGAACAGGCACTCTCTCCGACAGACTTCGCGCTCTCCGTACACAACTCTTCCGTGGGTAACCTGACCATTGCGGCCAAACAACCGATCGTTTCGTCATCGCTTTCGGCTGGTCGCGACAGTTTCCAGCAAGGTTTATGTGAAGTGCTTAGCCTGTTACAAGCGGGATACCAGCGCGTGTTGATGGTCGATTTTGATGGCTTTCTGCCTGAGTTCTATCACCCACAACTGCCAGCAGAAATGCCGACCTGGCCGTACGCCGTCGCGCTGGTGATTGAAGCTGGCGATGACTGGCAATGTGAAACACAGCCAGTCATTGCGGGCAATGAAACATCACTGCCGCAAAGCATGTTGTTTTTACAGCACTTTTTACAAAACGTTGATAAATTTTCACTGCCTGGCGAGCGCGTGCAATGGCGCTGGAGCCGCAGATGAGTAAGCTGATGTCGCGCCTGGAGTGGACATGGCGACTGGTTATGACCGGGTTGTGTTTTGCCCTGTTTGGCCTCGGCGGACTACTGCTCTCTGTTGTGTGGTTTAACGTATTGTTGGTTTTGGTGTGGGATACTTCCCGCCGCCGTCGTTTGGCGCGTCGCAGCATTGCCGCCAGTTTTCGCCTGTTTTTAACAGTCGCAAAAGGGCTTGGCGTGCTGGATTATCGGATTAATGGGGCTGAAATCTTACGTCAGGAACGCGGTTGCCTCGTCGTAGCCAATCATCCCACGCTAATCGATTACGTACTGCTGGCGTCAGTCATGCCAGAAACTGACTGCCTGGTGAAAAGCGCGCTGTTAAAAAATCCTTTTCTTGGCGGCGTCGTGCGGGCGGCAGATTATTTAATCAACAGCGAAGCTGAAACCCTGTTACCCCGCTGCCAACAGAGACTGGCACAGGGTGACACTATCCTGATTTTCCCCGAAGGCACGCGAACGAAGCCCGGTGAAAAAATGACGTTGCAGCGCGGGGCGGCGAATATTGCCGTGCGCTGCGCCAGCGATTTACGCATCGTGACGATCGGCTGTAGCGAGCATCTGCTGGATAAACAAAGTAAATGGTATGACGTTCCGCCTGCCAGGCCGTTTTTTACGGTTGAAGTCCGTGCGCGGGTAGAAATCAATAAATTTTACGATGCAACTTCACAAGAACCGGCGCTGGCAGCAAGGCAGCTAAACCGGCATCTTTTGCTTCAATTACAACAAGGTTGTTTACCTCTCTCAGGAATAAATAATGCAAGCGCTTTATCTGGAAATTAAAAACCTCATCATCAGCACCCTCAATCTGGACGAGTTGACGCCTGATGATATCGATACCGATGCGCCGCTGTTCGGCGACGGTTTAGGGCTGGATTCCATCGATGCCCTGGAACTGGGGCTGGCAGTGAAAAATGAATATGGCGTTGTACTTTCTGCGGAAAGTGAAGAGATGCGTCAGCACTTTTTCTCCGTCGCCACTCTGGCCTCTTTCATTGCTGCGCAACGTGCCTGAGGAAAGCCATCATGACAGAACAACAAACCGTCTATCAGGAAGTCTCAGCCCTGCTGGTTAAGCTGTTTGAAATCGATCCGCAGGACATCAAACCTGAAGCGCGCCTGTACGAAGATCTGGAACTGGACAGCATCGACGCCGTTGACATGATTGTGCACCTGCAAAAGAAAACCGGTAAGAAAATCAAGCCGGAAGAGTTTAAAGCAGTGCGTACAGTCCAGGATGTCGTAGAGGCCGTAGAACGCCTGCTACAAGAAGCCTGATCTGATGTCGGGCATTCGCTCGCTACCGATTATTAAGCTGCTGACCGGATTATTGCTGCTCACCTGGCCGTTTGTGATTTGGCTTGGTTTGGCACATAACGGCCTGCATTGGCTGTTGCCGCTGATGGCGCTGCTGCTTTTGTTGCGCCTGCGCCAGACCCGTCGCCAGGCGGGGCCGCTACAAGCCGTAACACAAATCGTCGCTGTCGTAGGCATCGCCTTGTGTGTCGCCAGCTTTGCGTTGAAAACGCACCAGCTACTGCTGTTTTACCCGGTAGTGGTTAATACGGTAATGCTGGCGGTTTTTGGCGGTTCGCTGTGGTCGGAAATGCCGATAGTTGAGCGGCTGGCGCGTTTGCAGGAGCCAGACCTTCCGGAAAAGGGCGTGCGCTATACCCGCCACGTCACGCAAATCTGGTGCGGCTTTTTCATCATTAACGGCGGAATTGCCCTCTTTACCGCGCTACATGGCGATATGTCGTTATGGACCGCCTGGAACGGCATGATTGCTTATTTGTTGATGGGAACATTAATGGCTGGTGAATGGCTGGTGCGCCGTCAGGTGATGAAAAGAGATCGCTCATGAAGCAGACCTTACCGCTTGCACGCTGGCTGACTGCGCCACGCCCTGATGACACGCCCATTGCATGGCTGGACGAAAGCTCCTGGACGCTGGGCGATTTGCGTCACGATGTCGCGCAACTTATCTGCCGCTTGCAGCAACAGCCGGGTGAACGCTGGGCGCTGTGCTTTGAGAACAGCTATCTGTTTATCGTTGCCCTGCTCGCCACGCTACACGCCGGAAAAACACCGGTGCTTCCGGGGCATAACCGCGTCATCCAGCTTAATGAGCAACGTGAACTGTTCGATGGTGTGCTTAGCGACAGCGAGCTTAACTGGCAAGGTTCATTGCTATTGGTAGCAAGTTCCCCACAAGTCGCGACACAATCATTCACCTTTGCCGCTATAGCGCCAGACGCTTATATCGAGCTGTTTACCTCCGGTTCCACGGGGCAGCCGAAGCGGGTGATTAAACCTGTTCATTTGCTGGACCGTGAAGCAGAACTGCTGGCTGAACGATTAGGCGCACGTCTTGCCGGATGTCGTGTCGTCGGTTCCGTATTGCCGCAGCATTTGTACGGCCTGACTTTTCGCATTTTCTTGCCCATGGCGCTGGGATTACCGCTGCACGCCGCCATGCTCTGGTATGTCGAACAGTTTGCCGCGTTGAGTCATCAGCATCGCTATATCTTCATCAGCAGCCCGGCATTTTTGAAGCGTCTGGATGCTCAGCTATCCCCGCCGCCTGTTCAGGTGCTTCTCTCTGCTGGCGGTGAGCTACCGTGGCAGGATGTACAACACACCGCAAGCTGGCTACGCGTCTGGCCTGATGAAATCTACGGCAGCACGGAAACCGGCGTCATCGCCTGGCGTTACCGCGAACAAGAGCAGCGACGCTGGCTGCCCTTTCCAGGTATGCAGTTCCAGGCTGAAGGTGATGCTTTTCGCCTCTTTTCACCGCTGATGGCGGAAGATAACGGCCTGTTGCTCGACGATACCTTACAGTTTAGCGAAGACGGCCAGTTCCATCTGATGGGGCGTCGCGGACGCATCGTTAAGATTGAAGAAAAACGCATTTCACTCCAGGAAGTGGAACAACGTCTGCTGGCGCTGGACGGCATTCGCGAGGCGGCGGCAGTTCCCGTTACGCGCGGCGGGCGTCAGTGCATTGGCGTTTTGCTGGTGCTGGATGATGAAGCTCATCTGCAATGGCAAAACGGCGGCGGCCATAGCCAGGAAATGGCCTGGCGGCGATTACTGCGCCCGACGCTGGAGCCAGTTGCCATTCCGCGTTACTGGCGCGTTATTGATGAAATGCCAGTAAACAGTATGAACAAGCGTGTCTATGCGCAATTACAGGAGTTATTTCATGAAGCCCCATGAAATCGAGCGCCATCAGGCACAAGCGAATCACCTTGAGATTGTTTTGCATCTCAGGGCAGATCTGTTCTGGTTTCGCGGTCATTTTGCCGTGCAACCATTACTCCCTGGCGTGGCGCAAATCGACTGGGCGATGAGCTACGCGCTCACTCTGCTCGCGCCTGGCTGGCGTTTTCACTCCATTCAGAACATAAAATTCCAGTCTCCGTTGCTGCCGGAAAACCGCGTCACGCTCACGCTTAACTGGCAGGAAGATCGCCAGATTCTGAGCTTTAGCTATCAGCGTCACGACGGTGACGCCCGCCACACCGCCAGTAGCGGGAAGATCCGCCTATGTCGGTAAACTTTTCTCCCTGCGTGTTGATCCCCTGCTACAACCACGGTGAGATGATGCCGGGCGTGCTGGCGCGTCTTAAGCCATTTAATCTGCCCTGTATTGTGGTGGATGACGGCAGCGATGCCGCCACGCAACAGCAACTGGATAATCTGCTTGCCGAACAGCCTGGCGTGACCTTAATTCGCTTAGCAGAAAACGCAGGCAAAGGCGCGGCGGTGATGCGTGGCTTACAGGCGGCGGCAGACGCAGGCTTCAGCCATGCAGTACAGGTGGATGCTGACGGTCAGCACGCGATTGAAGATATCCCCAAACTGCTAACACTTGCCGAACAGCACCCTGCGGCGCTGATCTCCGGCCAGCCGATTTACGATGACTCCATCCCCCGCTCACGGCTGTACGGGCGCTGGGTCACCCATGTCTGGGTATGGATAGAAACGCTCTCCCTGCAACTGAAAGACAGTATGTGCGGCTTTCGCGTTTATCCGGTCACGCCGACGCTGCAACTGGCAAAACACGCCACCATCGGCAAGCGGATGGATTTCGACACCGAAGTGATGGTGCGCCTCTACTGGCAGGGAAATACCAGTTATTTCGTGCCGACCCGCGTCACCTATCCGCTGGACGGGCTTTCGCATTTTGATGCCCTGAAAGATAACGTCCGCATCTCGCTCATGCACACGCGTCTGTTTTTCGGCATGTTGCCGCGTATTCCTTCACTGCTGATGCGCCGCTCTTCCAGCCACTGGGCGCGGCAGAGTGAGGTGAAAGGGTTATGGGGAATGCGCCTGATGCTGCTGGTCTGGCGTCTGCTGGGAAGAACGGCGTTTAGCGCGCTGCTTTATCCGGTGGTGGGCGTCTACTGGCTCACTGCTTCTCGTGCGCGCAAAGCGTCGCAAGACTGGCTCGCCCGTGTACGACAGCATCAACCACAGGCAGCAAAACTCAACAGCTATCAGCACTTTCTACGTTTCGGCAACGCCATGCTCGACAAAATCGCCAGCTGGCGCGGCGAGCTACAACTGGGGCGCGATGTGCTGTTTGCGCCAGGCGCTGAAGCGGCACTTAACGTCAGCGATCCGCGCGGCAAATTGCTGTTGGCCTCGCATCTTGGCGATGTCGAAGTGTGCCGGGCGCTGGCGAAAATTCAGGGCTACAAAACCATTAACGCGCTGGTGTTTAGCGAAAACGCCCAACGCTTTAAACAGATAATGCAGGAGATGGCTCCGCAGGCAGGCATTAACCTGATGCCGGTGACGGATATCGGCCCGGAAACCGCCATCCTGCTGAAAGAAAAGCTGGATAACGGCGAATGGGTGGCGATTGTCGGTGACCGCATCGCCGTCAACCCGCAACGCGGCGGCGACTGGCGCGTCTGCTGGAGTCCGTTTATGGGCCAGCCTGCGCCCTTCCCACAGGGGCCGTTTATTCTCGCGTCCATTTTGCGCTGCCCGGTGAATCTAATTTTCGCCCTACGCCAGCACGGCAAGCTGCATATTCACTGCGAAACCTTTGCCGACCCACTGCTGTTGCCGCGTGGCGAACGCCAACAGGCGCTGCAAAACGCTATCGACCACTACGCCGCGCGTCTGGAACATTACGCGCTCCAGTCGCCCCTCGACTGGTTTAATTTTTTCGATTTCTGGCAACTGCCGGAAATTCAGGACAAGGAGTAAAGGGTGCTTAACGATCCCCGATTTACCGCTGAAGTCGAGCTGACCATTCCCTTTCACGACGTCGATATGATGGGCGTGGCCTGGCACGGTAACTATTTTCGCTACTTTGAAGTGGCCCGCGAGGCGCTGCTCAACCAGTTCAATTACGGCTATCGGCAGATGAAAGAGTCAGGTTATTTGTGGCCAGTGGTCGATGCGCGGGTGAAATATCGCCACGCCCTCACCTTTGAGCAGCGCATCCGCGTGCGTGCGCATATCGAAGAGTTCGAAAACCGTCTGCGGATTGGCTATCAGATTTTCGATGCCGAAACGGGCAAACGCGCCACCACCGGATACACCATTCAGGTCGCGGTCGACGAGCAAAGTCGCGAACTGTGCTTTGTCAGCCCCGATATTCTGTTTGAACGCATGGGAGTCAAACCATGAAATTTTTACCGCTGCTGGCGCTGCTGATTAGCCCGTTTGTGAGCGCCCTGACCCTGGACGATCTTCAGCAACGCTTTACCGAACAACCGGTGATCCGCGCCCATTTCGATCAAACCCGGACGATTAAAGATCTGCCGCAGCCGCTGCGATCGCAGGGCCAGATGTTGATCGCCCGCGACCATGGGTTATTGTGGGATCAAACCTCACCGTTCCCCATGCAGCTATTGCTGGACGATAAACGCATGGTGCAGGTGATCAACGGTCAGCCGCCGCAAATCATCACGGCAGAAAATAACCCGCAGATGTTCCAGTTTAACCACCTGCTGCGCGCGCTGTTCCAGGCCGATCGCAAAGTGCTGGAACAAAACTTCCGCGTCGAATTTGCCGACAAAGGCGAAGGCCGCTGGACGCTGCGCCTGACCCCAACCACCACGCCGCTGGATAAAATTTTCAACACCATCGATCTCGCCGGGCAAACCTATCTGGAGAGCATTCAACTCAATGATAAACAGGGCGATCGCACCGATATCGCTCTTACCCAACATCAACTGACGCCAGCGCAACTGACCGATGACGAACGCCAACGTTTTGCCGCCCAGTAAACGCCCCGCGCTGTTATGGGGGATCGTCTGCCTGGTCATGGCGGCGGCGTTGCTGATTCTGCTGCCGCAATCACGGCTGAACAGTAGCGTGCTGGCAATGTTACCCAAACAGGCGATGGGCGATATTCCCCCAGCGCTGAATGACGGCTTTATGCAGCGTCTGGACCGCCAACTGGTGTGGCTGGTCAGCCCCGGTAAAGAGGCTAATCCCAGAGTCGCTCAGGAATGGCTGACGCTGCTGCAAAATCCGCTGCGCTCGGCGACGTTAAAGGGCCAATGGATGCCGCCAGCCAGCAAGCGTGGGGAGCGTTTTTCTGGCAGCACCGCAACGGCCTGATTGACCCCGACACTCGCGCCCGCCTGCAAAACGGCGGCGAAGCGCAGGCGCAGTGGATCCTCTCCCAGCTTTATTCCGCGTTCTCCGGGGTAAGCGGCAAAGAGTTGCAAAACGATCCGCTGATGTTAATGCGCGGCTCGCAGCTGGCGATGGCGAAAAACGGCCAGCGTTTGCGGCTGATGGACGGCTGGCTGGTGACGCAGGATCCCCAGGGCAACTACTGGTATCTGCTGCACGGCGAACTGGCGGGATCGTCGTTTGATATGCAGCAAACCCACCAGCTGATCACGACCCTGAATACGCTGGAAAAAGATCTAAAAACGCGTTACCCGCAGGCGCAGTTGCTCTCGCGCGGCACGGTGTTTTACAGCGATTACGCCAGCCAACAGGCGAAGCAGGACATCTCCACCCTGGGTGTGGCAACGCTGCTGGGGGTGATATTGCTGATTGTGGCGGTGTTCCGCTCTTTACGTCCGTTGCTGCTCTGCGTGATTTCCATCGGCATCGGCGCGCTGGCGGGAACGGTCGCCACATTGTTGATTTTCGGTGAATTACACCTGATGACGCTGGTGATGAGCATGAGCGTTATCGGCATTTCCGCTGACTACACGCTCTATTACCTCACCGAGCGGATGGTGCACGGCAACGATGTTTCGCCGTGGCAAAGCCTGGCGAAAGTGCGTAATGCCCTGCTGCTGGCGCTGCTCACCACCGTGGCGGCGTATCTGATTATGATGCTCGCCCCTTCCCCGGCATTCGCCAGATGGCGATTTTTGCCGCCGTCGGGTTAAGCGCCTCCTGTCTGACCGTCCTGTTCTGGCATCCGTGGCTGTGCCGTGGCCTGCCGGTGCGTCCGGTTCCGGCGATGGCGCTGATGCTGCGCTGGCTGGCGGCATGGCGGCGTAATAAAAAACTGTCGCTGGGTCTGCCCGTCGCGCTGGCGCTGTTTTCGCTGGCAGGGATGTCAATGCTGCGCGTCGATGACGATATCTCGCAGTTACAGGCGCTGCCGCAGCATATTCTGGCGCAGGAAAAAGCCATTACCGCCCTGACCGGACAAAGCGTCGATCAAAAATGGTTTGTGGTTTACGGCGATTCGCCACAGCAAACATTGGGACGGCTGGAGACATTTACCGCTTCGCTGGAGAAAGCGAAAAAAGACGGCCTTATCAGCAACTACCGCACTATTCCGCTGAACTCCCTGGCGCGGCAGGAGGAAGATTTACATCTGCTGAAAACGGCTACCCCGACGGTAACGAAAGCACTGCAAAACGCCGGGATGATGGCAGTGAAACCAGACCTCAACGCCATGCCGGTGAAGGTTGATGAATGGCTGGCAAGCCCCGCCAGTGAAGGCTGGCGTCTGCTGTGGCTGACGCTGGAAAACGGCGCAAGCGGCGTGCTGGTGCCGGTTGAAGGGGTTAAAAATAGTGCGGCGCTACAGGAAATCTCCACATATTACCCTTGCGGCATTGCCTGGGTTGATCGCAAAAGCACCTTTGATGAATTGTTCGCACTTTACCGCTACGTCTTAACCGGCTTGTTGCTGGTGGCGCTGGCGGTGATTGCCTGCGGCGCGGTAGCTCGCCTCGGCTGGCGCAAAGGGCTTATCAGCCTGGTGCCTTCGGTGCTTTCGCTGAGCTGCGGTCTGGCGGTGCTGGCGATGAGCGGGCAGGCGGTGAATCTCTTTTCGCTGCTGGCGCTGGTGCTGGTGCTTGGCATCGGTATCAACTACACGCTGTTTTTCAGTAATCCGCGCGGTACACCATTAACTTCGCTACTGGCGATCACGCTGGCAATGCTCACCACCTTGCTGACGCTGGGAATGCTGGTATTCAGCGCCACTCAGGCCATCAGCAGTTTTGGCATTGTGCTGGTGAGCGGTATTTTCACCGCCTTCCTGCTTTCGCCGCTGGCTATGCCCGATAAAAAGAGAACAAAAAAATGATCAAACCCACATTCTGGCGAGCGTTCGCCCTGACCGCTACGCTTATCCTCACCGGCTGTAGCCACTCACAGCCGGAACAGGAAGGCCGCCCGCAGGCATGGCTGCAACCAGGCACGCGCATCACGCTGCCGGCACCAGGGATTTCACCCGCCGTCAATTCCCAGCAACTGTTGACCGGCAGCTTCAACGGCAAAACCCAGTCGCTGCTAGTGATGCTTAACGCCGACGACCAGAAAATCACCCTTGCCGGGCTGTCGTCGGTCGGCATTCGCCTGTTTCTGGTGACCTACGATGCGCAAGGGCTACGCGCCGAGCAATCCATCGTCGTCCCACAGTTACCGCCCGCAAGTCAGGTACTGGCTGACGTGATGCTCAGCCACTGGCCGATTAGCGCCTGGCAACTGCAACTTCCCGCAGGATGGACGCTTCGCGACAACGGTGACAAACGCGAGCTGCGTAACGCCAGCGGCAAGCTGGTCACGGAAATCACCTATCTGAATCGCAAGGGCAAACGCGTGCCAATCAGCATTGAGCAGCATGTCTTTAAATACCACATCACCATTCAATACTTAGGTGACTGATATGATTTATATTTCCGCCGTCGGCATGATCAACGCCCTGGGAAATAACCTTGACGAAATCGCAGCCAACCTGACTCGCGGTGTTGCTCCCGGAATGCGCCCGCGCGCAGGCTGGTTGCAGGGGCATCCGCAGGCGGTCCTGGCTGGCGTGGATGGCGAGCTTCCGCTTATCCCCGAAAAATTTGCTGCGCACCGCTCGCGCAACAATCAGATCCTGCTGGCGGCGCTGGCGCAGATCCAACCGCAGGTTGATGACGCTATCGCGAAATATGGTCACGAGCGCATCGCGATTGTACTTGGCACCAGCACCTCCGGCCTGCATGAGGGCGACACGCACGTTAACCTGCGCACCAACGGACAGCCGAGCACCACATGGCACTACGCGCAACAAGAACTCGGCGATCCGTCGCGTTTTCTCAGCCACTGGCTGGCGCTCGACGGCCCGGCCTATACCCTTTCAACCGCCTGCTCCTCCAGTGCCAGAGCGATGATCAGCGGGCGCAGACTTATCGAAGCGGGGCTGGTCGATGCCGCCATTGTGGGTGGCGCAGATACCCTGAGCCGAATGCCGATTAACGGTTTTCACAGCCTCGAATCGCTGTCGCCAACCTTATGTCAGCCGTTTGGTCGTGACCGCGCAGGTATCACCATTGGTGAAGGGGCGGGGCTAATGCTGCTGACCCGCGAACCGCAGCCCATCGCGTTGCTGGGCGTTGGTGAATCAAGCGACGCTTATCATATTTCGGCCCCGCATCCGCAGGGCGAAGGGGCGATCCGCGCTATTAATCAGGCGCTGACCGATGCGCAGCTTACGCCAGATGACGTCGGCTATATCAACCTGCACGGCACCGCCACACAACTCAACGATCAGATTGAATCAATGGTAGTTAACGCCCTGTTTGGCGAACGTGTACCGTGCAGCTCCACCAAACATTTGACCGGACACACGCTGGGCGCGGCGGGCATTACCGAGGCGGCAATCAGCATGTTGATCTTACAGCGTGATTTACCGCTGCCCGCTCAGGACTTCAGCCTGTCGCCACGCGATCCCACGCTGCCACCGTGCGGCATTATCGAAAAACCACAGCCGCTGGCACGTCCGGTGATCCTGTCCAATTCCTTCGCCTTTGGCGGCAATAACGCCAGCATTCTGCTCGGGAGGGTTTCGTGAGCCACTATTTATCACCCGGCGCTTATCTGCCCCACGACGCGCCCATGTTACTGCTGGAAGACGTGGTGAGCGTCAGCGATGACAGCGCGGTCTGCCGCGTAACAGTCTCGCCCAGTGGCGTACTGGCACCGTTTCTCGACCCGGACGGCAATCTCCCTGGCTGGTTTGCCCTTGAACTGATGGCGCAAACCGTCGGCGTCTGGTCTGGCTGGCATCGCCACCAGCAGGGCAAAAACAGTATTGAGTTAGGGATGGTACTGGGCGCGCGTGAATTGCTTTGCACCACTGGCATTCTGCCCGCAGGCCAGACGCTGACCATTACCGTCAAACTGCTGATGCAAGACGATCGCTTCGGCAGTTTTGAGTGCAGCATCAACGACGGCGAGGCGACGGGCCGCATTAACACCTTCCAGCCGACCGCGGAAGAACTTACCACCCTGTTTCAACAAGGAGCGTCCTGATGAGTCGTTCAGTTCTGGTTACTGGTGCCAGCAAAGGCATTGGTCGCGCCATCGCCTGCCAACTGGCGGCAGACGGCTTTAACATTGGCGTTCACTATCACCGTGACGCCACAGGCGCTCAGGAAACGCTGAATGCCATTGTCGCCAACGGGGGTAACGGGCGTTTGCTCAGTTTCGACGTCGCAAACCGCGAACAGTGTCGGGAAGTGCTGGAGCACGAGATCGCGCAACACGGTGCCTGGTACGGCGTGGTTAGTAACGCCGGGATCGCCCGCGATGCCGCTTTTCCGGCTTTAAGCGATGACGACTGGGATGCGGTGATCCACACCAACCTCGACAGTTTTTACAACGTCATTCAGCCGTGCATTATGCCGATGATCGGCGCACGCCAGGGTGGGCGCATCATCACGCTATCCTCGGTTTCCGGCGTAATGGGCAATCGCGGCCAGGTGAATTACAGCGCTGCCAAAGCCGGAATTATCGGCGCAACAAAAGCGCTGGCTATCGAACTCGCGAAGCGCAAAATCACCGTCAACTGCATCGCGCCGGGGCTTATTGATACCGGGATGATCGAAATGGAAGAGAGCGCCCTGAAAGAGGCAATGTCGATGATCCCCATGAAACGCATGGGCCAGGCGGAAGAAGTTGCCGGGCTTGCCAGCTATTTAATGTCTGATATTGCGGGTTACGTCACCCGCCAGGTTATTTCCATCAACGGAGGGATGTTATGACACGTCGCGTAGTGATTACAGGAATGGGCGGCGTGACTGCCTTTGGTGAAAACTGGCAGGACGTTTCCGCGCGTCTGCTGGCGTATGAGAATGCAGTACGCAAAATGCCAGAGTGGCAGGTCTACGATGGTCTGCACACCCTGCTTGGCGCGCCTGTTGATGATTTCACGCTACCGGAGCACTACACCCGCAAGCGTATCCGTGCGATGGGCCGCGTGTCGCAAATGTCGACCCGCGCCAGCGAACTAGCGTTAGAGCAGGCAGGGTTGATTGGCGATCCGATATTAACCAGCGGCGAAACGGGCATTGCGTACGGTTCATCGACCGGCAGTACCGGCCCGGTAAGCGAGTTCGCCACCATGCTGACGGAAAAGCACACCAATAACATCACTGGCACCACCTATGTGCAGATGATGCCGCACACCACCGCTGTTAATACTGGCCTCTTTTTCGGCCTGCGCGGGCGGGTGATCCCAACCTCCAGCGCCTGTACCTCCGGCAGCCAGGCGATCGGTTATGCGTGGGAAGCCATTCGCCACGGTTATCAAACGGTGATGGTTGCCGGTGGTGCCGAAGAGTTATGCCCTTCAGAAGCGGCGGTGTTTGATACCCTTTTTGCCACCAGCCAGCACAATGATGCGCCGAAAACCACACCTTCACCGTTCGATGAAAACCGCGACGGACTGGTGATTGGTGAAGGCGCAGGTACGCTCATTCTCGAAGAACTGGAGCACGCCAAAGCGCGCGGCGCGACCATTTACGGTGAAATCGTCGGCTTTGCGACTAACTGCGACGCGGCACATATTACCCAGCCGCAGCGCGAAACCATGCAGTATTGTATGGAGCAATCGCTGAAAATCGCCGGGTTAAGCGCACAAGATATCGGCTATATTTCGGCGCATGGCACGGCGACCGATCGTGGTGATATGGCAGAAAGTCTGGCGACAGCAACCATTTACGGTGATAATGTGCCGCTCTCCTCGCTGAAAAGTTATTTTGGTCATACGCTTGGTGCCTGTGGCGCGCTCGAAGCCTGGATGAGTCTGCAAATGATGCGCGAAGGTTGGTTTGCGCCTACGCTAAACCTGAATAAACCAGACCCGAACTGTGGCGCGCTGGATTACATCATGCATGAAGCCCGCAAGGTTGATTGTGAGTTTTTGCAGAGTAACAACTTTGCCTTTGGCGGCATTAATACATCCATCATCATTAAACGTTGGCCCTGATATGTATCGGATAGTTCTGGGGAAAGTTTCGACCTTAAGCGCAGCTCCACTGCCACCGGCTTTACGCGATCAAGCACCGCAAGGTCCACGACGCGAACGTTGGCTGGCGGGGCGTGCATTGCTTTCGCACACGCTTTCCCCGCTACCGGAGATCATCTATGGCGAACAAGGCAAACCTGCATTCGCGCCGGAAACGCCGCTATGGTTCAACTTAAGCCATAGCGGTGACGATATCGCCCTGCTGTTGAGCGATGAAGGCGAAGTCGGCTGCGATATCGAAGTGATTCGCCCGCGCGCCAACTGGCGCTGGCTGGCGAACGCGGTGTTCAGCCTCGGGGAACACGCTGAGATGGACGCCGTGCATCCTGATCAGCAGCTGGAAATGTTCTGGCGCATCTGGACGCGTAAAGAAGCCATCGTTAAACAGCGTGGCGGCAGCGCCTGGCAGATCGTCAGCGTAGACAGCACCTATCAGTCCTCGCTGTCAGTCAGCCATTGCCAGCTCGACAATTTAAGCCTGGCAATCTGCACCCCTACCCCCTTTACGCTCACTGCCGACAGTGTGCAATGGATCGATTCAGTTAACTGATCCGCCCACCCGACTGTCCATCTCTTGATCCAGAACAGGTAATCAGTATGACGAATATTTAAAATCGTCATACTTATTTCCGCCATCTATTTTAATCCATTGGGGTTACCATGCTCTCCACACTCCGCCGCACTCTATTTGCGCTGCTGGCTTGTGCGTCTTTTATCGTCCATGCCGCCGCGCCAGATGAAATCACCACCGCCTGGCCGGTGAACGTCGGGCCACTAAACCCGCACCTTTACACGCCTAACCAGATGTTCGCCCAGAGCATGGTTTATGAACCATTGGTGAAATATCAGGCAGACGGTTCGGTGATCCCGTGGCTGGCAAAAAGCTGGGCTCATTCAGAAGATGGTAAAACCTGGACCTTCACCCTGCGTGATGACGTGAAATTCTCCAACGGCGAACCGTTCGATGCCGAGGCGGCGGCAGAAAACTTCCGCGCAGTGCTCGATAACCGTCAACGTCACGCCTGGCTGGAGCTGGCAAACCAGATTGTTGATGTCAAAGCACTCAGTAAAAACGAGCTGCAAATCACCCTGAAAAGCGCCTACTATCCTTTCCTGCAAGAACTGGCCCTGCCACGCCCTTTCCGCTTTATCGCCCCCTCGCAGTTTAAAAACCATGAAACCATGAACGGGATTAAAGCGCCGATTGGCACCGGACCGTGGGTTTTGCAGGAATCGAAACTGAATCAGTACGATGTCTTCGTCCGTAACGAAAACTACTGGGGCGAAAAGCCAGCGATTAAAAAGATCACCTTTAACGTCATCCCGGACCCGACTACCCGCGCGGTAGCGTTTGAAACTGGCGATATCGACCTGCTGTACGGAAACGAAGGGTTATTACCGCTCGATACCTTCGCCCGCTTTAGCCAGAATCCGGCTTATCACACCCAACTGTCACAGCCGATCGAAACCGTGATGCTGGCACTTAATACCGCCAAAGCCCCCACCAACGAGCTGGCAGTACGTGAAGCTCTCAATTACGCGGTAAACAAAAAATCGCTGATTGATAACGCGTTGTATGGCACCCAGCAGGTCGCAGACACTCTGTTTGCCCCTTCTGTACCCTACGCCAACCTCGGCCTGAAACCGCGCCAGTACGATCCGCAGAAAGCGAAAGAGTTGCTGGAAAAAGCAGGCTGGACGCTACCTGCGGGCAAAGACATCCGCGAGAAAAACGGTCAGCCGCTGCGCATTGAACTGTCGTTCATCGGTACCGATGCGTTAAGCAAATCAATGGCGGAAATCATTCAGGCTGATATGCGCCAGATTGGCGCAGATGTCTCGCTGATTGGCGAAGAAGAGAGCAGTATCTATGCTCGTCAGCGCGACGGTCGTTTTGGCATGATTTTCCACCGCACCTGGGGCGCGCCATACGATCCACACGCCTTCCTGAGTTCAATGCGCGTACCGTCGCATGCTGACTTCCAGGCACAGCAAGGATTAGCCGACAAACCGCTGATTGATAAAGAGATCGGCGAAGTGCTGGCGACCCATGACGAAACGCAACGTCAGACGCTGTATCGCGACATTCTGACCCGTCTGCATGACGAGGCGGTTTATCTGCCTATCAGTTACATCTCAATGATGGTGGTATCAAAACCGGAGCTGGGTAACATCCCCTACGCGCCGATCGCCACCGAAATTCCGTTCGAACAGATTAAACCGGTGAAACCTTAATGTTGCGTTACGTATTACGCCGCTTTCTGCTGCTGATCCCGATGGTGCTCGCCGCCTCGGTGATCATTTTTCTGATGCTGCGCCTCGGCACCGGCGACCCGGCGCTCGATTATCTGCGTCTGTCTAACCTGCCGCCGACGCCGGAGATGCTGGCCTCTACCCGCACCATGCTGGGGCTGGATCAGCCGCTGTACGTCCAGTACGGTACCTGGTTGTGGAAGGCGCTGCATCTCGACTTTGGTATCTCATTCGCCAGCCAACGCCCGGTGCTGGACGATATGCTGAACTTCCTGCCCGCCACGCTGGAACTGGCAGGTGCCGCGCTGGTATTAATTCTGCTCACATCCGTACCGCTCGGTATCTGGGCGGCGCGCCACCGCGATCGTCTGCCGGATTTCGCCGTACGTTTTATCGCGTTTCTCGGCGTGTCGATGCCTAACTTCTGGCTGGCGTTTTTACTGGTGATGGCGTTTTCGGTGTATCTGCAATGGCTACCCGCGATGGGTTACGGCGGCTGGCAGCACATCATTTTGCCTGCGGTATCCATCGCCTTTATGTCGCTGGCGATTAACGCGCGTTTGCTGCGCGCCAGTATGCTGGACGTCGCTGGTCAGCGTCACGTCACCTGGGCGCGGCTGCGCGGCCTGAATGACAAACAGACCGAACGCCGCCATATTCTGCGCAATGCCTCGCTGCCGATGATCACTGCCGTGGGGATGCACATTGGCGAACTGATTGGCGGGACGATGATTATCGAAAACATCTTTGCCTGGCCGGGCGTCGGGCGCTATGCGGTGTCGGCGATTTTTAACCGTGACTATCCGGTGATTCAGTGCTTTACGCTGATGATGGTGGTGGTTTTTGTGGTCTGCAATTTGATTGTCGATTTGCTCAACGCCGCGCTGGACCCGCGCATTCGTCGTCATGAAGGAGCGCACGCGTGAACTTTTTCCTCTCTTCCCGCTGGTCGGTACGCCTGGCGCTGATCATTATCGCCCTGCTGGCGCTGATTGCGCTCACCAGCCAGTGGTGGCTGCCGTATGACCCCCAGGCGATTGATTTGCCGTCGCGCCTGCTTTCGCCGGATGCGCAGCATTGGCTGGGCACCGATCACTTAGGGCGCGATATTTTCTCGCGGCTGATGGCAGCGACCCGCGTGTCGCTCGGTTCGGTAATGGCCTGCCTGCTGCTGGTGCTGACATTAGGGCTGGTTATTGGCGGCAGCGCCGGGTTGATTGGCGGGCGCGTTGATCAGGCCACCATGCGCGTCGCGGATATGTTTATGACCTTCCCGACCTCGATTCTGTCATTCTTTATGGTCGGCGTGCTCGGTACCGGATTGACCAACGTGATTATCGCCATCGCCCTGTCGCACTGGGCATGGTACGCACGCATGGTGCGCAGCCTGGTGATTTCCCTGCGCCAGCGCGAGTTTGTGCTGGCGTCACGGCTTTCCGGGGCGGGCCATGTGCGGGTGTTTGTTGATCATCTGGCGGGTGCGGTGATCCCTTCGCTGCTGGTGCTGGCAACGCTGGATATCGGCCATATGATGCTGCACGTCGCGGGGATGTCCTTCCTCGGCCTCGGCGTGACCGCGCCGACCGCCGAATGGGGCGTGATGATTAACGACGCGCGCCAGTATATCTGGACCCAGCCGCTGCAAATGTTCTGGCCGGGGCTGGCGCTGTTTATCAGCGTGATGGCCTTTAACCTGGTGGGTGACGCACTGCGCGATCATCTGGACCCTCATCTGGTGACGGAGCACGCACACTAATGCCGCAACAGATTGAACTACGTAATATCGCGCTACAGGCCGCGCAGCCGCTGGTGCACGGCGTATCGTTAACCCTGCAACGCGGGCGTGTGCTGGCGTTAGTCGGCGGTAGCGGCAGCGGGAAATCACTGACCTGCGCCGCGACGCTGGGCATTCTGCCTGCTGGCGTTCGCCAGACGGCGGGGGAAATTTTGGCCGATGGAAAACCGGTTTCTCCCTGCGCCCTGCGCGGCATCAAAATTGCCACCATCATGCAGAACCCGCGCAGCGCCTTTAATCCGCTGCACACTATGCACACCCACGCGCGGGAAACCTGCCTGGCGCTGGGGAAACCCGCCGATGACGCTACGCTTACCGCTGCCATAGAAGCGGTGGGGCTGGAAAACGCCGCGCGCGTATTTAAGCTGTACCCGTTCGAGATGAGCGGCGGCATGTTGCAGCGCATGATGATTGCGATGGCGGTGCTGTGTGAATCACCGTTTATCATCGCCGATGAACCGACCACCGACCTTGACGTGGTAGCGCAGGCGCGCATCCTCGATCTGCTGGAAAGCATTATGCAAAAACAAGCACCGGGAATGCTGCTGGTCACCCATGATATGGGCGTTGTGGCGCGTCTGGCAGATGACGTGGCGGTGATGTCACACGGTAAGATTGTCGAACAGGGTGATGTAGAAACGCTGTTTAACGCCCCCAAACATGCGGTGACGCGCAGCCTGGTTTCCGCTCATCTCGCCCTCTACGGTATGGAGCTGGCATCATGACTTTACTTAACGTCTCCGGCCTTTCCCATCACTATGCCCACGGTGGATTTAGCGGTAAGCACCAGCATCAGGCGGTGCTTAATAACGTTACGCTGACCCTGAAAAGCGGTGAAACCGTCGCCCTGCTGGGGCGCAGCGGCTGCGGAAAAAGCACTCTCGCGCGGCTGCTGGTAGGCTTAGAATCGCCCTCACAAGGGAATATTAGCTGGCGCGGCGAACCGCTGGCGAAACTTAATCGCGCGCAACGTAAAGCGTTCCGCCGCGATATTCAGATGGTGTTTCAGGACTCCATCAGCGCCGTGAATCCGCGCAAAACCGTGCGCGAGATCCTGCGTGAACCGATGCGCCATCTGCTATCGCTGAAAAAATCCGAACAACTGGCGCGCGCCAGCGAAATGCTGAAGGCGGTAGATCTTGACGACAGCGTGCTCGACAAACGCCCACCGCAGTTAAGCGGCGGCCAACTCCAGCGCGTCTGCCTGGCACGCGCGCTGGCGGTCGAACCGAAACTGCTGATTCTGGATGAAGCGGTTTCTAACCTTGACCTCGTGTTACAGGCGGGCGTCATTCGCCTGCTGAAAAAGCTGCAACAACAGTTTGGCACCGCCTGCCTGTTCATCACCCACGACTTACGTCTTGTAGAACGCTTCTGTCAGCGGGTGATGGTGATGGACAACGGACAAATCGTCGAAACCCAGGTGGTGGGAGATAAATTAACCTTTTCCTCTGACGCCGGACGTGTGCTACAAAACGCGGTATTACCCGCATTCCCCGTGCGCCGTCGCGCCACTGAAAAGGTTTAACGCAAAATGCAACGAGTCACCATCACGCTTGATGACGATTTACTGGAGACGCTGGACAGCCTGAGCCAGCGTCGTGGTTATAACAACCGTTCCGAAGCTATCCGCGATATTCTGCGCAGCGCTCTGGCGCAGGAAGCGACACAGCAGCACGGCACACAAGGTTTCGCGGTGCTGTCGTATGTGTATGAACACGAAAAACGCGACTTAGCCAGCCGTATTGTCTCCACCCAGCATCACCACCACGATCTCTCGGTCGCCACGCTGCATGTGCACATTAATCACGACGACTGCCTGGAAATCGCCGTGTTGAAAGGTGACATGGGCGACGTGCAGCATTTTGCCGATGACGTTATCGCCCAACGCGGCGTGCGGCACGGGCATTTGCAGTGCTTGCCGAAGGAAGATTAACTCCTACCCACGCGCCGTTATTTCCTGACGGCGCAGTAAATTCCTGCCAAACTTCGACTTCCATCACATTTTTTTGATCACGATTTAGTCCCCCAAAATGTGAGACGCTTCGATCCTCTTTTTCGCCTGTTCACCTACTATACGCTTGAAGTTGTCCATGATTGTCCATAGACAACTGTAAATGTTCAGGTGCGCGCCATGAAATCATTAAGTAAGTCGTCACAAATACCGCTCTATCAACAAGTGGTGGAGTGGATAAGAGAAAGTATTTATACCGGGGATCTGGTGGAAGACGATCGCATTCCTTCGGAATACCAGATTATGGATATGCTGGAAGTGAGTCGGGGAACCGTTAAAAAAGCGGTCGCCCAACTGGTAAAAGAAGGCGTGTTGATTCAGGTCCAGGGCAAGGGAACATTTGTCAAAAAAGAGAACGTAGCATATCCGTTAGGTGAAGGATTATTGTCATTCGCGGAATCGCTGGAAAGCCAGAAAATACATTTTACTACTGAAGTTATTACGTCACGGATTGAACCGGCTAATCGTTATGTGGCAGAGAAATTAAGAATAACGCCCGGTCAGGATATTCTTTACCTTGAGCGTTTACGTTCAATTGGTGATGAAAAAGCAATGCTGATAGAGAACCGTATCAATATTGAGCTATGCCCCGGCATCGCGGAAATCAATTTTAATCAACACAATTTATTTCCAACAATAGAAAGTTTGTCGCAAAGGAAAATTCGTTACTCGGAAAGTCGCTATGCCGCGCGATTAATTGGTAATGAACGCGGTCATTTTTTAGATATCAGTGAAGATGCACCCGTTTTGCATCTGGAGCAGTTAGTCTTTTTCTCCCGAGGGTTACCCGTTGAGTTTGGCAATGTCTGGTTAAAAGGCAATAAATATTATCTTGGCACCGTGCTGCAACGGCGGGAAGTGAGTTAAGTACACTTTTTTAAGAGGAATAAAATGCAAGGCATACAGTTTCAGGAAAATTATATTCAACGACTTCCGCTAGGGTTAAGCGTTGAACAGATCATCCGTCAGTTAGCGCAACCGTTGATTGCCGCCGAGTTGGTGGTCCCTGATTTTGCCGACCATGTGCTTAAACGTGAGGCAACTTACCCAACGGGGCTGCCTACCGAACCGCCGTGTGTCGCCATTCCGCACACGGATCATAAACATGTCAGGCACAATGCGATTGCTGTCGGCATCCTGCCGGAGCCGGTAGAGTTTGCCGATATGGGCGGCGCTCCTGCCCCCGTACCTGTCAGGGTGATTTTTTTGCTCGCCTTAAGCGAAAGTAACAAACAATTAAATGCCCTGGGCTGGATTATGGAAATGATTCAGGATACGCCCTTTATGTGCGCCCTGCTTACGATGGAAACAACAGAAATACACACAGTAATCTTAAACAAAATGAAAGAACGAGGTGAAATATGAGTCAAACCATTTTATTTGTCTGCGCTACGGGTATTGCCACATCCACGGCGGTAACAGAAAAAGTCATGGAATATTGCAAAGAGCAAGGTCTTAACGTCAATTATTCCCAAACCAACGTTGCCTCTTTACCTGGAAATACTGACGGCGTAGCACTGGTAGTTTCAACGACTAAAGTGCCTTATGAACTCGACGTCCCGGTGGTCAACGGCTTGCCGATTATTACCGGTATTGGCGAAGAAAAAGTACTGGCGCAAATTGTTTCGATCCTTAAAAAGTAATTAATAATAATTAATTTCAACCCACTCCATCAGGCGCTAACGCGAGGTGCGCTCTCGCCTGAAAAAGAGGTTTATTATGAACGATATCGCGCATACCCTCTATAATATTGTGCAATATATATTGGGATTTGGCCCCACGGTAATGTTACCGCTGGTGTTATTTATTCTTGCTCTCTGTTTTAAAGTAAAACCCGCTAAAGCCTTACGCTCATCATTAACGGTCGGCATTGGTTTTGTCGGTATTTATGCCATTTTCGATATTCTGACCAGCAATGTTGGGCCAGCGGCCCAGGCGATGGTTGAACGCACCGGAATTAATTTACCGGTGGTGGATTTAGGCTGGCCACCACTTTCCGCTATTACATGGGGTTCACCAATTGCCCCGTTTGTTATTCCCCTGACCATTCTGATTAACGTGGCGATGCTGGCGTTAAATAAAACCCGCACCGTTGACGTAGATATGTGGAACTACTGGCATTTTGCCCTTGCCGGTACGCTGGTTTATTACAGCACCGGCAGCCTGTTCTTTGGTTTGCTGGCAGCGGCGATTGCTGCGGTGGTAGTACTTAAACTCGCCGACTGGTCTGCGCCACTGGTACAAAAATACTTTGGCCTGGAAGGGATCTCATTGCCGACGCTCTCTTCGGTAGTGTTCTTCCCGGTCGGTCTGCTGGTCGACAAAATCATCGACCATATCCCTGGCCTCAATCGTATTCATATCGATCCGGAAACCGTACAGAAAAAGTTTGGTATCTTCGGCGAGCCGATGATGGTTGGCACTATTCTGGGCATTCTGCTCGGCGTAATTGCAGGATACGATTTCAAAAAAGTATTGCTGCTTGGCATCAGCATTGGCGGTGTGATGTTCATCCTGCCACGCATGGTACGCATCCTGATGGAAGGTTTATTACCGCTGTCTGAAGCCATTAAAAAGTATCTCAATGCCAAATACCCTGACCGTGACGATCTCTATATCGGCCTGGATATTGCCGTTGCCGTAGGTAACCCGGCGATTATCTCCACCGCCCTGCTGCTGACGCCAATCTCGGTCTTTATCGCGTTTGTCCTTCCGGGTAATGAAGTCCTGCCGCTTGGCGACCTTGCCAACCTGGCGGTAATGGCGTCGATGATTGCTTTAGCCAGCCGTGGCAATATTTTCCGCACCGTTCTGGCGGCGATTCCGGTGATTATTGCCGACCTGTGGATTGCTACTAAAATCGCGCCGTTTATTACCGGAATGGCGAAAGACGTTAACTTCAAATTTGCCGAAGGCTCCAGCGGCCAGGTTTCCAGTTTCCTTGATGGCGGTAACCCGTTCCGCTTCTGGCTGCTGGAAATCTTCAACGGCAATATCATCGCCATTGGTCTGGTGCCGGTTATTGCCCTGGTGCTGTATGGCATTTTCCGAATGACGCGGAGCACGGTTTATGCCTGATAACAGCGCAGCCATCGTTATCGATATTGGCACCACCAATTGCAAAGTCACCTGCTTTTCCTGCCTGGACGCAACGACGTTGGGCGCGCATAAATTCGTGACGGCAAAACAGATCTCCCCACAGGGCGATGTCGATTTCGATATCGACGCCCTCTGGCAGGAGGTCCGCCAGGCGATAGCGCAACTGAATGCCGCTTCGCCGCTACCGGTCAGGCGGATCAGCATTGCCAGTTTTGGCGAGTCAGGGGTGTTTCTTGACGAGCACGGCGAGATCCTGACGCCAATGCTGGCGTGGTATGACCGTCGCGGTGAAGAGTATCTGGCAACGCTTAGCGAGGCAGACAGTGCGGCACTTTATGACATCTGCGGGTTACCGCTGCACAGCAATTACTCTGCCTTCAAAATGCGCTGGTTGCTGGAACATTACCCACTGCGTAATCGCCGCGGCCTGCGCTGGCTACATGCGCCGGAAGTGCTGCTCTGGCGACTGACTGGCGAACAGCGCACGGATATCACCTTAGCCAGCCGTACGCTGTGTCTGGACGTGCGCAAAGGCGAATGGTCAGCGAAAGCGGCGGCGTTGTTACACGTTCCCTGTTCAGCATTTGCGCCATTAGTACAACCAGGCGAGCACGCCGGATGGGTCAGCGAGTCGCTCTGCAAAACGCTTGGGTTCTCACAACCGGCCAGCGTGACGCTGGCCGGACATGACCATATGGTGGGGGCGCGAGCGTTGCAGATGATGCCGGGCGATATCCTTAACTCGACGGGGACCACGGAAGGCATTCTGCAACTGGATACACAACCGACGCTGGATGAACAGGCCAAACGTGACAAGCTGGCAAACGGCTGTTATTCGCTTGCCAACCAGTTCACCCTGTTTGCTTCGCTACCCGTGGGCGGTTTCGCTCTGGAGTGGTTGCGTAACACGTTCCGGCTAACCGATGAGGAGATCGCCGCGTCACTCACTCGCGGACATGCGGATTATCTGGCGGGGAATTGGTTGCTCGATGACATTCCCGTCTTTATTCCGCATCTTCGCGGTTCGGGTTCGCCCTATAAAAATCGCCACACCCGAGGATTATTTTATGGGCTTGGCGATACGTTAAATATCGACATGTTAATTGCCAGTATTTCACTGGGATTAACCATGGAATTTGCCAACTGCTTTGCCTGTTTTAATGTGCCTGGCACCAGCGCGTTAAAAGTGATTGGTCCGGCGACCCATAATCCTCTTTGGCTGCAATTAAAGGCGGATATTTTACAGCGTCCGGTTGAAGCAATTGCATTTAACGAGGCGGTTTCTGTCGGAGCATTATTAACCGCCGCACCGGATATTACGCCGCCGAAGGTGACGATTGCCCAACGCCTGCAACCGAATCGGGCAAGATATCATCAATTACAGCGTTATCAGCACAAATGGAAAAGCTGGTATCAGTTGAAATTACAGCAAGAAGGCGTGATGCCATTACATCATCGGGAGGAGCACTATGTTGAGTAAAACCGTGGAGGTCAGAAACAGTACTGGCCTGCATGCACGTCCGGCGGCCTGTCTGGCGAAAACCGCCAAAAAATATAGCTGTAACGTGACGCTGCACTATGAGGGTAATGATATTAATGCCACCAGCATGATGAATATTATGCGCGCCGGAATAAAAGGCGGCAAAACGGTGGAAATACGCTGCGACGGTGATGATGAAAACGAGGCCATACAGACTCTCACTGCCTTATTTCGCGACCGCTTCGGTGAAGCTGAATAATTAACTGATATTAAAAGATGAGGTTTTCAATATGCCATTAGTTAATGGACGGATACTGCTCGACCGCATTCAGGAAAAACGGGTATTAGCGGGCGCGTTTAATACCACCAATCTGGAGACGACAATTTCAATTTTAAACGCTATTGAGCGTTCGGGATTACCCAACTTCATTCAGATTGCACCCACCAATGCACAACTCTCGGGATACGATTACATTTATGAAATCGTGAAACGTCACGCCGATAAAATGGATGTTCCGGTCAGTCTTCATCTGGATCACGGGAAAACCCAGGAGGATGTTAAACAGGCGGTGCGCGCGGGCTTTACCTCGGTCATGATTGACGGTGCCGCATTCTCTTTTGAAGAGAATATCGCTTTCACCCAGGAAGCTGTCGATTTCTGTAAATCCTATGGCGTACCGGTTGAAGCCGAGCTGGGGGCGATTCTCGGCAAAGAAGATGATCACGTCAGCGAAGCCGATTGCAAAACGGAACCGGAAAAGGTGAAGACCTTTGTCGAGCGCACCGGTTGCGACATGCTGGCAGTTTCTATTGGTAACGTTCATGGTCTGGACGATATACCGCGGATCGATATCCCCCTGCTGAAGCGCATTGCCGAAGTCTGCCCGGTGCCACTGGTTATTCACGGCGGCTCCGGTATCGCCCCGGAAATATTACGCAGCTTTGTTAATTATCGCGTCGCTAAAGTAAATATCGCCAGCGATCTGCGCAAAGCGTTTATCACCGCCGTCGGCAAAGCGTATGTGAATAATCACAACGAAGCGAATCTGGCACGAGTGATGGCATCAGCAAAAAACGCCGTCGAGGAAGATGTGTATAGCAAAATCCTGATGATGAATGAGGGGCATCGGTTGGTTAGAAAGGCATCTTAAGAGCCACAAAAATATAGCGGCGCAACAGAAATTGTTGGGCCGCTATAAGTTATAAATGATTCAAACGCTCATTCAGCGTTTCAATAATATAGGTATTAACAGAGACTTGTTGCTGCGCAGCGGCATTATTAAGGCGTTCACTCAGCGATTCTGGATAGCGTAACGTAAAGGTCTTAATCTTTTCTGTACGCGCATACGGCTCAATACCCGCAGCTTTACAATCCTCAAGATACTCTCGCAGGGAAAGCTCCCCTTCTTTTTGCAGCCCCTGAATACTGTCAGAGACAAAATCACAATAACCTGACAAGCCCAGGAATTTGCCACGAAATGCATTCAGTTCTGGCACGTAGGTAATAACAGCTGGTTGCCCGGCAATCTCCATAGAGTTTGGCGTCTTCAGTTTGATCATGGTTTTACCCCTATACTTAGTAACCAGTCACGCACGCTTTCTACAGCGCCTTTATCGGTATCTGGCGACGGATGAGGCCGATGGAAACACGCAACGCTCATATTTAGTATGAACTTACAACGCGAACCTCTTCCTTCCTTAATTTCTCCGCCTAATGCTTTAACCAGAGACTCTATATCAGACCACTTGATCCCTTGAGGAACAGGAGATTTAAATATTTGATCCAATGTATTTTTTTGTTTCTTCCGTAAAGCCTGTACCTGGATTCTCATGGCATGTCCTTATGACTTCACTTTATGACATCAATAGTATGACATCACAGTATGAAGTCAAGTTTCCCTTCCTTACGCCATTGTCCCAATCGTCTTCCTGAATCGCAGCAGCGCGATGGTGAAAAACACGCCGCCAATTGCCATCAGCGTCAGGAACTGCGGCCAGACGATTTCAAATCCGGCACCCCGGTAGAGAATGGCTTGCGCGAGGCTAACAAAGTGTGTCGTCGGCATGGTCAGCATAATGTCCTGCACCATCTGCGGCATACTTTCGCGCGGCGTGGAGCCACCGGAAAGCATTTGCAGCGGTAGCAGCACCAGAATCACCAGCAGCCCCAGTTGCGGCATTGAACGCGCTATCGTCCCCATAAAAATGCCGATTGACGTGGTGGCAAACAGACTGAGCGCCACGCCCAGCATAAACAGCGGGATCGAGCCTTCAATCGGTACGCCCAGCACGCCTTTTACCATCAGCACCAGCGATAATCCCGATACCACCAGCACCACCAGCCCCATCGACCAGACCTTTGCCATCATGATCTCAAACGGCGTTATCGGCATCACCAGTAAATGTTCCACCGTGCCGTGTTCACGCTCGCGGATCAGCGCCGATCCGGTCAGCACAATCGCCAGCATGGTAATGTTGTTGATGATCGCCATCACCCCACCGAACCACGCGGGATCGAGGTTCGGGTTAAAGCGCATCCGGGTTTCCAGCGATACCAACGGCTCGCTGTTATCACGGTAGCGCGCGACAAAGCTGTTCACTTCACCGTTGATAATATTCTGGATATACCCGTTGCCGGTAAATGCCTGGCTCATGCGCGTGGCATCGACGTTCACCTGAATATCCGGCTGGCGTCCGGCGAGGACATCACGCTGAAAATTAGGCGGAATATTTATCGCGAAGGTATAGCGTCCGGCGTCCAGCCCGGCATCCATCTCATCGGCGGTGATCATCTCCGGTGGCAAAAACCACGGGCGATAGAAGCTGTTAACGATCCGGTTCGACAACTGCGATTGATCCATATCGGCAATAGCGATCGGCGCGAGGTTCAACGATCCTGGTGTGACGGTCGCTGACGAATACACCGACACCGTAAACGAGAAAACAATCAGCGTCAGCATCGCTTTATCACCGAGCAGACTGCGCAACTCTTTGATACCCAGATTAAAAATATTGCGTAAATGGCGCATCATCCCTCCTGTTTTTTCAGCAGCAGGATGCTTAAGCCCATCACCAGCGGGATGGCTATCAGCAACGGGATAAAAAGTTGCCATAAATCAGTCAGATCAAGCGCCTTCGAGAACGTCCCGCGGGCGATAGTCAGAAAATGACTGGTCGGGTAAACCTCGCCGATCCAACGTCCAGGCCCTTCCAGCGAAGCTACCGGATCGATCATCCCGGAAAACTGTGTCGCCGGGATCAACGTGATAATCGCCGTTCCGAAAATGGCGGCAATCTGGCTTTTCATAAAGGTAGAGATCAGCAGCCCCATTCCGGTGGCGATGATGATATACAGCAGCGCCGCCAGGGTGAGCGTCAGGAAACTGCCTTTATGCGGCACGCCAAATACAAACACCGACAGGCCGCAGAGCAGGAAAAAGTTCAGCATCCCCAGCGCGATGTACGGCAGCTGTTTGCCAAGCAAAAATTCGCTACGGGTGGTGGGGGTCACGTAAAGGTTGATAATCGACCCTAGCTCTTTTTCCCGCACCACGCTAAGGGCGCTTAGCATTGACGGGATCATCATCAGCAGAAGCGGGATCACCGCCGGAACAATCGCTGGCAGGCTTTTTACATCCGGGTTATAGCGATAGCGCGTCTCAATATTCATCAGCCCGCTTTGGCTGGCGGGCGTCGATTGTCGGCTCGCCACATCCTGTAGCCAGCTCTGGTGCATAGCCTGCACGTAGCCTTTTACCGTTTCGGCACGGCTCGGCATCGCACCGTCGATCCAGACACCGAGTTCCACAGGCGTACCACGCGCGATATCGCGCCCGAAATTGGGAGGGATCTCAATCGCCACCGTGATATCGCCCGCACGCATCCGACGATCAAGCTCGTCATAACTGGTGAGCGGCGGCTGTTCGATAAAGTAACGGGAACCGGAGAGATTGAGCGTCCACGCCTGGCTACTGACGGTCTGGTCGCGGTCGAGCACCGCAAAGCGCAGGTTTTCCACATCCATACTGATGCCGTAACCCATTATCAGCATCAGGATCACCGTTCCCATCAACGCCAGCGTCGAACGTACCGGATCGCGGCGCAGTTCCAGTGCTTCGCGGCGGCTGTAGCTAAACAGACGGCGCAGGCTAAATCCCTGACGCGGCGCGTGGGTGGTGTCGTGTACCACGGGCGGCGCTTCGGCTTCGTTGCTCTGCCCTGCCGCCTCCTGCAAATAGGCGATAAATGCCTCTTCCAGACTGGCGGCTCCGCGTTTCTCAACCAGCTCTTGCGGTGTACCGCTGGCGAGCACTTTTCCGGCGTGCATCAGTGAGATGCGGTCGCAACGTTCCGCTTCGTTCATAAAGTGGGTGGAGATGAAAATGGTCACTTTGTCCTGGCGCGAGAGATCGACCATCAACTGCCAGAACATATCCCTCGCCACCGGATCGACGCCAGAAGTGGGTTCATCGAGGATTAACATTTCCGGGCGATGAATCACCGCCACCGCCAGCGAAAGCCGCTGGCGAATGCCGAGCGGCAATGACTCCGGCAGAACATCTTCAACGTCGTTGAGCTTAAAACGCTCGCTCATTTCAGCCACTCGCGCGGGAATTTCCGCTTCCGGGATGTGAAACAAACGGGCATGTAACTCCAGGTTTTGCCGCACGGTGAGTTCGTTATAGAGCGAAAACGCCTGCGACATATAGCCCACCCGACGGCGAGTATCGATATCTTTTGGATCAACCGGTTGCCCGAACAGCCACGCCTCACCTTCGCTGGCGGGCAGCAATCCGGTAAGCATTTTCATGGTGGTGGATTTACCGCAGCCGTTCGAACCAAGAAAACCAAAAATCTCCCCGCGTGGAATGCGGAAATTGACGTGATCAACGGCAACGAAGGAACCAAAACGCATGGTCAGATCGCGCGCTTCGATGGCAATCTCTGCGTTTTCAGGTTGATACGGTGGGATCACTACCGCCTGATGCGCCTGGCGTTGCGCTTGCGGTAACAGATTTATAAATGCTTCTTCCAACGTGGCGCTTTGCGTTTGCTGCCGCAGCTCTTCGGCGCTGCCGGTTGCCAGCACTTCTCCGGCATTCATCGCTACCAGCCAGTCGAAGCGTTCGGCCTCTTCCATGTAGGCGGTGGCGACCAGCACGCTCATATTGCTCTGCCGCTGGCGAATACTGTCGATCAGATCCCAGAATTGGGCGCGGGAGAGCGGGTCAACCCCCGTTGTTGGCTCATCAAGAATCAACAATTCCGGATCGTGGATTAACGCACAGCACAGCCCAAGTTTTTGCTTCATCCCGCCGGAGAGTTTTCCCGCCGGACGATCGCGAAACGGTGCTAACCCGGTGCTGGTCAGCAGCTCATTGATTCGGACTTCCCGCTCCGCTTTGTCGTGACCGAACAGGCGGGCGAAAAAATCGACATTTTCATACACCGATAAGGTGTGGTAGAGATTTTTGCCCAGCCCCTGCGGCATCCAGGCGATACGCGGGCAGACGTCGCGGCGATGCTTCGGGTCGCGCATATCGCCGCCCAGCACCATCACGTTGCCCTGCTCAATGACACGAGCACCGGAAATCAATGACAATAAACTCGACTTACCGACGCCGTCCGGGCCAATCAGCCCGACCATGCAGCGGGCCGGAATCTCGAGAGTGATATTGTTCAGCGCAACGGTTTTTCCATAATGCTGGCTCACGCCCGCCAGTTGCGCGACAGGCGGGACGGGAACCAGTTCCAGATGCGTCATTGCGGCAACCTCACCGCCAGGTCTTCAGGCCACGGAAGTTCTTCATTCACCCGCACCCACGCCACGCCCGGCAAGCCGGTTTTGACATATTCCAGATGCTGCTGGAGTAATTCCGGTGGGATACGCGCTTTGACGCGAAACATCAGTTTCAGCCGTTCATCGCTGGTTTCGACGGTTTTTGGCGTGAACTGGGCGACGCTGGCGACAAAGCTGATGGTTGCCGGAATACGCAGATCTGGCGCAGCATCGAGGATCAGCCGGGCTTCACCACCCAGTTTCAGCGTGCCCGCTTGTTCGGTTGGCAGGAAGAAGGTCATATAGACGTCGCTGAGATCGACCATATTCAGCACCCGACCGCCTGCTGCCAGCACTTCGCCTGGCTCGGCAACCCGATACTGCACGCGTCCGTCACGCGGGGCTTTCAGTTCACTGTCATCGATATCTGCCGCGATACGCCGTTCAGTGGCTTGCGCGGCTTCTACACGAGTTTGCGCCTGAATGATATTGGTACGTGCCGCTTCAATAGCGGCTTTAGAGGCAGAAACCTGGGCTTTTGCCGATTCCAGCGCAGCACGGGCGCTTTCGGCGGCGGCGCGGTCATCATCCAGTTGTTGCGCAGAAATAGCCCCACGATGGGCGAGCGAGCGGGAACGGGTATGACGTTTGGCTACGGAATCAAGTTCAGCTTGCCGTTGATTAACCAGCGACTGAGCGGCGCGAGTTTCACTTTGCCGCTGTTCCAGCAAAGCCTGCGCGGCGGCAACGGCGCTTTGCGCCTCTTTGATTTGCGCGATGGCCTCCAGCCGTTGCTCCTGCAACACGCGAGTATCCATCTTCGCCAGCACTTCACCTTCGCGAACAAACTGGCCTTCTTTCACCAGAATGGTGTCGATACGCCCGGCAATTTTGCTGGCGATATCCACTTCCGTCGCTTCAATGCGCCCATTGCTGACGGCAAAGCCTTCCGGCACACCTGCCGGGCGCAACAGCCACCACGCCACGATAGCAGCCACCGCCAGTAACCCGACAACCCACCACGCCAGATGGCGCTTAATATTATCCATAATCGACCCGCCATAATCCCTGTAAGCAATCGACGCGTGTTACAACTGCCACCGAACGATGTTCAGCGAATTATTCCATCCGGGATAAGAAGGAAACGGCAAAGGCGGCCAGGGCGCAGCAAACTGAGCGCCAACGGGGAAGGTCTGGTGAAAACGGGTAGTAATGTTGTCATCATCAGCATTCCTGGCCGTAAATGAAACACGCATACTCATAAGTTAAATCAATTAAATACTAACAGTTATATTCATGTTGTCTATTTGATTACCATCAGCTTGTGATACATCGCGATGTTCTTCTGTTCGATAGCGTTTTTAACCAAAAATCTTCTGCACAGGTTCTCAGATACTACTGCGTAGGTTTGCATAACAGAAAATCCGATGACTATCACATAGCGTTATTATCGCCGAGGTGCAAATATTTACCGAAAGTGAAATGTTTTTTTGAAAAGATGATAGATGATAAATGCTTGTGTATTAAATAAAGCAATCTCGAACAAGGTCGTTTAAAGCAACAAAATAAAAATAGGATAAAGATATTAACTCGGAATTTACCTTAGGATAAATATTTATTTATCAGCATTAACTCACATCTAAAACTTAACACTCAGGGCAATAAATCCGGCTATAGTAAAGTTACTTGTTACATTTGGTGGTATCTCATTGTTATATTTAACTGACTAAAAATACTACTGATACGCTTTCTTATATTAGCAGAAAGTACACATGGAGTTTAAAATGAACATATATATCGGATGGCTATTTAAATTAATCCCTTTAATTATGGGGATAATATGTATTGCATTGGGTGATTTTGTATTAGCAGGTTCCGGGCAAAGTGAGTATTTTGTGGCAGGGCATGTGCTTATTTCGCTTTCTGCAATCTGTCTGGCGTTATTCACTACTGCATTTATTATTATTTCGCAGTTAACGCATGGTGTGAATAAGCTCTACAACAGACTTTTTCCTGTTATTGGTTACGCTGGGTCTGTCGCAACTATGATTTGGGGATGCTTACTGCTGGCAAGTGATAATGTCATGGCCGATGAATTTGTTGCCGGGCATGTTATTTTCGGTGTTGGGATGATTGCCGCCTGCGTATCAACCGTGGCGGCGTCTTCCGGGCATTTTCTGCTAATTCCCAAAAATGCCTCGGGCAGTAAGAGTGATGGTACGCCGTTGCAGGCTTATTCTTCAACAATCGGTAATGGCTTAATTGCCGTTCCCGTTCTGCTTACTCTCTTTGGTTTCATTTGGTCAGTCGCGCTGTTACGTAGTGCAAATATCACACCACATTATGTTGCTGGTCACGTACTGCTGGGGTTAACGGCAATTTGCGCTTGTCTTATTGGCCTTGTCGCCACTATTGTCCATCAAACGCGGAATACATTCTCAGAGAAAGAACATTGGCTCTGGTGTTATTGGGTTATTTTGCTCGGTTCACTTACCGTTATTCAGGGCATCTACGTTTTAGTCAGTTCTGATGAAAGTGCCAGACTGGCACCCGGCATTATTCTTATTTGTCTGGGAATGATCTGCTACAGTATTTTCTCCAAAGTGTGGCTGTTGGCGCTGGTATGGCGACGCACCTGTTCGTTAGCCAACAGAATACCCATGATTCCGGTATTTACCTGTCTGTTTTGCCTGTTCCTTGCAGCGTTCCTTGCTGAAATTGCGCAAACCGATATGGCTTATTTTATTCCTTCGCGAGTTTTGGTTGGCTTAGGTGCAGTGTGTTTTACACTGTTTTCCATCGTTTCTATATTAGAAGCGGGTTCTGCGAAAAAATAATGACTCTCGCCGGGTTGTGGTTAGTTACAGCCTGGCGAATATTAATACTTCCCGTTATTCACACAGCACTCTTCACGCAGAAAACTAATAATCCCTTCCAGAACATCATATTGCGAGACACACATCAACGTGCGACTTTCGCGGTTTTGCTTAACCAGACCAACGGAGACCAGCGCCGAGATATGGTGGCTCAAGGTCGATGCGGGGATCGCAAGTTCCTTCTGTAACTCGCCTACCGGCATCCCGCGTTCTCCCGCTTTGACCAGATGACGAAAAATAAACAAACGGGTCGGATGACCTAATTCTTTCAGTGCCTTAGCGACATCTTCCAGTTCCATAAGTAGTTTCTCCGGCTAATTGATATTTCGATAATACCAGAAATATCTTGCTCACCGCTCGTTATTTCGATAATTTTAGAAATATAGTTTTAGCGAGGGTATAAAATGTTTGAATGGTTACCAGGCTGCGCGACGCCGCCGGGATGTTCCTGTTCTTAGCCGTAGAGCTATCGTTACTTTTTCTTCTTATCAGTGCTGGTGTCAGCGTAATCCGTCAGAAAATCCCGGATCATAAGATCCAGAAAATGATGGGTGCGCGTAAAGGGCGCGGTTATTTGCTGGCAGCAATGTTAGGTGCAGTGACTCCGTTTTGCAGTTGCTCAACCATTCCCATGCTTCGCGGTCTTCTTTCTGCAAAAGCGGGATTTGGCCCAACGCTCACCTTTTTGTTTGTTTCACCATTACTCAACCCGATTATCGTCGGGCTAATGTGGGCAACATTTGGCTGGAAGGTAACGTTGTTGTACGCCGTTATTGCGTGCGGCGTTTCGCTGGCCGCCAGTTTGTTACTGGATTTTGTTGGCTTCGAACGATATGTCATACCGGCAAAGGGGAGCAACGCGAGCTGCTGCAAATCAGTGTCCGATAAACCCGTTATTAACTTGCGCTCTGCGAAGTTTACGCCGCAAACCACATCTTGCTGTACCGCAGAACCTGCTGTTAATTGCTGTAGTGCAGCCAAAACGGCGCCCCCCAGCCTGCCGACTCAGGCAATAAAGGATGCATGGCTGCAATTTAAAGAAGTGCTGCCCTATCTGTTAATTGGGGTGCTAATTGGCTCATTTATTTACGGCTTTATTCCAGCACAATGGATTGCAGCACATGCCGGAACGGATAATCCACTGGCTATCCCCTTGAGCGCGGTTATAGGTATCCCGCTCTATATACGTGCAGAGGCCGTCATTCCCCTCGCGTCGGTATTAATGACCAAAGGCATGGGGATGGGAGCCGTAATGGCACTCATCATCGGCAGCGCGGGTGCCAGCTTAACAGAAGTTATTTTGCTGAAATCGATGTTTCGCACGCCGATGATTATTGCCTTTCTGATGGTAATTTTAGGAATGGCCGTGGTTATGGGATATGTAACGCAAGCGTTATTTTGAGGCCAAATCCTGTGCACAGGCCCACGCACTGGACCACGCCCACTGGAAGTTATAGCCCCCCAGCCAGCCGGTAACGTCCATCACTTCGCCGATAAAGTACAAGCCCGGAACTTTACGCGCTTCCATCGTCCGTGATGAGAGTTCATTGGTGTCCACGCCGCCGAGCGTCACTTCGGCGGTGCGATAGCCTTCAGTGCCGTTAGGTTGTACGCGCCAGTCAGTCAATGTGGCAATGAGCGCCTGTTGGTCACGCACGTTGAGCTGTTTTAACGAGACGTCCGGGATCTGCCCGAGTTGTTGTAACCGTTCAACCAACCGTTTCGGCAGATGAACCGCCAGCGTGTTTTTCAGGCTCTGATTCGGATGCGCGTTACGCTGTTCATTAAGAAAGGCTTCCAGATCGACATCCGGTAGCAGATTGATGCTGACAAATTCACCCGATTGCCAGTAGCTGGATATCTGCAATACCGCAGGGCCAGACAAGCCGCGGTGGGTGAAGAGTAAGTTCTCACGGAACACGGTGCCGTTTTCAGCGGTGATCACTGAAGGCACCGCCACGCCTGCCAGCACCTGTAACTCTTCCAGCAACGGTTTATGCAGGGTGAATGGCACCAGGCCTGCGCGCGTCGGCAACACGTTCAGCCCGAATTGTTCGGCAATCTTATAACCAAACGGCGACGCACCCAGCCCCGGCATCGAGAGGCCTCCGGTCGCGATGACCAGTTTATCGCAACCTACGGTCATGCCGTTCAGTTCAAGCGTGAATCCCGCGTCATCCTTCGTCACGCTCAACACTTCGCTACGTAATCTGAAGGTCACATTGCCCTTCTCACACTCATCCACCAGCATGTCGACAATCTGCTGAGCGGAGTCATCACAGAAGAGTTGCCCTAACGTTTTCTCGTGCCAGGCGATGCCGTGTTTATTGACCAGCTCAATGAAATCCCACTGGGTAAAACGCGCGAGTGCAGACTTACAAAAATGCGGATTTTGGCTCAGATAAGCGCCTGGTTCGACATAAAGGTTGGTAAAGTTGCAGCGCCCACCGCCAGACATGAGGATTTTGCGCCCTGGTTTTTACCATTATCGATCAGCAGAACCCGGCGTCCTGCCTGACCTGCCAGCGCAGAACAGAACATACCCGCCGCACCAGCGCCTATAATAATGGCATCAAACCTTTCCACGTTGCGCTCCTCTTAGAAAAAATGGGCGTGAATTGTAAAGATTCCTCAGTGGCCGCACCAGCAGCAATATTACTTAGGGGAAGTATTTGTCTGAATTATATAAGATAATTATTTTTTGAGCGAAATTCATACAGGAGGCAAATCAAAAAAATCTATATTTCACTTTGCCCGCGCCGCGAAAGTCACTGATAATGCGCCGCGTTCATGTCCTCAAAATGGCGTAACGTCCTATGCTACATTTGTTTGCTGGCCTGGATTTGCATACCGGGCTGTTATTATTGCTTGCACTGGCTTTTGTGCTGTTCTACGAAGCCATCAATGGTTTCCATGACACAGCCAACGCCGTGGCAACTGTCATCTATACCCGCGCGATGCGTTCTCAGCTCGCTGTGGTTATGGCGGCAGTGTTCAACTTCCTGGGTGTTTTGCTGGGTGGTCTTAGTGTTGCCTATGCCATTGTGCATATGCTGCCGACGGATCTGCTGCTTAATATGGGATCGTCCCATGGTCTTGCCATGGTGTTCTCTATGTTGCTGGCAGCAATTATCTGGAACCTTGGTACCTGGTACTTTGGTTTACCTGCATCCAGCTCCCATACGCTGATTGGCGCGATCATCGGTATTGGTTTAACCAATGCGTTGATGTCCGGTACGTCAGTGGTGGATGCACTCAATATCCCGAAAGTATTAAGTATTTTCGCATCTCTGATTGTTTCCCCTATTGTCGGCCTGGTGTTTGCTGGCGGTCTGATTTTCTTGCTGCGTCGCTACTGGAGCGGCACCAAGAAACGCGCCCGTATCCACCTGACCCCAGCGGAACGTGAAAAGAAAGACGGCAAGAAAAAGCCGCCGTTCTGGACGCGTATCGCGCTGATCCTTTCCGCTATCGGCGTGGCGTTCTCTCACGGCGCGAACGATGGTCAGAAAGGCATTGGTCTGGTTATGTTGGTTCTGATTGGCGTCGCACCAGCGGGCTTCGTGGTGAATATGAATGCCACTGGCTACGAAATCACCCGTACCCGTGATGCCATCAACAATGTGGAAGCTTACTTTGAGCAGCATCCTGCGCTGCTTAAACAGGCGACCGGTGCCGATCAGTTAGTACCGACACCAGAAGCAGGCGCAACACAACCTGCGGAGTTCCATTGCCATCCGTCGAATACCATTAACGCGCTCAACCGCCTGAAAGGCATGCTGACCGCCGATGTGGAAAGCTACGACAAGCTGTCGCTTGACCAACGTAGCCAGATGCGCCGCATTATGCTGTGCGTTTCTGACACTATCGACAAAGTGGTGAAAATGCCTGGCGTCACTGCGGATGATCAGCGTCTGTTGAAGAAACTGAAGTCCGATATGCTGAGCACCATCGAGTATGCTCCGGTGTGGATCATCATGGCGGTCGCGCTGGCGTTAGGTATCGGTACGATGATTGGCTGGCGTCGTGTGGCGACCACTATCGGTGAGAAAATCGGTAAGAAAGGCATGACCTACGCTCAGGGGATGTCTGCTCAGATGACGGCAGCGGTGTCTATCGGTCTGGCGAGTTATACCGGGATGCCGGTTTCCACCACTCACGTACTCTCCTCTTCCGTAGCGGGGACGATGGTGGTTGACGGCGGCGGCTTACAGCGTAAAACGGTGACCAGCATTCTGATGGCCTGGGTGTTTACCCTCCCGGCTGCAGTTCTGCTCTCCGGTGCGCTGTACTGGATCTCCTTGCAGTTCCTGTAATCGCACGCATAAAAACGAGCGGGTCAGTTTACTGGCCCGCTTTTTTTATGCGTTATTACCGTGGCGCTTAATGCCAAATCATCAACGCAATCAGGCTTACCACCACCAGGCCACATAATGCGCTGGTCAGAATAAACTGACGACGCACGCGCTCGCAGCGACGGATAAACTCATCATCGTGATGATCGCGATAACGTTGGGCATAGATATACCAAACGAGACGCACCTGTTTGTTGGGTTGGCCATGTGAGGTAAAAAAGCCCCCTCCATCAACATATTGATAGAGCAATGGATCGCAATTACGCAGTACCACTAACAACGCGCGTAGTGATGAGAAATAGCGCGCCATGTTAACAATGCAAACGACACATAAAGCCCAAAATAATGCGACGGTGCTTATCATACCCCCTCCCCGGCGACCTGCCCGCGGAGTTCCCCTCCGGGGCTACCGCTCCCGATACGCTGCCAATCAGTTAACACCAGGTCCTGGAGAAACCGCTTTTGTGATGGCAAACATCCGAGCGGCTCTATAGATAGTGTAGGAGATCAGGTTGTTTTTTTTCCATAAGGTTAACCACTATCAATACATTCATGTAGAAAATTTGATTATCTGATTGGTAAGCAAGGCGGATTGACGGATCATCCAGGTCGCTATAAGGTAAGGATGGTCTTTTCACTGAATCTTTACGGCTGGGTTAGCCCCGCGCACGTAGTTCGCAGGACGCGGGTGACGTAACGGCACAAGAAACGCAAGCTGGCCAGTCATCGACAACTTTATGGAAGGAGTAACACTATGGCTTATAAACACATTCTCATCGCGGTCGATCTCTCCCCGGAAAGCAAAGTTCTGGTAGAGAAAGCAGTCTCTATGGCTCGCCCCTACAATGCGAAAGTTTCTCTGATCCACGTAGATGTAAACTACTCTGACCTATACACCGGACTTATTGATGTAAATCTGGGTGACATGCAGAAACGCATTTCCGAAGAGACTCATCATGCATTGACCGAACTCTCCACCAACGCAGGATACCCCATCACTGAAACCCTTAGCGGCAGCGGCGATTTGGGTCAGGTTCTGGTTGATGCGATCAAGAAATACGACATGGACCTGGTTGTTTGTGGTCACCACCAGGACTTCTGGAGCAAACTGATGTCTTCCGCGCGTCAGCTGATCAACACCGTTCACGTTGATATGCTGATTGTTCCGCTGCGCGACGAAGAAGAATAATATCTCCCCCACTTGCTCCTGAGCGCCCGCTTATGCGGGCGTTCTGCTTTTTGTGTTGTACCCGAATGCGACGTGCGGGTACAAACACGGGAGTGCTCAATCAAGCCGGTGTTCATCCGCAGTCAGAAAGTTCCTCTACGCATCGAATAATTCAAATTTACATCACGACAAAATAGCATTTAGCGCCATCATATCTCAAACAACCAGCATGATTAGCTGGTTGTTTTTTGTTGTGGTAGTGCATTAATGCATTCATTAAATCAATATTAAGAATTTTAGACGTGTGTAAACTCTTTCGCACGCAATCACTTACGCGTTCATACTTTTCATGATGGTATTGAAAGGCTAAAAATTATGAATACAACAACACCCACTGGGATGCTGCAACAACCTCGCCCATTCTTCATGATCTTTTTTGTCGAACTATGGGAGCGATTCGGTTACTACGGCGTGCAAGGCGTCCTGGCCGTTTTCTTCGTTAAACAGCTCGGTTTCTCACAAGAACAGGCTTTTGTCACCTTTGGTGCCTTCGCTGCGCTGGTCTATGGCCTTATCTCGATCGGTGGTTATGTTGGCGACCATCTGTTAGGAACTAAACGCACCATTGTCCTTGGGGCAATTGTTCTGGCGATGGGCTACTTCATGACCGGGATGTCGCTACTCAAGCCAGACCTGATATTCATCGCGCTGGGAACAATCGCCGTCGGCAACGGCCTGTTTAAAGCCAACCCGGCAAGCCTGCTTTCGAAGTGCTATCCACCGAAAGATCCTCGTCTCGATGGCGCTTTCACCCTGTTCTATATGTCGATCAATATCGGCTCGTTGATTGCGCTGTCGCTAGCACCGGTTATCGCTGACAGATTTGGCTATTCCGTCACCTATAACTTATGCGGAGCAGGATTGATTGTCGCGCTACTGGTTTACATCGCCTGTCGCGGAATGGTGAAAGATATTGGTTCTGAACCAGATTTCCGACCGATGAACTTCAGCAAATTGTTGTACGTGCTGCTTGGCAGCGTGGTGATGATTTTCGTTTGCGCATGGCTGATGCACAACGTGGAAGTCGCCAATCTGGTACTGATTGTTCTCTCTATCGTCGTGACCATTATCTTCTTCCGTCAGGCATTCAAGCTGGATAAAACCGGGCGCAATAAGATGTTTGTCGCCTTTGTGCTGATGCTTGAAGCGGTAGTGTTTTACATCCTCTACGCCCAGATGCCAACGTCGCTGAACTTCTTTGCTATCAACAACGTGCATCATGAAATTCTCGGTTTTTCCATCAACCCGGTGAGCTTCCAGGCGCTTAACCCGTTCTGGGTGGTGCTCGCCAGCCCAGTTCTGGCAGGCATTTACACGCATCTGGGTAACAAAGGCAAAGACCTCTCCATGCCGATGAAATTTACCCTCGGTATGTTTATGTGCTCGCTGGGCTTTTTGACAGCCGCCGCAGCGGGAATGTGGTTTGCGGATGCCCAGGGGCTGACATCGCCATGGTTTATCGTGCTGGTTTACTTATTCCAGAGCTTAGGTGAACTGCTTATTAGCGCCCTGGGCCTCGCAATGATTGCCGCTCTGGTGCCACAACATTTGATGGGCTTTATTCTCGGGATGTGGTTCCTTACGCAGGCTGCCGCGTTCTTGCTGGGCGGCTATGTGGCAACATTTACCGCAGTACCAGACAACATTACCGACCCGCTTGAAACGCTGCCTGTCTATACCAACGTGTTTGGTAAGATTGGTCTGGTCACGCTGGGCGTTGCTGTAGTGATGCTGTTGATGGTGCCGTGGCTGAAACGAATGATTGAGACGCCGGAAAGCCATTGATTATTCTTGCAGAAAACAGGGTAGCGTTATCGCTACCCTGTTTTACTTTTACGCCGGTGTACCAGCATAAATATCAAAGCGATGCCCTTTGGTGACAACCGCGTTTGGCGTGGCAACATTCGCCAGCGGCGGCGCGTAGTCCGGGCGCTTTACCACCACGCGTTTGGTCGCCAGCAAGCGTGCAGGCTCCAGTAATCCATCGGCATCAAGGTCCGGCCCCACCAGCGACTGAAAGACACGCATCTCTTTTTTCACCAGCGCGCTTTTCTGCTTATGCGGGAACATCGGGTCGAGATAGACCACCTGCGGGCGCGGGGTAATATCAGTCAGCGCCGTCAGGCTGGAGGCGTGAATTAATTGCAAACGCTCCTGCAACCAGCCGCCGATCTCCGCATCCGCATAACCACGCGCCAGGCCATCGTCGAGCAATGCAGCAACCACTGGATTACGCTCCAGCATCCGCACGCGGCAGCCGACCGAAGCCAGCACAAAGGCATCGCGACCAAGTCCTGCGGTAGCATCGACGACATCCGGCAGATAATCGCCTTTAATGCCCACCGCTTTCGCCACCGCCTCACCGCGACCACCGCCAAATTTGCGGCGGTGTGCCATCGCCCCGCCAACAAAATCAACGTAAATGCCACCAAGCTTTGGCTCATCGCGCTTGCGCAGTTCCAGATGCTCCGGCGTTAACACCAGCGCCATCAGGTTGTCTTCATCATGTTCCAGCCCCCAGCGGGCCGCCAGAACAGATAAGGCGCCGTCTCCGGCGCCCGTTTCATCAATTAAGCAGATTTTCACTGAATGATCAGCCCTTAATGCCGTAATGCTCCAGCATCGCATCCAGTTGCGGTTCACGACCACGGAAGCGTTTGAACAGCTCCATCGGCTCTTCTGAACCGCCACGGCTCAGAATGTTGTCGAGGAACGACTGTCCAGTATCACGGTTGAAAATCCCCTCTTCCTCAAAGCGAGAGAAGGCATCTGCTGCCAGCACATCGGCCCACAGGTAGCTGTAGTAACCTGCTGCATAACCACCGGCGAAAATATGGCTGAAAGCGTGCGGGAAACGGCCCCATGACGGAGACGGTACCACGGCAACCAGTTTCTTGATTTCTGCCAGAGTTTCGAGGATTTTCGCTCCCTGATCCGGGCGGAACTCTGCATGGAGGCGGAAATCGAACAGGCCGAACTCCAGCTGACGCAGAATAAACAGCGCCGCCTGGTAGTTCTTCGCCGCCAGCATTTTATCCAGCAACTCTTTCGGCAGCGGTTCGCCAGTTTCATAGTGACCAGAGATAAACGCCAGCGCCTCAGGCTCCCAGCACCAGTTTTCCATAAACTGGCTCGGCAGTTCGACCGCATCCCACGGCACCCCGCTGATCCCGGAAACACCAGCGGTTTCGATGCGGGTCAGCATATGATGCAGGCCGTGACCGAACTCATGGAACAGAGTAATCACTTCGTCATGGGTAAACAGCGCCGGTTTACCATTTACCGGGCGGTTGAAGTTACAGGTCAAATACGCGACCGGTTTTTGCAGCGAACCGTCTGCTTTACGCATCTGGCCTACGCAGTCATCCATCCACGCCCCGCCGCGCTTGTTCTCACGGGCATACAGGTCGAGGTAGAAGCTACCGCGCAGTTCGTTGTTTTCGTCATACAGTTCGAAGAAACGTACATCCGGATGCCAGACATCAACATCTTTACGCTCTTTAGCGGTGATGCCGTAAATACGTTTAACCACTTCAAACAAGCCGTTAACCGCTTTGTTTTCCGGGAAGTACGGACGCAGCTGTTCGTCACTGATGCTGTAAAGATGCTGTTTTTGTTTTTCGCTGTAGTAAGCGATATCCCACGGCTGCAGCTCATCGACGCCAAATTCGGCTTTGGCGAAGGCGCGCAGTTGCGCCAGCTCTTTTTCGCCCTGCGGACGCGCGCGTTTTGCCAGATCGGTTAAGAAATCAAGCACCTGCTGCGGGTTTTCTGCCATTTTAGTGGCAAGGGATTTAAAGGCGTAGTTTTCAAAGCCCAGCAGTTGCGCCAGTTCGTGACGCAGCGCGAGGATCTCTTCCATCACCTTGCTGTTATCCCATTTACCGGCGTTTGGGCCTTGATCGGAGGCGCGAGTGCTATAAGCGCGATACATCTCTTCACGCAAGGCCTGGTTGTCGCAGTAGGTCATTACCGGCAAGTAGCTTGGGATATCCAGCGTCAGCAAATAACCTTCCAGCTCTTTCGCTTCGGCCTGGGCTTTTGCCGCAGCCAGAGCGCTTTCTGGCATCCCCGCCAGTTCCGCTTCGTCGGTGACGAGTTTGGTCCAGCCCATCGTCGCATCGAGGACGTTGTTGCTGTACTGGTTGCCCAGCTCGGAAAGACGGGTGGCAATTTCGCCGTAACGCTGCTGTTTCTCTTTCGGCAGACCGATACCAGAGAGTTCGAAGTCGCGCAGTGCGTTATCAACCGCTTTTTTCTGAGCCGTATTCAGCGTGGCGTAATGATCGCCATCGCGCAGGTCGCGATACGCTTTATACAGCCCTTCATGTTGCCCTACCCAGGTGCTGTATTCTGACAGCAGCGGCAGGGTTTGTTCGTACGCTTCACGCAGTTCCGGGCTATTTTTCACCGAGTTCAGGTGGCTGACCGGGGAGAAGATACGCCCCAGCACATCGTCTACTTCTGCCAACGGCTGGCAGAGATTTTCCCAGGTATACGGTGCCCCTTGCGCTACTACGCGCTCCACATTTTCGCGGCAGTCGTTCAGCGCCTTAGTCACGGCTGGAACCACATGTTCCGGGAGAATTTTAGAAAACGGAGGCAATTCAAAGGGGGTCAGTAACGGATTCGTCATTAGCGCAGTCCTGGTTAAAGAGGTTAAGGAAGCGCTCAACAGGCGCTTTACATAATGTGTGTAGCATGGGGTTAAGTGTAGTGAATTTCAATGAGAAACGTTACGCTTTCGCGGCGGCGGCCTCTTTTCGGTATACTGTCCTGATAGGCTTTTGTGCGCCCCGAATACGGGCCGATTTTTACTTACCGGAACACCTTTACCCATGCTCAGTTATCGCCACAGCTTTCACGCTGGCAACCACGCCGACGTCCTTAAACATACCGTTCAGAGCCTGATCATCGAGTCGCTGAAAGAGAAAGATAAACCGTTTCTCTATCTCGACACCCACGCAGGCGCCGGGCGTTATCAGTTAGGTAGCGAACATGCCGAGCGTACCGGCGAATATCTCGAAGGTATCGCCCGTATCTGGCAGCAGGAGGATTTACCTGCGGAGCTGGAGCCGTACATCAATGTGGTAAAACACTTCAACCGTAGCGGTCAGTTGCGTTACTACCCCGGTTCGCCGTTGATTGCTCGTCAGTTACTGCGTGAACAGGACAGCCTGCAACTGACCGAGCTGCACCCGAGCGATTACCCGTTGCTGCGTTCTGAATTTCAGAAAGACAGCCGTGCGCGCGTCGAAAAAGCCGACGGTTTCCAGCAGCTTAAGGCCAAACTGCCGCCGGTTTCCCGCCGTGGTTTAATCCTTATCGACCCGCCGTATGAAATGAAAACCGACTATCAGGCGGTGGTCAGCGGGATAGCAGAAGGTTACAAACGATTCGCCACGGGCACTTACGCATTGTGGTATCCAGTGGTGCTGCGCCAGCAAATTAAGCGCATGATCCACGACCTGGAAGCAACCGGCATTCGCAAAATTCTGCAAATTGAACTGGCGGTACTGCCAGACAGCGATCGCCGTGGCATGACCGCTTCCGGCATGATTGTGATTAACCCGCCGTGGAAGCTGGAACAGCAGATGAATAACGTGCTGCCGTGGCTGCACAGCAAACTGGTTCCGGCAGGCACCGGGCACGCCACCGTAAGCTGGATCGTGCCGGAGTAATTGCAGCCATTGCTGGCACCTATTACGTCTCGCGCTACAATCGCGGTAATCAACGATAAGGACACTCTGTCATGACTAAACACTATGATTACATCGCCATCGGCGGCGGCAGCGGCGGTATCGCCTCCATCAACCGCGCGGCTATGTACGGCCAGAAATGCGCACTGATTGAAGCCAAAGAGCTGGGCGGCACCTGCGTGAACGTCGGCTGCGTACCGAAGAAAGTGATGTGGCACGCGGCGCAAATCCGTGAAGCGATCCATATGTACGGCCCGGATTATGGTTTCGATACCACTATCAATAAATTCAACTGGGAAACGTTGATCGCCAGCCGTACCGCTTATATCGACCGTATTCATACTTCCTATGAAAACGTGCTCGGTAAAAATAACGTTGATGTAATCAAAGGCTTTGCCCGCTTCGTTGATGCCAAAACGCTGGAGGTAAACGGCGAAACCATCACGGCCGATCATATTCTGATCGCCACCGGCGGTCGTCCGAGCCACCCGGATATTCCAGGCGTGGAATATGGTATTGATTCCGATGGTTTCTTCGCCCTTCCTGCTTTGCCAGAGCGTGTAGCGGTTGTTGGCGCAGGTTACATCGCTGTTGAGCTGGCGGGCGTGATTAACGGCTTGGGCGCGAAAACGCATCTGTTTGTGCGTAAACATGCGCCGCTGCGCAGCTTCGACCCGATGATCTCTGAAACGCTGGTTGAAGTGATGAATGCCGAAGGTCCGCAGTTGCACACCAACGCCATCCCGAAAGCGGTAGTGAAAAATGCTGATGGTAGCCTGACGCTGGAGCTGGAAGATGGGCGCAGTGAAACGGTGGATTGCCTGATTTGGGCGATTGGTCGCGAGCCTGCCAATGACAATATCAACCTCGAAGCCGCTGGCGTTAAAACCAACGAAAAAGGCTATATCGTCGTCGATAAATATCAAAACACCAACATTGAAGGTATTTACGCGGTGGGCGATAACACGGGTGCAGTGGAACTGACACCGGTGGCAGTTGCAGCGGGTCGCCGTCTCTCTGAACGCCTGTTTAATAACAAGCCGGATGAGCATCTGGATTACAGCAACATTCCGACCGTGGTCTTCAGCCATCCGCCGATTGGTACTGTTGGTTTAACGGAGCCGCAGGCGCGCGAGCAGTACGGCGACGATCAGGTGAAAGTGTATAAATCCTCTTTCACCGCAATGTATACCGCCGTCACCACTCATCGCCAGCCGTGCCGCATGAAGCTGGTATGCGTTGGGCCAGAAGAAAAGATTGTCGGTATTCACGGCATTGGTTTTGGTATGGATGAAATGTTGCAGGGCTTCGCGGTGGCGCTGAAGATGGGCGCAACCAAAAAAGACTTCGACAACACGGTTGCCATTCACCCGACAGCGGCAGAAGAGTTCGTGACAATGCGTTAAATGTTAAAGGGCTAAGAGTAGTGTGCTCTTAGCCCTTAATTACGTTTCCGCTATCAGTTCAGAAGCTGAAGCAGAAAGCGGATCAGTTCCAGCAGCGCAATTAACGCTCCAAGAACGATGATTGCTTTGTCAATCACCCGTTTTCTCCATGCGATGGAGTGAGAATGCATCCGCTTACTCATCCATTGCCTGTCACGGCGCATGTCTCATTGTTAGATGACGACTATCTCACTCCGGCCAGAGCATCAGTGAACGGCACCACCCGTACTTCTGACCAGGACTTTGAAAGCGTTTATGCGCATTGCCAGAGTGAAAATGTCTCAGAGCTAACTGGATAATCATACAGTATATTCAGGTTATAAAACCAGCATGTCCTTGCAATAGTTTCAGTATGGTATTAGCATTGATGCGTTAGATGATGGCTATCTCACTCCAGCCAGAGCCACCAACTCAGGCTGAAGAGTAAAAAACCGACGCGAAGTCGGTTTTTTTACGTCCTGATTCAGACCTCCTTTCAAATGAATAGCCAACTCAAAATTCACACCTATTACCTTCCTCTGCACTTACACATTCGTTAAGTCATATATGTTTTTGACTTATCCGCTTCGGAGAGAGACACTACCTGCAACAATCAGGAGCGCAATATGTCATTTCTGTTACCCATCCAATTGTTCAAAATTCTTGCTGATGAAACCCGTCTGGGCATCGTTTTACTGCTCAGCGAACTGGGAGAGTTATGCGTCTGCGATCTCTGCACTGCTCTCGACCAGTCGCAGCCCAAGATATCCCGCCACCTGGCATTGCTGCGTGAAAGCGGGCTATTGCTGGATCGCAAGCAAGGTAAGTGGGTTCATTACCGCTTATCGCCGCATATTCCAGCATGGGCGGCGAAAATTATTGAGCAGGCCTGGCGGTGTGAACAGGAAAAGATTCAGGCGATTGTCCGCAACCTGGCTCGGCAAAACTGTTCCGCAGACAGTAAGAACATTTTCGGTTAAAAAATTTAGCTAAACACATATGGATTTGCACATGTGTTTTATCCGGGAGGCATTATGTTACTGGCAGGCGCTATCTTTGTCCTGACCATCGTATTGGTTATCTGGCAGCCGAAAGGTTTAGGCATCGGCTGGAGTGCAACACTCGGCGCAGTACTGGCGTTAGTTACGGGCGTGGTCCATCCGGGCGATATTCCGGTGGTGTGGAATATCGTCTGGAACGCGACGGCTGCGTTTATTGCCGTCATTATCATCAGCCTGCTGCTGGATGAGTCCGGCTTTTTTGAATGGGCGGCGCTGCACGTTTCACGCTGGGGCAATGGACGCGGTCGCTTGCTGTTTACCTGGATTGTCCTGCTCGGTGCCGCCGTTGCGGCCCTGTTTGCCAATGATGGCGCGGCGCTTATTTTGACACCGATTGTCATCGCCATGCTGCTGGCTTTAGGGTTCAGTAAAGGCACTACGCTGGCGTTCGTGATGGCTGCCGGATTCATTGCCGATACCGCCAGCCTGCCGCTTATTGTCTCCAACCTGGTGAATATCGTTTCCGCAGATTTCTTTGGTCTTGGCTTTCGCGAATACGCATCGGTGATGGTGCCGGTGGATATCGCCGCAATTGTTGCCACGCTGGTGATGCTACATCTCTATTTTCGCAAAGATATTCCGCAGAACTACGATATGGCGCTGCTGAAATCTCCCGCAGAAGCGATCAAAGATCCTGCTACGTTCAAAACTGGCTGGGTTGTTTTACTGCTTCTGCTGGTGGGATTTTTCGTCCTGGAACCGCTCGGCATTCCGGTGAGCGCCATTGCAGCTGTGGGCGCGCTGATTTTGTTTGTCGTCGCTAAACGCGGTCACGCGATTAATACGGGCAAGGTGCTGCGCGGTGCACCCTGGCAGATTGTCATCTTCTCGCTCGGCATGTATCTGGTGGTTTATGGCCTGCGCAATGCCGGGTTAACAGAATATCTTTCTGGCGTACTCAACGTGCTGGCGGATAACGGCCTGTGGGCCGCGACGCTCGGCACCGGATTCCTCACCGCCTTGCTCTCTTCTATTATGAACAATATGCCGACGGTACTGGTTGGCGCGTTGTCCATTGAGGGCAGCACGGCATCTGGCGTTATCAAAGAAGCGATGGTTTATGCCAACGTGATTGGCTGCGATTTGGGGCCGAAAATTACCCCGATTGGTAGCCTGGCAACGCTGCTCTGGCTGCACGTACTTTCGCAGAAGAATATGACAATCAGCTGGGGATATTACTTCCGTACAGGGATTATCATGACCCTGCCTGTACTGTTTGTGACGTTGACCGCGCTGGCGCTACGCCTCTCTTTCACATCGTAATGAGATACTGATATGAGCAACATTACTATTTATCACAACCCGGCCTGCGGCACGTCGCGTAATACGCTTGAGATGCTCCGCAACAGCGGTACCGAACCGACCATTATCTATTATCTGGAAACTCCGCCGACGCGTAATGAACTGGTCAAACTCATTGCCGATATGGGGATTTCCGTACGCGCGCTGCTGCGTAAAAACGTTGAACCGTATGAGGAATTGGGCCTTGCAGAAGATAAATTTACTGACGATCGGTTAATTGATTTTATGCTGCAATATCCCATCCTGATTAACCGCCCGATTGTAGTGACGCCGCTGGGAACTCGCCTGTGTCGCCCTTCAGAAGTCGTGCTGGAAATTCTGCCAGATGCGCAACAAGGCGCGTTCACCAAGGAAGATGGCGAGAAAGTGATTGATGATGCGGGTAAGCGATTAAAATAAACAAAGGGGGCGGCTGCGCCCTCTCATTATTGACAAAAAATACATAATTTCGATCGTGCAATTTCAGTAAATTATTGATATCCACGCAGGACGGATAAACAATGTTTTTTAATGAACAGATAAAATGAGTCATATAATAAGCGTTTTAAAATTGAAGATCCCCAAAGTTAAAATTACGAATGGCTTGCATATCTAACATTTATAAACCATTATCATCACATCAATAACAATTTTTACGCCATGTGCCATTAGAAATAAGAGTCTCCTTATAATATCTCATATTATAAGGAGATGCATAATAACATCACACATCAATGCTTTCCGGAACTCATCTGCAAGGATATAAATATCAGACAGGTTTACGTTACTATCAGGCATATCACCTGAAAATCAGATGAAAACTATAAAGAAATATCTATTATGGTTTTAACATTTGTTGATAAGGATAGTAACATGAACAAGACAAAAGGTGCACTCATCTTCAGCCTTTCATTTTTTCTTGCCGCATGTAGTTCGATTCCGCAAAATATCAAAGGCAATAACCAACCTGATATTCAAAAAAGTTTTGTTGCTGTTCATAACCAACCGAATTTGTATGTTGGCCAACAGGCACGCTTCGGCGGGAAGGTTATCAACGTTATCAACGGTAAAACAGATACGTTGCTAGAAATCGCCGTATTGCCGTTGGATAGCTATGCGAAACCTGACATTGAGGCCAACTATCAAGGGCGACTGCTCGCCAGACAAAGCGGCTTCCTTGACCCAGTGAACTACCGTAACCACTTTGTCACCGTTCTCGGCACTATTCAGGGCGAACAACCTGGATTTATCAATAAAGTCCCATATAACTTCGTTGACGTAAATGTGCAGGGGATTCAGGTATGGCATTTGAGAGAAGTGGTCAATACCACCTACAACTTGTGGGATTACGGCTACGGCGCATTCTGGCCTGAACCCGGCTGGGGCACACCGTACTACACCAATGCAGTTAGCCAGGTAACGCCAGAACTGGTGAAATAATTTGGTTTAAAGATGCAGATATTTTTCAAATACCTGCATCTTCAATAAAATCATTTCTATATAACTATAATTACAAGCCCTGACCTTTTTATTACCTTTGGCGACCTGATTATAAAGTTAATGTTCGCAACGGGAGTCGGTTATGTTTCTTATAATTACCAAAGACACCATGTTTTTCACCGCGATGAAAAATATTATAAGTAAAGGTAATGTCGTTCATATACAGAACGAAAAAGAGATTGACTTAACGTTGCATCAGAATGCCTTAGTAATTATTGATACATTAATGAATAATGTATTCCACTCATCAATGCTCAACAAAATTGAACGCCTGCGGCCTGTTCATGTCATTGTTTTCTCGCCGTTTAATATTAAACGCTGTCTGGGGAAAGTTCCGGTAACCTTTGTCCAGAGAAATATTACGATTATTGACTTCGTCGCGCTGCTCAATGGCAGTTATTGCTCTGTACCAGAAGCGGACGTGTCACTCTCGCGCAAACAGCATCAGGTTCTGAGCTGCATTGCGAATCAAATGACGACAGAAGATATTCTGGGGAAACTCAAAATATCGCTGAAAACATTCTACTGCCATAAACACAATATTATGATGATCCTCAATCTTAAACGGATCAACGAACTGGTACGTCATCAACATATTGATTATCTGGTCTGAAATCTCCAGCTGATATTTATAAAGAGGTCCGGCGACAGCCAGACCTCCGGACAATGACTCGTTATGCAGCAACGCCTTCCTGCGTCAGCGCCGCAATCTGTTTACGCCATTGCGCCTGCTCCTGTTCCCCTTCAGTACGCTGACCATAAAGTTGCGCAATCTGTGTACCATCATGAGCAAACAGTTCCAGGCTGGTTACGTAGCCATCGCTGGTCGGTTTACGGGTAACCCAGGCTTCAGCAATGCTCTCTTCTAATAGATGAAGAGTAAACGTCGGGTTGAAAATATTCAGCCAACCTTTCATTGGCACCACTTTTTCTACCACACCCGTGAAAATCTGTACGCAGCCACGGTTGCCAACAAACACCATGATTTCATTGCCATCCTGCTGTGCAGATTCCAGAATCTGCGCCAGCGCACTACCAGATACTTTGCAGGCCAAATCGTCTGCCACCAGATTGAACGCCTGCTGACGAGTCAGGTTGTGGCGCTTGAGCAACGTAAAAAACTGATGGACATCCGTCATCGCACGCCACTCTTGTTCTACAACACTGGCATCGACGTCGGTTTGTGCGGCAGGCGCATCAATCGTTGTTAACTCAAGCGGCGTATTTTCCTCGACGATAAAGCGTGCCAGAAGCTCATTCCATGCCGCTATATCGGTATTGTCGGTAGCATAAACTTTCAGTAATGCATCGCCCTGATGATCAAAAAACTGAATACTCTGACGTTCACCGCGAGCCGTGTTTTCTTTTATATGGAAAACACTGGCCCACTGATTAAGAAATAGTCGCAAATCCAGCGCGCGCGGGTTGAGTATTAATCCGGCATGACCGTTCAAATGCTGGTTTGTGAACGAGCCAACTTGCTCATGGACTGCATATTCATTACGACAAATACATTTGGTTTCACCAACGCTTTCCAGCGCCGCCAGAATTTCACGAATATCGCCGCGCATCCGCCACGCGTCGTGCGTGACGCGCGCAAATGCCAGTTCTGCTTCGCTGATATTCATTAAACCTGCGATGTCACGCGCGTACTTTCCGGGATTTTGTTCTTTTAACTCAAGCCAGCGTGTGTAGTGGTTCATTGTCTCTCTTCCTTCCAGATAAATGCCCCGAAATATCGGGGCTGATGATTACCATTGATAACTCACGAAAATTTTGCCGTTACGTCCATCCTGTGGGATGCCCTGCGGCGACCAGTACTCTTTATCGAAGGCGTTGCCCAATACCAGAGTCGTGGTCATGCCTTTGAGCGCCTGCTGCCCTTGATAACTGACGTAGAAATCATTCACGCCGTAGCCAGGTTGTTTGCTGTAACTGCTGCTGATATGTGTTGAGCGATCGGCAAACGTACCGACCCACCCAACAGAGAAGCCACTGTGAGCGATCGGAATATTCAGGGTGCTGGTAACGGTATCCGGGTTAATGCTGGAGATATATTCCCCGGTATCGGTGTCTTTGCCGCGGGTACGGTTATAGGCCACATCAAGACTAAACAGGTCAGTGGTATATTTCGTCATCACATCCCAGCCCCAGATTTTGGCGTTCGGGACGTTATAAGACATGGTTGTCGCCGCCGCGAAATCGACGGTTGTGGAGATGTAATCCTTCGCTTTGGTATCAAAGTAGCTGGCTTTAAATTCCAGGGCATCATTGGACAACATCAGGTCATCAAAACGCAGCCCAAAGCCGTATTCCTGAGTTTCGTTGGTTTCCGGACGTAAGTTCGGGTTTGGCACCCAATAGTTGGTATAGAAGCGACCAATCGAGAAGTGCTTAGAATCGTTATACATTTCGCCCATCGTCGGCGCGCGGAATGCCTGGGCATATGAACCAAATAACATCAGCCAGTTGGTCGGATTGATAGTCATCCCTGCACGAGACGACCATTTGTCGGCATCCACATCTTTGTAACCGTCGCTGCTACCGCGATAGCTGTCATAACGGGTTCCGCCAAGCAGGGTAATCGGCAGATCGCGCAAGGTGATTTCATCCTGTAGCCAGCCGGAACTGAAATCAATTTTTGCTTGCGGGAAGCCCGTCGTCGCGCCGCCCGGATGCTGTTCCTGACGATAATACTCACCGCCATACGTCAGCAGGTGAGAGGCAAAACTCTCGGCAAACAGAGTGGAACGGTTCTCCAGTTTGGCACCTTTCGTTGTCTGCTCGCGATACTCACCGGAACTTCCCGTGTTTTGCGCATTAATACGAACTTCCGACCAGTAAACTTTTGCATCAGCATTTAACCAGTCGTTGCCCACTGGAGAGAGCTTATAAGAAAGCTGTGCATCACGTTGAATCGTTGAACGATCAACCATCGGATTACTGCTGTCAGACGCTTCAACGGTCTGCGGATTTTTTGGTTCGCGCGCGTCGTTATTGTAGTAACGCACTAATCCGCTCAGAGCCTGGGCAGAATCAATTTGCCAGGTTCCTTTCGCCAGCATGTTATTAATAGCCTCATCATTCGGCGCGGTTTCGCCATTGCTCTGGCGTAAATCACCACGATCGCGACTGGACCAGGCCACAATACCATCCAGGTTTTCCGTTCGCCCAAACGCGCTCGCGCCTAATCCCAGGCTATGGTCCCCCGTGCCACCGGTGCCAAAAACGCGAAAACCGCTGCTTTGTCCTTCCTGCAATAAATCTTTTGCATCGACCGTATCGTAGGAGATAACGCCACCCAGCGCGCCACTGCCATACAATAATGCCGAAGGTCCACGGACAATCTCGACACGTTTGATCAGCGCCGGATCGAGGAAAGTCCCATTCAGGTGTCCGGTATCCGTTCCCTGACGAACGCCATCGACAAGAACCAGCACGCCGCGATGGTCATAACCACGCATATTTACATCCTGACCGTTGGTTCGTCCGGTACCATCAAGGGTAATTCCAGGAACATGACGCAGCAGATCGGTGGCTGAAGTCGCCGTTTGGTTTTCAGGAGCGGAAGTGTCGAGGACGCTGACCATCATTGGTGCTTCGAAGGAACTACGGGCATTCCCCGTTGCCGTAACGGTCATGGTTTCAGTAGCAAAAGCAAACGTTGGCAAGGTGGCAGAAACAGCCAAAGCCAACAAACTCAAGCGCAACGAGGTAAATTGCGGACGTGACATAGCGATTCTCCATGAGGAAAATAAAAAATGCTGGCTACCTGGATTAATACCGGGATGGCTGGCGAAAAATAAATTTATTTACAATTCAAAGCGATAATATTCGCCGGGTGAGTTAACAGGCGTTTATATCCGGTGAAATTGCCTGGTATCCCGGACAATTCGCCCTCTTTGTCAGGCAAAGCGATATGCCGCATCTGGAGTGAAGAGCGCTGTGCGCTATCCCTTGCAAAAGCTATGATTTTGTTATCCATATGGTCATATTTTGTTAAAGCCAGACGTGATAATGAGAATTATTATCGATCAATTTTTTATGATCAAGCTTTTTTTTAACCGCCATTAACACAATAAACAGGGGGTTATGAAAGCTATCCTGTATCCAGAAAACCATTTTTTTCTTGTGGCAGTCCCCCACGACCTCATAACGAAACGTTGTCGTTAACCGCGATAATTTTCTTTTCTCTTTGCTCTGCAAGCCGCGATATCTCGGAGATCTCAGCTTTTTCCCGCCCTGAAATTTTGTCGGTAACAAGAACGTTAGCTGACGAAGCATCTTGATAAAAATCAAAAATAAATACGCTTGTAACGCCTTGCGTATTGAATCGACGGTTGTGTTTCATATATAACTCAAATGATAATCATGATCATTCTCAATTCGATAAGAGTTCTCATATGATGCCAAGGATCACCAACAGGCCGTATCTTTTTTCCCCACTAACGTTATGTATTTCAGCCGTGGCCTCTGTCGCGAAGACTGCGGTAAAACGAAAAAAATTGTTTACGGCAGTACTGGCTCTTAGCTGGGCTTTTAGCGCAACGGCTGCCGAACGCATTGTGGTCGCAGGAGGATCACTGACGGAGCTAATCTACGCGATGGGCGCTGGCGAGCGCGTGGTGGGTGTCGATGAAACGACATCTTATCCACCAGAAACCGCCAAACTGCCGCATATTGGTTACTGGAAACAACTCAGCAGCGAAGGCATTTTGTCACTTCGCCCGGATAGCGTAATTACCTGGCAGGATGCAGGACCGCAAATTGTGCTCGACCAACTGCGAGCGCAAAAGGTCAACGTCGTCACTCTGCCGCGTGTACCAGCCACCCTTGAGCAGATGTACGCCAACATTCGCCAACTGGCAAAAACGCTACAGGTTCCTGAACAAGGCGAGGCGCTGGTGACACAAATCAGCCAACGCCTGGAGCGAGTACAGCAAAGCGTGACGGCAAAAAAAGCCCCGGTTAAAGCGATGTTTATTCTCTCTGCTGGCGGCAGCGCACCACAGGTCGCCGGTAAAGGCAGCGTCGCAGACGCCATTCTGTCGCTTGCCGGAGCAGAAAACGTCGCTACCCACCAGCAGTACAAAAGCTACAGCGCGGAATCGCTGATTGCGGCTAATCCTGAAGTGATTGTCGTAACCTCACAAATGGTCGATGGCGATATTAATCGGCTACGTTCTATTGCCGGAATTACCCACACCGCCGCCTGGAAGAACCAGCGCATTATCACCGTTGATCAAAACCTGATTCTGGGAATGGGCCCGCGTATTGCTGATGTCGTTGAGTCTTTACACCAGCAACTTTGGCCGCAATAAACGGATTTAAATCAGACGTATGAACATGAAAAACACCCTGGATCTCACGCCTCATTTTGCTTTAGATGGTGACCAGCCATTTAAAGACAGGCGTGCCATGATGCCGTTTCGTGGAGCCATTCCGGTCGCCAAAGAACAACTGGCACAGACCTGGCAAGAGATGATCAGTCAAACAACCTCACCTCGTAAGCGGCTGGTTTATCTTCATATTCCTTTTTGCGCGACACACTGCACGTTTTGTGGTTTTTATCAGAATCGTTTTAATGAAGATGCGTGTGCTCATTATACCGATGCCCTGATTCGAGAAATCGAACAGGAGGCAGACAGCGTATTGCATCAGTCCGCGCCCATCCATGCGGTCTATTTCGGTGGCGGTACGCCTTCCGCACTCTCCGCGCGTGATTTGGCAAGAATCATCACCACACTACGAGAGAAATTACCACTGGCACCCGATTGTGAAATCACCATTGAAGGCCGGGTACTGAATTTTGACGCTGAGCGAATCGACGCTTGCCTTGATGCGGGAGCAAACCGCTTCTCAATTGGTATTCAGTCGTTTAACAGCAAAATCCGCAAGAAAATGGCCCGCACCTCGGATGGCCCAACCGCCATTGCGTTTATGGAAAGCCTGGTCAAACGCGACCGTGCTGCGGTGGTCTGTGACCTGCTGTTTGGCCTGCCAGGTCAGGATGCGCAAACCTGGGGAGAAGATCTGGCTATTGCCCGCGATATCGGTCTTGACGGCGTCGACCTCTATGCGCTCAACGTCCTGCCCAACACGCCACTGGGCAAAGCCGTGGAAAACGGGCGCACTACCGTGCCCTCTCCAGCGGAGCGTCGCGATCTTTACCTGCAAGGGTGTGATTTTATGGACGATGCCGGTTGGCGCTGCATCAGTAACAGCCACTGGGGCCGTACCACACGCGAACGCAATCTCTATAACCTGCTGATAAAACAAGGTGCCGATTGTCTGGCCTTTGGTTCCGGCGCAGGTGGTTCGATTAATGGTTACTCCTGGATGAACGAGCGCAATCTGCAGACCTGGCATGAATCCGTCGCGGCAGGCAAAAAACCGCTGATGATGATCATGCGTAACGCCGAACGTAATGCGCAATGGCGTCATACCTTGCAATCGGGCATTGAAACGGCGCGTGTACCGCTGGACGAACTTACGCCACATGCTGAAAAACTCGCACCATTACTGGCCCAGTGGCACCAAAAAGGCTTAAGCCGTGATGCTTCAACGTGCCTGCGATTGACCAATGAAGGGCGTTTCTGGGCAAGCAACATTTTGCAGTCTCTTAATGAACTGATTCAGGTACTTAATGCGCCAGCAATTGCGCTTGAAAAACCATAACAGGAGTGATTTATGAGCCATGTCTCGTTACAGGAATTTTTGAAAACGGAGCCAGACGGTACGCTGGAGGCGATCGCCGAACAATACAACACCACGCTGCTGGAGGTAGTGAAAAATCTGCCCTCTCCGACTGTTGTGTCAGGCGATAAATTCGATACTGTCTGGGATACCGTCTGCGAATGGGGCAACGTCACCACGCTGGTGCATACTGCCGATGTGATCCTCGAATTTAGCGGCGAACTGCCTTCGGGTTTCCACCGCCACGGCTATTTCAATCTGCGTGGAAAGCACGGCATGTCCGGGCATATCAAAGCAGAAAACTGCACGCATATTGCCTTAATCGAACGTAAATTTATGGGCATGGACACCGCATCCATTCTCTTTTTCAACAAAGAAGGCAGCGCCATGCTGAAAATCTTCCTCGGCAGGGATGACCATCGTCAGCTCCTGAGCGAACAAGTCAGCGCCTTCCATGCTCTGGCAGCATCGTTGAAGGAACACGCCTGATGACACCGTGGCTACTCTTTGGTGCGGGCGGAAAAGGTGTGGGCGCCAGAACGCTTGAACTGGCGCTGACAGAACAACGTCCGGTCGTCGCTGTCGTTCGCCGTGCAGACGCTGCGGCTCAACTGGCGCAACAAGGTGTGCAGGTTTTTACTGGCGACGCTTGTGACGCCAGCGTAGTCGCAGCCGCCTGCCGCGCGGCTGGTCCGCAAGCACTTATCATCTCAACAATGGGCGGCGCACAGGATTATCTGGCCCACAGAACGGTGATTGATGAGGCCGAAAAGGCAGGCATCCGTCGCATGATTCTGGTGACTTCTTTGGGATGCGGCGATAGTTGGCCGTTCTTATCGGATCGGGCAAAAGCCGCGTTTGGTCAGGCGGTGCGCGAAAAGACACTGGCGGAAAGCTGGCTGCAAACCAGCCAGCTAGACTACGCCATTCTCCGCCCTGGCGGTCTGCTTGACGGCGCAGCAACAGGCAAAGCACAACGGGTACAAAATCAGGAGTGTCATGGTTTTGTCCGCCGTGCCGATGTCGCCGCACACATTCATGAACTGGCAAACGCGCCAGCACTCAACAAGCAGATCTACAGTCTGATTGAACCTGACCTGAAACCGGCGTAATCCCATGCGGCGCAGACTCTCCGCGCCGCAACGTCATAACGGAGTTTTGCGTGCTCAAGGATTCATTTTCATCCGCCAGTGTCTTTATGGTGCTATCACTATTATTGCTTGCCCTGGTGCTGTTCGGCGCCAGTCAGGGCGCGTTAAAAATCAGCTTTAGCGCCCTTCTTGATGAGGAATACCGCGATATCTGGCTAAATATTCGCCTGCCACGCGTTTTACTGGCCGTGCTGGTAGGTGCCGCGTTGGCAACCGCCGGGGTGATTATGCAGGGGCTTTTCCGCAACCCCATGGCTGACCCTGGATTGCTCGGCGTCAGCAGCGGTTCGGCATTAATGGTTGGCGTTGCTATTGTGCTACCCTTCTCCTTCCCCGTGGTGCTGGTGCTTTATGAACAAATGGTGTTTGCCATCGCCGGAAGTATAGTGGTCTGCACCATCATTTTTCTCATCACACAGCGCCATCGCGATGGCAGCATGATGCAATTGTTACTCGCCGGTATCGCCATCAATGCCCTGTGCGGCGCAGCGATCGGCATACTGAGCTATATCGGCGATGAGCAACAGCTACGACAACTCACGTTGTGGATGATGGGCAATCTCGGTCAGGCGCAATGGCCAACGTTATTGGTTGCCAGTTCCTTCATTCTGCCAGCCATTATGGCAACAACGTGTCTCGCCGGAACGCTGAATTTGCTGCAACTTGGTGATGAAGAAGCCCATTACCTCGGCGTGAACGTAAAGCGTAAACGCCAACAATTACTGTTGATTAGCTCACTGCTCGTTGGCGCTGCCGTATCGGTAAGCGGCATTATCGGCTTTATTGGCCTGGTGATCCCGCATCTGATTCGCATGACAACCGGAGCAAATCATCGCTGGCTAATTCCTTGCTCTGCCCTTGCCGGAGCCTGCTTATTACTGATGGCAGACACGCTTGCCCGCACACTGGTACAGCCAGCAGAAATGCCTGTAGGATTACTAACCAGCCTGCTTGGCGGTCCGTATTTCATGTGGTTGATTCTGCGCAACCGGAGGATCGCATGATTAGCGCCCAGAACCTGGTTTATAGCCTTCATGGGCGACGCCTGACTGACAATGTCTCGCTGACTTTTCCCGGCGGGGAAATTGTTGCCATTCTCGGCCCTAATGGTGCGGGAAAATCTACGTTGCTTCGCCAGCTCACCGGCTATCTTCAACCTGATAGCGGTGAATGCCGCTTATTTAATAAGCCATTAAATGAATGGTCAATTACCGAACTGGCGAAACACCGGGCCGTGATGCGTCAGAATAGCCATATGGCGTTTCCATTCAGCGTACAAGAAGTGATCCAGATGGGGCGCCATCCGCATCGTACCGGTAATCAGGGGGATGAAACGGCACAGATAATGGCGCTATGCGACTGTCAGGCGTTAGCAAACCGCGACTATCGGCAATTATCCGGCGGTGAACAACAGCGTGTGCAATTAGCGCGCCTGCTGGTACAACTTTGGGAAGCAATACCCTCGCCGAAATGGTTATTTCTTGATGAACCAACGTCGGCGCTGGATATTCACCATCAGCAGCATCTGTTTCGTTTATTACGTCAGTTAGTTCGCGAACGGCAATTCAACGTCTGCTGTGTTTTGCACGATCTTAATCTTGCCGCCCGTTATGCCGACCGTGTTGTATTGATGCAAAAAGGAAAGGTTATCGCCAATGGTAAACCGCAGGACGTGTTGACACAGCAGGCGCTGACTATGCTCTACGGCGCGGATATTACTGTATTAAACGCCCCTGCCAATCATTCTCCGCTGATTGTCCTCGATAGTTAAATACGACGGGAGTACCGGGCGTACTCCCGTCGATATCATTAATATTCACATTAGCTGATTGAAACACCTTTCACACCCGTTATGTCTTTTAGTGACTTTAATAAGTCTTCAATCGACGTCGCCGCATGAAGCTGAATATCAATAGCAACCACGTCATGATCTTCATTTTCTTGCAACGAAACTAAATCAGTTTTTATTTTTTGTTGTTTAAACCAGTTGAGCATCGACAGCGTATTACCGTTCACCAACGTCAGCTGTAAATGGTAATTCTTGTTCATCAGCCGGAAAGTTAATTGATGGAAAACTTCCAGTACCAACAAGGTCATTACAGAACCGTAAATCCCCAGCTCATACATGCCGCTACCAATCACCATACCGATTGCTGCTGTTACCCAGATATCCGCAGCGGTGGTGAGGCCGACAATATTTTGATTACGAACGAGGATATTACCCGCGCCTATAAAACCGACGCCAGTGACAACCTGAGCGGCAATACGGCTGGGATCAAGCCCGACGTGATCAAGCGCCAGCACATCAGCGAAACCATATTTCGACACAATCATAAACAGGGCGCTACCCATACCGATTAAGACATGTGTACGAAGCCCTGCCCCTTTGCCGCGGATTTGCCTTTCCATGCCAATAGCACCACAGGCAATAGCAGCCAGGATTAGACGAATAATAAATTCTGCAGTCATATAAAAATGCAAAAAGGAGCAGCAAGATGGCTCAACTTGCTACTCCTTTTTGCTTTATTCCTGTTAATTCGGCAGGACATTTGCCAATTTATCTTTGAAGGTATACAAATTTTTCTGCGGATTTTTCTTACAATATTCAATCACTTTAGGAATCTGAGTCAGATCAGTTTCATTTAAGGTTACAGTATCACCACCTTTGTAAACCGTTTCCTCATGCAGCATCCACCATGCAACCGGTGTCATCGCTTTTGGATTCAGGTCAATAAATTCCTGACAAGTCATATCTTTAGCAGATTCATTAGCAGCCAGTGCAGATTGTGCATTAACCAGTGAAAGTGCCGCTACAGCGCCAACGAAAATCATGGCTTTACGTAGAGATGAAATATTCATTTTACAACCCATTCAACAAATAAAGTATATATGAACAGGAGGATTATCTGCTTTAACGCGAGGTATTCCTGCCTGTTCAATATTCAAGGAAATACGATGCAACGCATTCCATGAATTACATATCTTTCTTAATCTTGTCCCATTCGCCTTTAACTTTATCTTTAAAGCTGGCTTGTTTATCCTGAGTACAAGCCTGAACGATAGCTGGGGTTACGGTTGCAATGCCCTGAACATCCATAACCGCATCTTCTGGTTTATCTTTGTTATTCAGTGCTTCAGCAAAACCGACTGCAGTCGGCTGGAAGGATTCGTCCACAGCCAGGAAATCTTCACAGGTCCAGGAGTTGACAGGTTTTTTATTGTCAGCTGCTTTTTGTGCATCCGCGGCATTGCTCACAACTGGCAGAAGAAGCAGGCCACCAAGAATTACACCTAATACTTTTTTCATCGTAATATCCTCAACTATAAAGTGAAAGAGCCGTCACGAATCAATTTCGACATTGAGGTTATAACCTGGTTTTTTGGGTATGTCATGTTGAGATAAAATATCAAAATCAGATATTTTTATTTAAATACAATAAGTTACATGGGTGTTGGACACATTAATTAGGAAATTTTTATTAAATCACATGCATTCCTGGATGCATTTTTGGCATAGATTGATAGCAGGGGTTTTTCTTCTTAAATTTATAGGGTGGTTCTATGTTATATATAGATAAGGCAACAATTTTGAAATTTGATCTGGATATGCTTAAGAAGCATCGGAGAGCAATCCAGTTTATTGCTGTGCTACTGTTTATTGTCGGTTTGCTGTGTATAAGCTTCCCGTTTGTCTCTGGCGATATCCTTAGCACAGTCGTTGGCGCATTATTAATCTGCTCAGGCATTGCGCTTATTGTCGGTTTATTCAGCAACCGGAGTCATAATTTCTGGCCTGTATTATCCGGCTTCCTTGTCGCTGTCGCCTATTTGTTGATCGGCTATTTCTTCATCCGCGCACCAGAACTGGGAATTTTTGCTATTGCGGCGTTTATCGCTGGCTTGTTTTGTGTCGCTGGGGTTATTCGCTTGATGAGCTGGTATCGCCAGCGTTCAATGAAAGGCAGCTGGCTACAACTAGTCATTGGTATCCTGGATATCATCATCGCATGGATATTCCTGGGTGCAACGCCAATGGTTTCTGTAACACTAGTTTCTACACTGGTGGGGATAGAACTAATATTCAGCGCTGCCAGCTTGTTTAGCTTCGCTAGTTTATTCGTTAAAAAATAATCAATATCAGACCGTCGACACAGTATTTCCCACACCGCCTCATAATCACTTATGGTGACTATGAGGCATATAACACTCCCGCTTCATATCGCCACCATGGCAAAACATAAACCATCGTTGAAATAATTACCGTGCGACTCATTAAACAACTCGCTGAAACCTTTATGGTTTTATAAATTTCACAGCAAATTAGCCATTTCAAACATTATCATGGCTGATATTTTCTGTAGTCAGGTTTAATGTTTAAAAGTGCTGTGGGAAAATGAAATCAAGATTTGGCAAGCATTGACTCAATAAGAAGGTAATTAATGCAGTTGATGTTAATTTTCCCCAAAAATTAAAAAGAAAGCTGGCAATCCAATTGCCAGCTTAAGTAGAAACAAGGAGACTCGATATTTAAATCGGATTACTTTTTTATTTTAGTTTTATCATTCAGAAATCACAAACTTTAAATTGATAACTTATTCTTGGTAAAAATATGGGAATTGTTAATTTCCTGTTAGCACTAACAAATTTATAACAACCAGGAATATTACCTAGGATCAATATATGGAGTGCGTGATGGATAAATCTCAAGTTTTGATTAGTGTTAATAGACGTATTAGTTCACGAAGGGCAACGTTCTTATAGGCGTTTACTATATTGAACAACGAATTCGGACATGGATGTAAATAATGAAAAGGATGACATGTTCGAAACAATAACGGCTAAGGAGCAAGTTATGATTTTTCTCATGACGAAGGATTCTTTTCTTTTACAGGGCTTTTTGCAGTTGAAAGATAATCACGAAATGATAAAAATCAATTCCCTGTCAGAGATAAAAAGCATAGGTAACAAACCATTCAAGGTGATCATTGATACCTATCATAATCATATCCTTGATGAAGAAGCGATTAAGTTTCTTGAGAAGTTAGATGCTGAAAGAATCATTGTTCTGGCACCTTACCACATCAGTAAACTTAAAAGTCAGTCGCCTATCTTTTTTATCAGCCGTAAAGAAAGCATTAAAAACCTGATTGATATTACTTATGGAAAACACTTGCCTCATAAGAATTCTCAATTATGTTTCTCGCATAATCAATTCAAAATTATGCAATTAATCTTGAAGAACAAAAATGAAAGTAATATCACGTCAACACTGAAAATTTCGCAGCAGACATTAAAGATCCAGAAATTCAATATTATGTACAAGCTGAAACTTAGACGTATGAGCGACATCGTGACTCTGGGGATCTCTTCTTATTTTTAAGAAGGCGTTGATGTGGCCCAGCGATAAGTGCCTGAAATTGACGGCTGGCATGACGAGGGATGCAAATGCTGACTCCATTACTCCCGGTGATAACCAAAGGAGAAGCAAAAACGAACTTATTCCCCTGGTTTATGTATCCACCAGTAGAAACATTCGTTGCCCGGACGCAGGCAGAGACTGCCAGCAGAACGGCAACATTTTTTTTGCCATCTAAATCGCCACGTTGGTCACTCGGCCTGCATGCGCCATCACAGGCATACATCCCCATGGCTTGCACTATGCCGCAGGTCTGTAAATCCCTCATGCCTCTCCCCGCACACATTCAAAAAATCCGTAATTTTTCACGAATTTCCAGGGAATAAAATGAACAGAAAAAGAAAACTGTTAATACCGTTGTTATTCTGCGGCGTAATACTCACCGCATGCGACGACAAATCAGCGCAAAATGCTGGCGCCATGACGCCAGAAGTGGGCGTGGTGACGCTCTCCCCCGGCTCAATCAATGTCATGAGCGAATTGCCTGGCAGAACTGTTCCTTATGAAGTTGCTGAGATTCGCCCGCAGGTGGGTGGCATCATCATTAAGCGCAATTTTATCGAAGGCGATAAAGTTAACCAGGGCGATTCGTTGTATCAGATTGACCCTGCGCCCTTGCAGGCAGAGTTGAACTCAGCCAAAGGTTCGCTGGCGAAAGCCCTCTCTACCGCCAGCAATGCCCGCATTACCTTTAATCGCCAGGCATCGTTGCTGAAAACCAACTACGTCAGCCGTCAGGATTACGACACCGCGCGCACCCAGCTGAATGAGGCGGAAGCCAATGTCACCGTTGCCAAAGCGGCTGTTGAGCAGGCGACCATCAATCTGCGATACGCGAATGTCACCTCGCCCATTACGGGCGTCAGCGGGAAATCATCAGTGACCGTCGGCGCACTCGTTACCGCTAACCAGGCGGATTCACTGGTTACCGTACAGCGTCTGGACCCGATTTATGTCGATCTCACGCAGTCAGTGCAGGATTTTTTGCGCATGAAAGAAGAGGTCGCCAGTGGGCAAATCAAACAGGTTCAGGGAAGTACACCAGTACAGCTCAATCTGGAAAATGGTAAACGTTACAGCCAGACCGGTACGCTGAAATTCTCTGACCCGACGGTAGATGAAACCACGGGCTCCGTCACGTTGCGCGCGATTTTCCCCAATCCAAATGGCGACTTACTGCCAGGCATGTACGTCACAGCATTAGTGGATGAAGGTAGTCGCCAGAATGTGTTACTGGTGCCGCAGGAAGGCGTTACCCATAACGCTCAGGGCAAAGCAACGGCGCTCATTCTTGATAAAGATGACGTCGTGCAGTTACGTGAAATTGAGGCCACTAAAGCCATCGGCGACCAGTGGGTCGTCACTTCTGGCTTGCAAGCTGGCGATCGGGTGATCGTTTCCGGTTTGCAACGCATTCGCCCAGGTATCAAAGCACGCGCAATTTCCTCCAGCCAGGAAAACGCCAGCACCGAATCGAAACAATAACGTTGCAGGCTTAAGGGGACTTTCATGGCTAACTATTTTATTGATCGCCCGGTTTTTGCCTGGGTACTTGCCATTATTTTGATGCTCGCAGGCGGGCTGGCGATCATGAACTTACCGGTGGCGCAATATCCGCAGATTGCACCACCGACCATCACCGTTAGCGCCACCTATCCGGGTGCTGATGCGCAAACGGTAGAAGATTCAGTCACTCAGGTGATTGAGCAAAATATGAATGGACTTGATGGCCTGATGTATATGTCATCAACCAGTGATGCTGCGGGTAATGCGTCCATCACACTGACCTTTGAGACAGGAACGTCGCCCGATATTGCGCAGGTTCAGGTGCAGAATAAACTGCAACTTGCCATGCCATCACTCCCCGAAGCAGTACAGCAACAAGGGATTAGCGTCAATAAGTCGAGCAGCAATATCCTGATGGTGGCAGCGTTTATCTCTGAAAACGGCAGCCTCAATCAGTACGACATTGCAGACTATGTGGCTTCTAATATTAAAGATCCATTAAGTCGTACCGCAGGTGTCGGTAGCGTGCAGCTCTTTGGTTCAGAGTACGCCATGCGTATCTGGCTGGACCCGCAAAAACTCAATAAATACAACCTTGTTCCTGCCGATGTTATTTCCCAAATCAAGGTACAGAACAACCAGATTTCCGGCGGTCAACTGGGCGGAATGCCACAGGCGGCAGACCAACAACTGAACGCCTCGATCATTGTGCAGACACGTCTACAAACACCGGAAGAATTTGGCAAAATCCTGCTGAAAGTTCAGCAAGATGGTTCACAAGTGCTGCTGCGCGACGTTGCCCGCGTCGAGCTGGGAGCGGAAGATTACTCCACCGTAGCGCGCTATAACGGCAAACCTGCCGCCGGGATCGCTATCAAACTGGCTACCGGAGCAAACGCGCTCGATACCTCGCGGGCGGTAAAAGCAGAGCTCAACCGTTTATCGGCCTATTTCCCCGCCAGCCTGAAGACGGTTTATCCTTACGACACGACACCATTTATTAAAATTTCAATCCAGGAAGTTTTCAAAACGCTGGTTGAGGCCATCATCCTCGTCTTCCTGGTCATGTATCTGTTTTTACAAAACATTCGCGCTACGATCATCCCAACTATTGCCGTTCCGGTCGTTATTCTCGGCACATTTGCGATTTTGTCGGCGGTCGGTTTTACCATCAACACCCTCACCATGTTCGGGATGGTGCTGGCGATAGGGTTGCTGGTTGATGATGCTATCGTGGTGGTAGAAAACGTCGAGCGCGTGATAGCAGAAGATAAGCTGCCGCCGAAGGAAGCGACGCATAAATCAATGGGGCAAATCCAACGTGCGCTGGTCGGGATTGCCGTTGTGCTTTCCGCGGTGTTTATGCCAATGGCCTTTATGAGCGGCGCGACAGGGGAAATTTATCGTCAGTTCTCCATTACGCTGATCTCCTCCATGTTGCTTTCGGTGTTTGTGGCGATGAGTCTAACGCCTGCCCTTTGCGCCACCATTTTGAAAGCCGTTCCAGAAGGAGGTCACAAACAGAATGCGTTATTTGTGCGATTTAACCATCTGTTTGAAAAATCAACTCAACACTATACCGACAGTACCCGCTCACTGCTGCGCTGCACGGGTCGCTATATGGTGGTTTACCTGCTGATTTGTGCCGGGATGGCGGTGCTGTTTCTGCGTACACCGACCTCCTTCTTGCCGGAAGAGGATCAGGGGGTATTTATGACCACTGCACAGCTACCATCAGGTTCCACGATGGTTAACACCACTAAAGTGCTGCAGCAGGTGACCGATTACTATCTGACAAAAGAGAAAAATAATGTTCAGTCGGTGTTTACCGTTGGCGGCTTTGGTTTCAGCGGCCAGGGGCAAAACAACGGTCTGGCGTTTATCAGCCTGAAGCCGTGGTCTGAACGCGTCGGCGAAGAAAATTCGGTGACCGCGATTATTCAGCGGGCGATGGTGGCTCTTAGCCGCATCAATAAAGCAGTTATTTTCCCGTTCAACTTACCGGCGGTAGCAGAACTGGGGACAGCGTCAGGTTTTGATATGGAACTACTGGACAACGGCAACCTGGGGCATGAAAAGCTGACCCAGGCGAGAAACGAGTTACTGTCTCTGGCAGCACAATCCCCTGACCAGGTCACCGGGGTACGCCCGAACGGCCTGGAAGATACACCGATGTTCAAAGTCAACGTCAACGCCGCGAAAGCTGAGGCGATGGGCGTGGAGTTGTCCGATATCAACCAGACCATTTCCACCGCTTTCGGTAGTAGCTACGTGAACGACTTCCTTAACCAGGGACGAGTGAAAAAAGTGTATGTCCAGGCGGGAACACCGTTCCGCATGCTGCCAGACAATATAAACCAATGGTATGTGCGCAACGCCTCCGGCACGATGGCGCCGCTTTCTGCTTATTCTTCAACAGAATGGACCTACGGCTCACCACGTCTGGAACGCTACAACGGTATTCCAGCAATGGAGATTTTAGGGGAAGCGGCGGCAGGAAAAAGTACGGGTGACGCAATGAAATTTATGGCGGATCTGGTCGCAAAACTTCCGACTGGCGTTGGCTATTCATGGACCGGACTGTCATATCAGGAAGCGTTATCTTCCAACCAGGCACCGGCACTATATGCCATCTCGCTGGTCGTGGTGTTCCTTGCCCTCGCCGCACTTTATGAAAGCTGGTCAATTCCATTCTCAGTAATGCTGGTCGTACCGCTTGGGGTAATTGGCGCGTTACTGGCTACAGACCTGCGCGGCTTAAGCAATGACGTCTACTTCCAGGTTGGTCTGCTGACCACCATTGGGCTTTCCGCCAAGAACGCCATCCTGATTGTCGAGTTTGCGGTTGAGATGATGCAAAAAGAAGGGAAGACACCGATGGAAGCGATTATCGAAGCGGCACGGATGCGCTTACGCCCAATCCTGATGACCTCTCTGGCCTTTATTCTCGGCGTGCTGCCGCTGGTTATCAGTCATGGCGCAGGCTCCGGTGCGCAAAACGCAGTAGGTACAGGCGTTATGGGGGGGATGTTTGCAGCAACGGTGCTGGCGATTTACTTCGTTCCGGTCTTTTTCGTTGTGGTGGAACATCTCTTTGCCCGCTTTAAAAAAGCGTAACGCGTAAACGAGAGTAAGGTTGAACGTGAGGGTTCAGCCTTACTCTTTCCCGCTAACCACTCGCCACTCAACAGCCAGCTTACCGCCAGGAACATCAGACTCAGTAAACAGCATTGAAAGTAGAACCCGCTCCAACCGTTGGTTATCAATTTAAACAACACGACACTGACCAGAATTCCCGTAATTGTATGAATTGCAAACTTAATAATCCTGAACATGCCGCGTCTTTTCCTCCTGAAAATACGTTTACTGTTTTGCAAACTGCGAAAGCAAACTTGCCGGTGACCCGGCAGAGTTAATGAGGAAAGATTTTCACATGAAGTGTGAGGGAGATCCTGACCGACTTTCGAATGAGAAATCCAGTCAGTTAAAGGTCCCGGTTGACTGTTGCGCAAACTGGTGCGGTGTTACGCCATAGTACTGGCGGAAAGTATTAATAAAGTACGACGTACTACTATAGCCACATTTTTCTGCGACCATCGGCAGCGGGATTTGTCGTAACTCGAGCAATCGTCTGGCCATCGACATTCGCGAGGCCAACAATATTTTACTGAAGCAGGTATTTTCATCCTGCAATTTTTTCTTGATTAGGCTTTCACTGGTATACATTTTTTCGGCGATATCACGCAGATACCAACGTTTGGCTATATCACAGCCAATAATGCGTTCAACTTTACCTGAAACGGTACTAATGCTATTAAAAAGGAAAGGAATAAGTTCTTTATTTCGTGAAAACATCGAAAGGCAGGAAAAGTAAAGCATATTACTTAATGTCCTGGACGCAATATCTTCTTGAGCAAAACTATCAAATATCGCAGTGACCAGCGGCATTGGTGGTGTTGGGTTAACTAGCAACCGTTTTTTACCATGCAGCCCTAAACACCGCCCCGAAAGACGGATATTGTGCAAGTAATAGCTAATGATCCTTTCATCGATATCTAGTCTGCGGGCATAGGATTCATCAAAAGGAAAACTCTCCACCATATTTTTGTCCATCAAAAGAATACTCTCTTTTTGCAAATAGAGTTTCTGCTGCTCATGATAAATATCAAATGAACGGCGGGTGAGGATCACTGAGCAAACGTGTGTCATGACAAGCCCTTATATTCCATTACTACAACCATTACAATTTCAGTATACAAATGAAATGATGTATGACTCCTGTAAAAAGCCAAAACTGCCAAAATTGGTAGGACCAAAAAGTAATCACATACATAAGCGCATATATCAGTTAAGCCATAAAAAGTAAATGTATGCGTGATATATCTTAAATTTGTGTATAGCTTATGTTTATAAAAAATTGGCTGATCTTATCTCCAGCAAAAGTTATATTTAACCCACTGAGAGCACAAAGTTTCCCGTGCCAACATGGAGTGTTATAACGGCTTATTAGTCTGGAGACGGCAGACTATCCTCTTCCCGGTCCCCTATGCCGGGTTTTTTTTATCTTCAAAAAGCAATTATAACCTTACTATCCTTTCAGGGTGACAACACTTTTCTGCTACACAAATATCCATCATCAGAGGGTTATCACACCCTCTTTCAGCTATTCGTTCATGATACTCTGTCGGTGTCATGCCATAATAATTGCGAAAAACATAAATAAAATACGACACACTGTTATAGCCACACGACACGGCCACTCGCTTTATAGAAAAGCCATGTATTACAATGAGTTGTAACGCTCTTCGCATTCTACATTCGGTAAGCAATTGCGAATAAGACGTCTCTTCTTCACGTAATTTTTTCTTTAACAAACTAGGACTCATCAATAACTCGCTGGCTATTTTCGCCAATGACCATTCATGAGCGATATTACGGTTAATAACCGTACAAACCCGCGTTCGCATATTGGGCTGTAGGATATTCATGAGTAGCGCTATAAACTGTTCATCTTCAAGAAAAACCGACAATATCGCGAATATTAATGCCCTGTTACGTAAGACCTCACCATAGCGGAGATTTTTACTCTGTGAAAGCTGCACAACTTCCTGAAAAACAGGGATATCTCGGGTACAGTGATGCACAATTAACGAAGGAACTTTTTTACAGGCATGAAGATTTAATGCCTCCTCCTTGAGCATCGGGAGAAATAATGAAAGTGTTTCCTTAGTGACAAAGACGACGTTCTCTGCACATTTATCAATTAAAATCTGGTTTGCATCCGCAAAAACCAAATCACCACCGTTAAAACAGCGATATTCACCATTCTGCATGGTGAGAATATATTTATGCTTTGCGTACGCAATTAAACAAGTTCCATGTAGTGATTGCATCATTAATACACTATAACAGAAACATATTATTGTATTTAATGTAGCACGCCAACACCCTAAGTCAAATCGCGACTTAAACAAAGCTTAAACGAAAAAAAAAAGAGTAGCATCCTAAGTGGTTAGAAGCATTGTTCCGGGTCACTTATTTTTCAATCTGTTAGAGAAAAAAATAAGCAATAATAACGGATATGAATAATAACTGATGCATTCTATTTTAATTTGTACAAGATTTAATTTATATTGCAAATTATTCAATTATATGAATTTCCCAAAAAACAAAAAAATGATCAGAATTAGCATCCTGATCATTACGCCACTGCTCTTATTTATAGGATATATTTCTTTACCGTGAATGAATTACACCCGCATGCTCCTGGCATGCAGGTGACATTCGGTTATCAGGTATGTTTAAAGCTGTTCTGCTGGGCAATGCCCTGCAGTTTCGGGTGATCGCTGAGGTATTTCAGGGAGGCTTTGTAGTCTTCCAGTAACAGTTCAGCGAAGTCCATTTCGAAGCCACGGCGGCACATAATGCGCATTACCACGATGTCGGTGGCTTCACCGCCGAGAGTAAATGCCGGAACCTGCCAGCCGCGCAGACGCAGACGTTCAGAGAGGTCATACAGGGTATATCCTGGATTTTCCCCGTCTTTCAGTTTGAAGCACACCGCCGGGATACCTTCATCCGGGCGACCCGTACAGATGAACTCATACGGCCCCAGTTTGGCGATTTCATCCGCCAGATAAGCAGCAACCTGGTAAGAGGCGTTCTGTACTTTGGTATAACCTTCACGACCGAGGCGCAGGAATTCATAGTACTGGGCAATCACCTGACCTGCCGGACGGGAGAAGTTGATGGCGAAAGTACCAATCTGACCGCCGAGATAGTCAACGTTGAATATCAGTTCTTTCGGCAGCGCTTCTTCATCACGCCAGATAACCCAGCCGCAGCCCAGCGGAGCCAGACCGAATTTATGGCCTGAAGCACTGATCGATTTCACGCGCGGCAGGCGGAAGTCCCAGACAATATCCGGCGCCACGAACGGCGCAAGGAAACCACCGCTGGCGGCGTCGATGTGCATGTCGATGTCGATACCGGTGTCGGCCTGGAATTTATCCAGTGCATCGTGCAGCGGTTGCGGGAACTCATAGTTACCGGTATAGGTCACGCCGAAAGTCGGCACCACGCCGATGGTGTTTTCGTCGCAGGCCTCAATCATGCGTTTCGGATCCATGAATAGCTGACCGGGACGCATAGGGATCTCACGCAGCTCGACATCCCAGTAGCGGGCAAATTTATGCCAGCAGATTTGCACCGGGCCGCAGACCAGGTTTGGTTTATCAGTCGGCTTGCCTGCGGCTTCCATACGCTTGCGCCAACGCCATTTCATCGCCATCCCACCGAGCATACAGGCCTCGGAAGAACCAATGGTGTTGGTGCCAACGGCCTGGCCGTTTTTCGGTGCAGGCGCGTGCCACAGGTCAGCAACCATATTTACACAGCGCAGGTCGATGGCTGCGGATTGCGGATATTCTTCTTTGTCGATCCAGTTTTTGTTGATCGACAGATCCATCAATTTATGGACATTTTCGTCGTCCCAGGTCTGGCAAAATGTTGCCAGGTTCTGACGCGCATTACCGTCGAGAAATAATTCATCATTGATAATTTGAAATGCGACATCATCACGCATTTCATGCAGCGGAAAATGTTTAGATTCCGCGATAGTAGAAATTGCCTTCGCGCCAAAACGCGAGTCGAGTAGTTCTGAGCGGAAATCCGTTAACAGCTTCTGGTCCATTTCGAACTCCTTAAATTTATTTGAAGGCAATAAAAAAGTAGGATTTATCTGGAATGGACGCAAGGGATTACAGGTATAATTTAAATAACAAAATCCTAAGCATGAAATTGATTTATCTATATAATAAGAGAACGCTATTAATATTGACACCAGAAATCACCAAATTAATTTCAAATATATAATTGAGGAATGCCTGTTATTTCTTTAATTACCAAATAGATTTTACTTCCTTCGGCATTCTTACACAGATAACCGCTACTCTTATTTGTAACAACAACGATGTACTTGCTTTTATCATAGAGTGCGTGAATGTTCCGAAAATGAAATTTTGCAAAAAAAACGTTTATCACTCATTTTCTTTGTATATTAAGGAGTTATATTTTTTGACACATTAATAAACGTGATCTTCCGCACACTTCATCCCCCATCGACCGTAGCGAATGACTACTCTTAAAGGAAAGCCCGATAATTAGAGACGAATTTCGGAGGTCGGATCCTTATGCTCAATCAGAAAATTCAAAACCTTAATCCAGATGAACGGATGATCGAAGTCGATCTCTGCTATGAGCTGGATCCGTATGAATTAAAACTGGATGAGATGATTGAGGCAGAGCCAGAACCCGAGATGATTGAGGGGCTACCCGCCTCTGATGCGCTGACCCCTGCCGATCGTTATCTCGAACTGTTCGAGCATGTCCAGTCGGCGAAAATTTTCCCTGACAGCAAAACCTTCCCTGACTGCGCCCCCAAAATGGACCCGCTGGATATCTTAATCCGCTATCGTAAAGTGCGCCGTCATCGCGATTTCGACTTACGCCAGTTTGTTGAAAAGCACTTCTGGCTGCCGGAAGTCTACTCCAGCGAGTATGTATCAGACCCGCAAAATTCCCTGAAAGAGCATATCGACCAGCTGTGGCCGGTGCTAACCCGCGAACCCCAGGATCATATTCCCTGGTCTTCTCTGCTGGCGCTGCCGCAATCGTACATTGTCCCGGGGGGCCGTTTTAGCGAAACCTACTACTGGGATTCCTATTTCACCATGCTGGGGCTGGCAGAGAGCGGGCGTGAGGATTTACTGAAATGCATGGCCGATAACTTCGCCTGGATGATAGAAAACTATGGCCACATCCCCAACGGCAACCGCACCTATTATTTGAGCCGCTCGCAGCCACCGGTTTTTGCGTTAATGGTGGAGCTATTTGAAGAAGATGGTGTGCGCGGTGCACGCCGTTACCTTGATCATCTAAAAATGGAATATGCCTTCTGGATGGACGGCGCAGAATCACTGATTCCGAATCAGGCCTATCGCCATGTGGTGCGGATGCCGGACGGTGCCCTGCTCAACCGTTATTGGGATGACCGCGACACGCCGCGCGATGAATCCTGGCTGGAAGATGTGGAAACCGCGAAACACTCCGGTCGCCCGCCTAACGAGGTGTATCGCGATTTACGCGCAGGTGCCGCTTCTGGCTGGGATTACTCATCACGCTGGCTACGTGACGCGGGCCGTCTGGCAAGCATTCGCACTACCCAATTCATCCCCATCGACCTTAATGCTTTCCTGTTTAAACTGGAGAGCGCCATTGCCAACATCTCGGCGCTGAAAGGTGAGAAAGAGACAGAAACGCTGTTCCGCCAGAAAGCCAGCGCCCGCCGCGATGCAGTTAACCGTTATCTCTGGGATGATGAAAACGGCATCTACCGCGATTACGACTGGCGGCGCGAGCAGTTAGCCCTCTTTTCCGCTGCCGCTATTGTGCCGTTATACGTGGGCATGGCGAATCACGAACAGGCAGACCGCCTGGCAAACGCCGTACGTAGCCGTTTACTGACGCCGGGAGGGATTCTGGCGAGCGAGTATGAAACCGGAGAACAGTGGGATAAACCCAACGGCTGGGCGCCATTGCAGTGGATGGCGATTCAGGGATTTAAAATGTACGGCGATGACTATCTGGGTGATGAAATCGCGCGTAGCTGGCTGAAGACAGTGAACCAGTTTTACCTGGAACACCACAAACTGATCGAGAAATACCATATTGCCGATGGCATTCCCCGTGAGGGCGGCGGGGGCGAATATCCGTTGCAGGATGGATTTGGCTGGACCAACGGTGTGGTACGGCGCCTGATAGGTTTGTACGGCGAACCGTAATAGTTTTACAGCCAGCCACGAACAACCTGCTGGCTATAAAATTACCCTCTTCAGGAGGCGATATTTAACATCATCGCCGCCTGAGTGCGGTTTTTCACTTCCAGGCGGCGGTAAAGCGACTCCAGATGCGCTTTAACCGTTCCGGTACTGATATTTAGCGCCCTGCCGATCTCTTTATTTGATTCACCTGCCGCCAACATAGTTAAAATTTCCCGCTGGCGGGCACTTAGCGATTTGAGATCTTTTGTGTCTTTTTCCGGTGTAGTTCGCCAGTCTCCGGGCAGAAACATCATTCCCATTGCCGCGCTATTTACCGCCAATGCAAACGTCTCGACGGCTGAATCACGCGGTACAATTGCCATCACGTTAAAATGGATAACTTCCTGTAACCATCGTTTGCTGCAATCCGTCGCCGTTATCAACACTTTAACATCAGGAAATTGCACTACGGTTTTTTGCAGTAACCAGTAGCAAAACTCACCATCCTGATCGCCATCAAGCATGACTAAGGCTTCAGGGGAGCTTTCCAGTTTTTGCCACAGTTCATCTGCCTGATCGACGCCCTGAATACTCACTCCTGGAATACGCTGCTGTAAGCTGATTTTCATTCCGTGAATAAATATTGACTGCCTGTCAAACATGATTATATGCATTACTGAATCTCCACCTGGATACGTTAAAACTCTTAAGTAGGGGAAGGGTATTACCCGAGAGGCAAAATAAGAATTCGCCATTTGGCGGTAGCCATTCTACAGATATGCAATGTGGAAAATAGTTACCGATATAAATAGTTACAGCTGACGGCCTGAAATTACATGTCGAGGGCATTATTTAAAACATTTTTGAGGATATCCTTATATCTTCGTCTGACAAGCATTCAAATAAACCGTGATTTTCGCGAGAACTGACTAAATACCTGACCGCAAAACGATTAAATTGCGCACGAATAGCCAATACTACATTTACTATTTTGCAGGAAATTGCTGAAAAGACAGTCTTTCAAGCGTTAATTTTCCTTTTCCATGCAGCTAATCAGACATTTCCTTCTAAAAAATATCTGTATTAATCATTACTACGTTGTGAAACCTTGCATTAAATGCTAGAAAAAACAATAAATAATGCGATATACGCGTTACTGTTTCGCTGTGAACAACAATCGGTCAAAGAAATGGATAAAATTCACGCAATGCAGTTGTTCATTAAGGTCGCAGAGCTGGAAAGTTTTTCCCGCGCAGCGGATTTCTTTGCTCTGCCAAAGGGAAGTGTTTCACGCCAGATACAGGCGCTGGAACATCAGCTTGGCACCCAGTTGCTGCATCGCACTACGCGGCGAGTCAAACTTACCCCCGACGGCATGACCTATTACCAACGAGCGAAAGATGTGTTGAGTAATCTCAACGAACTGGACGGCCTGTTTCAGCAGGATACCACCAGCATCAGCGGCAAATTACGCGTCGATATCCCGCTCGGAATTGCGAAAAACCTGTTGCTACCGCGCCTGCCAGAATTTCTTCATCAGTACCCAGGGATTGAACTGGAATTAAGTAGCAGTGACCGGGCGATTGATATTCTTCGTGATGGCTATGATTGCGTGATGCGCACGGGCTCGTTGCCCGACGAGGGTATTATTACCCGCCCCCTCGGCAAACTGACGATGGTCAACTGTGCCAGCCCGCACTATCTGACGCGTTTTGGTTATCCGCAAAGTGTGGACGATCTGACTTCGCACGCGGTGGTGCATTACACGCCGCATTTGGGCGCGCATCCATTAGGTTTTGAGGTTGCCACCAGTAATGGCGTCCAGTGGTTTAAGTCCGGCGGCATGTTGACGGTAAACAGTAGCGAAACCTATCTCGCCGCCGGCCTGGCGGGTCTGGGTATCATTCAAATCCCCCGCGTCGCCGTACGCGAAGCCCTACGCACCGGGCGGCTTATTGAAGTGTTGCCCAACTACCGCGCCGAGCCGCTATCCATTTCTCTGGTTTATCCCCAGCGTCGGGAGCTTTCCCGCCGTGTAAATCTGTTTATGCAGTGGCTGGCTGGCGTAATAAAAGAGCACCTGGACTGACCGACTATACTTTTAAAGACAGACAACGACAGAAGGACTAAAGAGCGGATGACGCAGGAAAACGAGATCAAACGTCCCCCCCAGGAACTGGAACACGAGCCGATTAAACATCTGGATAATAGCGATAAAGGCAGCAAAGTCAGTCAGGCGTTGGAAACCGTCACCACCACTGCCGAGAAAATCCAACGTCAACCCATCATCGCGCACCTGATACGCGCGACGGAACGCTTTAACGATCGGCTGGGTAACCAGTTTGGTGCGGCTATCACCTATTTCTCGTTTTTATCGATGATCCCGATTTTAATGGTGTCGTTTGCCGCAGGGGGCTTTGTGCTGGCCTCCCATCCGATGCTGCTGCAGGATATCTTCGACAAAATTCTGCAAAACATCAGCGATCCGACGCTGGCGGCCACATTGAAAAATACCATCAACACCGCCGTTCAGCAGCGTACGACCGTAGGGCTTGTCGGCCTGGCGGTGGCGCTTTATTCCGGGATTAACTGGATGGGAAATTTGCGTGAAGCAATTCGCGCTCAATCGCGTGATGTTTGGGAACGTTCACCGCAAGATCAGGAGAAGTTTTGGGTTAAGTATCTGCGTGATTTTATTTCGCTAATTGGTTTATTGATTGCGCTGATTGTCACGCTTTCAATAACCTCGGTTGCCGGTTCGGCGCAGCAAATGATTATTAGCGCCCTGCACCTTAACAGTATTGAGTGGCTGAAACCGACGTGGCGGTTGATTGGCATGGCGATTTCTATCTTCGCCAACTATCTGCTTTTCTTCTGGATCTTCTGGCGTCTTCCGCGTCATCGCCCGCGCAAAAAGGCGCTGATTCGTGGAACATTCATCGCGGCTATTGGTTTTGAAGTCATTAAAATCGTGATGACGTATACCCTGCCGTCGTTGATGAAATCCCCCTCTGGCGCGGCATTTGGTTCCGTGCTGGGGCTGATGGCGTTTTTTTACTTCTTTGCCCGTCTGACGTTGTTTTGCGCGGCGTGGATTGCCACCGCCGAATACAAAGACGACCCGCGAATGCCGGGGAAAACGCAGCATTAAAATAGGTCGGATGCGGCGTAAACGCCTTATTCGGCCTACGAATTTATTCGACCTGGCTCCCCGTAGGCCGGATAAGATGCACCAGCATCGCATCCGGCTATAATGCTTACATAACTACCTGAAACTCTTCCCCTGGACCTCTTCAGCCATCTCTTCGGGAGCCAACAATTTCACACCAACTCATAAACCCAGCATATAAATCCAGTTGGTAACTTTTATTTAACCTGAAACCAGTTTTATCCACCATTTATGAAATTGTGTGAAGCATTTCATAGAAGAAAAATCACTCGTCTAAACATTATCCGCTTTTTGCCTGGTTTTTGACCTTTTCCGCGATTTGTTACACATTGAAATATCACTTTTGCTGTGCGTAATATGGCTATTCGTTCGCCAAAAAATAAGAAAAGATTATGCAAGCAACAGCTACAACACTCGACAACGAGCAAGAATACAAGCCGATAAACTCACGTAATAAAGTCCTTGTCGCCTCCCTCATTGGCACGGCCATTGAGTTCTTCGACTTCTACATTTACGCCACTGCGGCCGTTATTGTGTTCCCGCATATCTTCTTCCCGCAGGGCGATCCCGCCGCGGCGACGCTACAGTCGCTCGCCACCTTCGCCATCGCTTTCGTCGCACGCCCAATCGGTTCTGCCGTATTTGGCCATTTTGGCGATCGCGTTGGGCGTAAAGCGACGCTGGTCGCCTCGTTGCTAACGATGGGGATTTCAACAGTGGTGATTGGTCTGCTGCCGGGCTACGCCACGATTGGTATTTTCGCCCCGCTGCTGCTGGCACTGGCTCGATTTGGTCAGGGTCTGGGATTAGGCGGTGAATGGGGTGGCGCAGCGCTGCTGGCAACCGAGAACGCACCACCGCGTAAACGTGCGCTGTACGGCTCCTTCCCACAGCTGGGCGCACCGATTGGCTTCTTCTTTGCTAACGGCACTTTTCTGCTGCTTTCCTGGTTGCTGACTGATGAGCAGTTTATGAGCTGGGGCTGGCGCGTGCCGTTTATCTTCTCGGCGGTGCTGGTCATTATCGGCCTGTATGTTCGCGTGTCGCTGCATGAGTCACCGGTGTTTGAGAAAGTCGCTAAAGCGAAAAAGCAGGTGAAGATCCCGCTGGGTACTCTGCTGACCAAACACGTACGCGTCACGGTGCTCGGTACCTTCATCATGCTGGCAACCTATACGCTGTTTTACATCATGACCGTCTACTCAATGACCTTCAGTACCGCCGCCGCGCCAATTGGGCTTGGCCTGCCGCGTAATGAAGTGCTGTGGATGCTGATGATGGCAGTTATTGGTTTTGGCGTGATGGTACCAGTAGCCGGATTGCTGGCCGATGCCTTTGGGCGGCGTAAAAGCATGGTGATCATCACGACGCTTATCATCCTGTTCGCGCTGTTCGCCTTTAATCCACTGCTCGGTTCTGGCAATCCGATTCTGGTTTTTGCTTTCCTGCTGCTGGGGTTAAGCCTGATGGGGCTGACCTTCGGGCCGATGGGCGCGCTGTTACCAGAGCTGTTCCCGACAGAAGTGCGTTACACCGGAGCATCATTCTCTTACAACGTATCGTCGATTCTCGGGGCTTCCGTTGCGCCGTATATCGCGGCCTGGTTGCAAACTAACTACGGGTTAGGTGCGGTGGGGTTATATCTGGCGGCAATGGCTGGCTTGACGTTAATCGCCCTGCTGCTGACGCATGAGACGCGACATCAGTCGTTGTAATAAGACTGAAAAGCCTGATGCGCTACGCTGCTTATCGGGCCTGAATTTCCATACAATATATTGAATTTGCAAGGATTTGTAGGACGGATAAGGCGTTCACGCCGCATCCGGCATGAACAAAGCGCACTTTGCCAACAATCTAAATCTGTTTAATTGCCGGATGTCAGACATCCGGCAATTATCATCACTTCTTCATCTGCGACAAAATCGTCCGACACTGATTAGCCTCCCCTTCGGAAGGTGAGATCAGCGCCAGCAAGGCCGCAGCTGGCGTCACCAGCGTTGCCAGTGCCGCCGCAACGGCACCTCGGGCAATCAACGGCCCGGCTTTCACCCCAGCCTGCGGATTTTTAAACGTCCCACGCACATACAGTGGCGAACGCAGCGTGATAATCCGAATCCCTTTACTCTCCGGATCAATAGTCAAATCCAGCTGTTCCGAAGCAAAACTTGCCGTGCCGGTAACATTAATCAACGCGTTCTCAGTATCAAAAGCAAAAATCTGCGGACGCGCCACGCCGTTGGCAATATTCAGATTTGCTGCCGCGCAGTTCACCCGCACCTCATCATCACCGAAAATCGCACCGACAATGTAGTTACCGACATTCAGCCCGACAATCTCCATCAGGTTGCGGCTCACCAGCCCGTCATTCATCAACAGTTTCAGGTTACCGTTACTGTTCCCCAAAAGCGCCGCCACTGAGTTACCGCTACCGCGTAGTTCCGCATCACCGTTCATTTCCCCCAGCGTCTTCTGCATCAATTCCACATCCGGCATCAGTTCTTTCAGTTTCAGTCGACGAGCCTGAATATCTGCCCGCCCTTGCATCGGCTTTTTATCGCCTTCCAGATGAATATTCGCCGAAATGCTGCCGCCCGCCATGCCAAATTTCAGCGGTTGCAGGCGTAGGTCAGCGTTTTTGAGGATGATATGGGTAGAAAGATCGCTAATCGGCAGGCTGCTGCCATGCTCAATACGACGGCCTTTGAATCGAACATCGGCATCCATGACGTCCCATTTATCGGTTTCGAAGCGGTCATACGGCAGCACTTTGCCCGCAGGCTGAACGCTTTTTTCGCCCTTCTTCTGTTCAGACCGTTTCGACTTTTCCGCCCCTTTACCGGAATCAACGCCAATTAACGGCCCTAAATCTGCCAGCCGCAGTTGGCGCGACTCGACGTCACCTTCCAGTTTTGGCCGTGGCTTACCGGTGGTGTAGACCAGAGAACCGTGAATATCGCTATCGCCAATACGCCCGTTAAAGCCTCGATAATCAAAGACCGACGATTTTTCCGTGTCGATTTTCGCTACCAACCGACCATCGGTTTCAAACGGTGGGGTATCAGGCAGCAGAACGCCCGTCAGTTCATAGAGATCGCCCAGCGAATCGCCGGAAAATTTAAGCCGTAAATCGACGCCGCCCATTTTCATTGGGTCATTCACTACGCCATCAAAAGCAACACGGGTGTTACCAGAGCGAAAATCAGCCTGTACCGGAAACGGCGTCCCTTCGCCACGCAGCGCCAGCATGCCGCCGATTTTTCCCGTGCCCGTGAGCGGTTCGCCGTTATAACGTCCCTGCGCCTTCAGGCCAAAAACGTAATCGCCCACCTTTTCTTTCTCGTTCTTACCTTTCGATCCGCTGACTTCACTGAACGGCAACGGCTTGCCTAATGGATCGACAAAAATTTCCAGATCCGCTTTGCTTAGTTTGTCATCAATGGCGATCCGCCCTTGATCGAACAGAATATTATCCAGCCGAAACGACCACGCCGACGGCTTTGCATCCGCGTCTTTGTTGTCATCGCTGGCGAGATTAAACGTCCAGTTGTTGTTCTTTTCTGAGAGGCGAATCAGGCGTGCGTCGGGCTTTTCCAGTTTGATCCACGGTAGCCAGACCGTTTTGGTCAGCAGCGCCAGAGGGGCCAGCGTTGCTTCTACCCGTGGCAGATGCACCATTGTGACTTCGGGAATGTCTGGCGGGTTGCCGAGAATGATGTCTTCCGCGTGTACATGGGGCCACGGCACCCAGCTGCGCCAGCCGGTTTCCTGTTTTTGCCGCTCCCATACCACGCCCAGATCGCCACGAATAGCGAACGGGCGATTCAGCTCCGCAGAGACTTTCTGGTTGATGGTCGGTTTGAGTCGATTCCAGTCAAAAGTCGCAATCAAAATGATCGCCACGACGAGCAACAACAAGAAAGCACCTGAAATCGCGGCGGTTATTTTGCCTGCCTTGCTCATAGTTCGCTTCCTCATATTCTTCCTGGGCCAGTCCTAAAGATAGTCCAGCCAGGCGGAAAATGAGGCGGCTACACCACCAGAGCCACCGTATCCAGCGTTTCTATCGGTGCCGGACGCGAAAGAAACCAGCCTTGTGCGGCGAATGCGGGCGAGTTCTGTACATCGCGCCACTCTTCCGGCGTTTCCACGCCCTCGACAATCACCCCGCGACAATAGCGATTCATTAGATGTAAAAGCTGCGAAAAGAGCGTGCGGCCTTCCGGCGACTGGCGCAGCATCACAAACAGTTCGCGAGCGATTTTAATGTAGTCATAACGGACTTCACTGAGCGCGGAGAAATTTGCCATCCCAGTGCCAAAATCATCAAGCCATAGCGGACCAAATTCGCACATCGAGGCAAAGGTTGAATCTTTTGGCAGGCGGATATGTTCTACCAGTTCAAAACGCAGCCAGGGAAGGCGGTCAATCTGACGCAAAATTTCCGGCTGCTGACGTAGGGCGAGAAGTGTCGGACCATCGATATTAACCGATGCCAGCAGGCCATGCTCAACAAAGAACACGGCTTTTTGCGCCAGCAAATCAATCTGTTCTTTCACCACATCCATACGATGTCTGATGGTGATTTCAGCAAAATAACGATCCGGCGGCAGTCGTTGCGAAGGATCCTCGGGATGGGTAACGACCGTTAATAGCTCTACGGCCATCAACCGACCGGATGTCTGGTAAATCGGTTGCCAGGTGTAAGCACGTTCACACTGCAACCAAAAGCGTCGTTCCTGCAAGCTTTCGATACTTGCTTCAGGATGGCTTATTCGCTGAATAACCTGCCTTATCATCGAAGATGTCCTGTGTTTAAAAGTGATGCTGCCCGGACTCGACAAATGTTATCGGCGCGCAACGCCAGAACTTTACCGCCCGAAGCGGCTAAATTTGCCCGTCCTGCGGCGAAATCTTCCAGGAATACGTTCTGGCTCAAAAAAATAATGGAACAGTGTTTTAATATAGTTGACCAACAAACCACCACAGCGCAAACTAACGCTAATTTTTTTACAGATCAGGTTCACGACTATGTCCAAAAAGATTGCCGTGATTGGCGAATGCATGATTGAGCTTTCCGAGAAAGGCGCAGACGTTAAGCGCGGTTTCGGCGGCGATACCCTGAACACCTCCGTCTACATCGCCCGTCAGGTCGATTCTGCGGCATTAACCGTTCATTACGTGACGGCGCTGGGAACGGACAGTTTTAGTCAGCAGATGTTGGACGCCTGGCACGGCGAGAACGTTGATACTTCCCTGACCCAACGGATGGAAAACCGCCTGCCGGGCCTTTACTACATTGAAACCGATGACACTGGCGAACGTACGTTCTACTACTGGCGTAACGAAGCCGCGGCCAAATTCTGGCTGGAAAGCGAGCAGTCAGCGGCGATTTGCGCAGAGCTGGCGAAATTCGATTATCTCTACCTTAGCGGGATTAGCCTGGCGATTTTAAGCCCAACCAGCCGCGAAAAACTGCTTTCCCTGCTGCGCGAATGCCGCGCCAATGGCGGAAAAGTGATTTTCGACAATAACTACCGTCCGCGCCTGTGGGCCAGCAAAGAAGAGACGCAGCAGGTGTATCAGCAAATGCTGGAATGCACGGATATCGCCTTCCTGACGCTGGACGACGAAGACGCGCTGTGGGGTCAACAACCGGTGGAAGACGTCATTGCGCGCACCCATAACGCAGGCGTGAAAGAAGTGGTGGTGAAACGCGGGGCGGATTCTTGCCTGGTGTCCATTGCAGGTGAAGCGTTAGTTGATGTTCCGGCGGTGAAACTGCCGAAAGAGAAAGTGATCGACACCACTGCTGCGGGTGACTCTTTCAGCGCCGGTTATCTGGCAGTACGTTTGACGGGCGGCAGTGCGGAAGACGCGGCGAAACGCGGGCATTTAACTGCAAGTACCGTTATTCAGTATCGCGGCGCGATTATCCCGCGTGAGGCGATGCCAGCGTAAAAGCAGCATATGCAAGGCTGGATAAAGTGTTACTCCTCTATCCAGCTCTTCCATAAATACCTGATGGTTGTGCTAACTCATCACCATCAGGCATTACTGCGCGGGTGGAATGTCCGAAACTTCAGGATGGACGTCATCCGTGGCAACAGATGTGGCGGCAGCCGCAGTCGATGGGGCCATGATTTGATCCCAGGCCGCCTGCAACGCTTTCATGTTAAATTCCGGCTCGCCTTTCGGCTGCAGCAGTATTAACGCCATATCATTCGACAACTGCTGGCGCAGATCCTGATTTAACATCTCCACCGTCAGGCTGTTAAGGAAATCCTGGCGCAGTTTCTGATATTGCTCCGGTGCGATATCGACAACCTGATTTTGCAACGAACGCATCCGCTGGCCCATCAGAATATCGGTATCAGCTCGCGCATAGGCAGCAAACAATTTCTGCAGCTCCAGTTTCTTTTGCGCAACCAGAGCGTTGAACTCTTCTTCCGGCAGACCTTTGTCACGAACTTTCGCCAGCTCACGCGCCACCAGATTAAGGTTGCTGTTCAGCTTGTCGTTTGGTGACTCGATGTTGATGGCACACTGCGCACGCAGATACAGCACACGGCAGTCAAATCCAAGACCAATGTCTTTACTGTTACTGGCGCTTAATGCTTGCTGAACGTGCCAGAACAGCGCCTCACGGGCCAGGTCCGCACGCCAGTAGCGCAGCAGTGCGGCTGATTCACGAATCGGCTGCCACGGCGTATCCCACATGATGGATAACCGGTCCTGACGTACCGCATCGGTCATAATACTCACCGCTTCCGCACGCAGAGGAGAAAGCGTCGGCACCGGAGCCGGTGTTTCACGTTTGCCTTTCAGTTCGCCAAACGTTTTGTTGATTTGGTCTACAACCGAGCGCGCATCAACGTTCCCCACCACCAGCAGCGTCATTGCATCCGGGGTGTACCATTTCTGGTAGAAGTCTTTAATCTTTTCCGCTTCAACGGGTTGTTTCAGCGGATCAGCAGGATCGTGACCTAACAAGGTTGATCCTTTCAGACGATAGCGCCACCAGCCTTCTTTGGTGTCGGCAGGCCAGGTTGCCACCATGTCCTGACTTTGCAGCGCGTGGTTGATGGTTTCTGGTGTGATGGTCAGTTTGCCACTGGCATTTGCCAGATAAGAGAGCGCCTCTTTCAGCAAGTCGTTGCGGTTATTTGGCAGACTAAGATTAAACAGCGTGGTGTCGTAAGAGACGATCACCGGCGGCATCGGGCGCTTAGGGTCGATCCCCTGTTGCCACAGTGAACGTGCCTGTGCCGCTTCAAGGCCACCGCTTTGCGTCAGCGCGATGCGGGGAATGGCATGACTATAACCGCTCTGTTGGGTACTTTCGGCGAGCGAACCGGTATTAACCAGCAGGCGAATTTCAACACGATCGCTGGGACGCTGGGGCGTGGTCAGCACTTGCCACTGTAAACCGTTGGAGAGCGTCCCCTGTTGCCATGCTGGATCAGGCTGGAGCGCATCTGCCTGCACATAGCCAGCAGTGGCCATCATCAGCAAACCGCCCGCTAAAAGTCGAATTTTTGTGCCCTGCATGTGAACCCCTGATCAACTATCCTGGTAATAAAAAACTGCCCGTTGTCGGCCAGTCTAAATGACATTGAAAACACTTCGTGTTAGACCGCAAGAATATAAAAATGTCACGGAAGAAGTGAAATAAACCTGAACTCACCCAGGTGGTAAGTTCAGGCACAGGGGGCAATTATGCGCAAACACCCGCACTCGGGGAAGGGAGTGCGGGCATAAGTGGTGAGATTAAGAGGATAATTCGTGCGTTTTGCCTTCCGGCGCACGATTATTCAGCACATCGTCCAGTTTTTTGTGGTCCAGTTCTTTAACCCACTTAGCGACCACGATGGTTGCTACACCGTTACCGACCAGGTTAGTCAGCGCACGAGCTTCCGACATGAAGCGGTCAATACCGAGGATCAGCGCCAGACCCGCCACCGGCAAATGGCCTACGGCTGAAAGCGTCGCCGCCAGCACGATAAAGCCACTGCCCGTTACCCCTGCCGCCCCTTTAGAAGAAAGCAGCAACACGATTAACAGCGTGATTTGGTGGACGATATCCATCTGACTGTTAGTGGCCTGGGCAATAAATACCGCCGCCATCGTCAGGTATATCGATGTGCCATCAAGGTTAAACGAGTAGCCTGTCGGGATGACCAACCCCACCACCGATTTCCGGCAGCCGAGTTTTTCCATCTTGTCGAGCATACGTGGCAGCGCCGATTCGGAAGACGATGTTCCCAACACAATCAGCAGTTCTTCACGAATGTAGCGGATAAATTTGAAGATACTGAAACCGGTCGCTTTAGCGATTGAACCCAGTACCAGCACCACAAACAGGATACAGGTGATGTAGAAGCAGATAATCAGCTGCCCCAGCTGCACCAGTGTTCCGACGCCGTATTTACCGATGGTAAATGCCATCGCCCCGAACGCCCCAATCGGTGCCAGGCGCATGATCATATTGATGATGCCGAAGATGACCTGCGAGAAACTTTCGATCACGTTAAAAATCAGTTGGCCTTTGCTGCCCAGACGGTGCAGCGCAAAACCAAACAGTACGGCAAACAGCAGCACCTGCAGGATGTTACCGCTGGCAAACGCGCCAATGACGCTCGCCGGGATGACATCCATAATGAAGGCGACAATGCCCTGGTCTTTCGCCTGCGCGGCGTAAACGGCTACCGCTTTCGCATCCAGACTCGCCGGATCGACGTTCATTCCAGCACCTGGCTGGACAACGTTAACGATAATAAGACCAATAATCAGCGCGATGGTACTGACTATCTCAAAGTAAAGCAGTGCGACTGCGCCGGTACGACCGACCGCCTTCATGCTTTCCATGCCCGCAATGCCAGTGACGACAGTACAAAAGATGACGGGAGCGATGATCATCTTAATGAGCTTAACGAATCCGTCGCCAAGCGGTTTCATTTGCTCGCCTATTTCAGGGTAGAAATGGCCAAGGAGAATACCAATGGCTATCGCTGTCAGGACCTGAAAGTAAAGGCTTTTAAACAGAGAGGTTTTCATAGGGTGTCCTTTAGTAAAACCACAGGTCTTGTAAGGTTATGGGGTACCTGCGGCCTTAAAATAACACCCAGACAACATCACAGAAATGTACCTGGATCATAATTGAAACAAAAATGTTAAAAAGTTTGAGCTGGCTCGCACAAACCAGCACTTTTTAAAGTTTTGTAATCAGTTTGGGGTAGCTATTTTTCTTCCAGGTAACTTTCTTCGAAGATTTCAATGGGAAGTGGACGTGCAAAAAGGAAGCCCTGGGCAATTCCAACGCCCGCCTTTGCCAACCAGTCACGTTGTGCTTCTGTCTCTACGCCTTCAGCAATGATTTGCAGATTCAGGCTTTTCGCCAACATGATAATCGCGGCAATCATGCTGCTATCTTCCGGCAAACCATCAATGAACATTTTGTCGATTTTCAAAACGTCCACCGGGAGAGATTTCATATGCTGCAACTGACGCAACCCTGAATAGCCCATACCGAAATCATCCAGCGCCACCTGTACTCCGGCGTTGCGCAGCGGACGAAGGATTGCCACCGCCGCGTGAGGGTCATCAATGCGTCGGCTTTCTGTCACTTCCAGAATCAGCGTTCCTGGCTGAACACGATAGCGCGTTAGCAGTTCCAGCATATCCGCCACCATATTCGGGTGCATCAGTTGCAGAGCTGAGATGTTCACCGATAATGGCAGCATAATGCCGCGCTCCTGCCAGGCGGCAAGCAGTCGGCATGACTCTTCCAGCACCCAGTGACCGACGGTAACCATCAGTCCACAAGACTCAATACGATCAATTAACCCATCCGGTAGGTCCCAACTCCCATCCGGTTGCTGGATACGCAATAACACTTCCGCGCTGACTAATTTACCGCTGGTCATCTCAACTTGTGGTTGTAACCAAATCGCAAACTGATGATTTTCAAGAGCATTAAGGATATCGCTCTCTTCCGTCAGCCGCTGTTGAGCGGCTTCCATCTGCTGCGGATCATAGAACTGAATCTGATTCTTCCCTTTATGACGAGCAGTAAACGCCGCAGAAATAGCACGACCATAAAGTTGTTCGGCAGTGATATCGCCATAGAACATCGCCACGCCGATGTTACAGTGTGGGCGCAGTTGAATGCGATCAATCGGCAAAGGCTCGCGCATGATAGTGAGTACTTGCTGACCTAACGTAATAGCGTGCCACGGCTCCTGCACACCGTTGGCGATAACAGCGAAGTCATAGCCACTGACCTGCGCGAGAACCATGCGCGGCGACAGCACCGACTTGAGTTTTTCCACCAGCGTAAGTAGCAGGATTTCCCGCTGCGCCTCTTTCAGCACACCGGCGGTGTCGCGCAGGGTTTCGCAGGTGATAATCATCAGCGCAGTCGTCTGTTTACGCGTCACCACCTGTTCCAGCATCTCCATCAGCAGGGCTTTGTTTGGCAAGTCCGACACCGGGAAGCGCATCGCGTTTTCGATCTGCTCTTCATAATGGCGCTGCAACAGTTGCTGGTTAAGGTTATAACTGCGCACCAGCATGCCTATTTCATCGTCCTGATGCAGACGCGGCAGCGCCAGCTGATGGCCGATAATCTCTTGCGGTGGAATGGCGTTCAGCTCACGAGCAATATTGCGTAAAGGATGTAATATCAGTCGGTTAATACACCAGCTAATCGCTACTGTCAGGATGAGCGATAAAAGTAAGTAAATGGTCACTAACGTTGAGAGCGTACTCATCACGAACTTATACATGCGGAAGGAATCCGCCTGTAACACCAGATAGGCAATCGGTTGTGGGTTTGCCGGGCGCTCCAGCGAGTAGACGCCCAGCGAGATTTGCACCGGTAGTTCGAGCAGTCGGGTAACCATTACCGGCACCGGGCGTTCAGGAATAAAACTTTTACGCAGCGCCTGAAACTGGTTAGGCAGCACCACATCTGCGCGGCTGACCACGCCCGCAGGTTTGATGCTGGAGAGAATGGCCTCCGCCTGGGGAATATCCCCTTTGAGGATGGCTGAGGACAAGGGTTCGCGGACAGAACGAGCAATGCTTTCCAGTTGCGTAGCCGTGTTATAGCGATTCTGCTGTACCAGGTGGAACAGCAAAACGGTGCAAAAAACAAAGACAAACACCAGGACAACGGCCGCCACCATTGCCATCTGCTTGATTGTTAACGAACGACTAACGCGCAAATTATCTCTCCCCCGGAAATCCCAGACTGCCGCCCGAGTATACCCGATCGCAGCGGCATTAAGAGAGGCGCTATCTGAAAACTTACCAGTCGGCGTAAGGTATCAGCGGCTGTGGCGGTAAATCCATATCGCCCTGCCATCCGGCGGCAGAATACCGTACGTAGAGCAGGAAATGGCTTGGCGCATAATCTTTCGCCTGTTGGATATCAATCGCCGTGCCGACAAACCAGTTGGATGTGACGCGTCGTTCAAGTAACGCTCGCGCCGTATAGCCAAAGCCCTGGCTGCTACCGCCACCATTGGTCTGGTCAGCGGCGTCGTCTTTCCAGTCATTCGGAATCAGGTTCATCAGCGGATAACGCGGCATGGTTTTAGTGCGCGAGTGCGACCATGAGCCAGACGCGCCCAGCTCCCATGACCAGTTTTCCGTGCGCTCACGCCACATCACCGGTACGGCAAACGACAGATACTCCTGCGGGCTGTAGTAGCCGCCCTGCCCAAGTGAGTACCCACTCAGGTCTTTGTCGTAATGCCAGATCATGTTGTTCAGGCCGATAGTGACGCGACGATTATTCTGGTTGATGACTTTATAGTAATAGCCCGTCATCCAGCGCACGCGCCAGTTATCTTCGACATTTTTGCCGGTTAACTGGTCACCGCTAAGTGATGCCCAGACGCCGTTTGCCTCGCCTTTATCATAGCTCAGACTTAACCCCACACCATCGGCACGTACGCCGCCCCATTTTTTCCCGGTATTGCTCGGAGAGTCTTTCTGTCCGCCGAAGGCAAGTAATGAACTGGAAATAGGTCGGCGATGGGCGTTAACGGTGTAACCAAGCGGCCCGATATCATCGCTGTAACTGACGCCGCCGACTACGTCCACGACGTTGAAGCCCATCGGCGTAGTGCCAATATCCCAACTCCAGACGTCATTTCGCCAGCCGACTGCCACGCTTGCGCCAGAATCCGACTGGCTGCGATTACCACTACAGTCCTGCAACGTACAGGTACCCCAGTTGTTATCCCATTTGCCCTCAGCATCGGCGGAAAAACTGCCGACATTCATATTGACGAAATCGCTGCGGAAGAACATTCGCCCGTCCGCATATGGCGCATCTACCTGCAACATGGTGGTGTGCGCTTTCAGATCGGAGTATCCGCCAGTGCCGCTCGATCCCCAGTAGTCGTGCTCCAGGGTGACGTTAAGATCCTGCTGACGATAGAGGTCCGCCGCATCGCTACGTACGCCGCGTTTCAGCCAGTCATCTTTCTCGTCGTTGCGGGTCAGTCGGGTAAAGGTGTCGTTATCCTGCGGACGCGTCGTGGTCACACCGGATGCGACCATCGCGTCTTTGTAGGTTTCCAGCGCCTGCTTTGGATCGCCCGCCTGTGCTTCAAACTTCGCACCATCGCGCAGTACCATCGCGCTTTCCATCGACGGTGGCTGAGATTTTGCCTGTGGGATCAGCTTGTTAAATGTCTGCTGCGCCGCTGCGGTATCGCCAAGCTGCGCCTGCGCCAGCGCCACGCGCCGCTGAGTGTTCAGAGAGACGTTATCGGTGGCGGGCAGTTTCGCCAGTTGGCTACGTGCCGCCGCGTTGTCACCGGCTGCGATGTCCACTTCCGTCAGACCCAGGATGGCGTCGGCGTTAGTTGGCTCGCGCGTCAAAACGTTCTGATAAGCCGCGCGGGCGGCGGTGTAATCGCGCCGTTGCTGCGCCCAGTCGGCCAGGGTGAGATCAATGCGTGTGGAAGGTGGTTGCTGACGCAGCATCGCTTCCGCTTCGGCTTCTTTGCCGCTTTCACGCAGGCGATTGGCTGTTTCCAGCACCTGATCGCTTTGCAGTCGGTTCACCAGTTCATGAATATTGCTGTTCCACTGCGCGCGCGGCAGGCTGTTGATATGCGCCAGTGCCGCCCGGTCCTGATCATGACCGGAGAGATACAGCCCGTAGGCGTAAACCTGCTCCGGGTCGTTCGGCTTCTGCTGCGCCAGATTGCGCATCAGAGTATCAGCCTGGCTGCGTTGTCCGGCCTGCCAGAGATCCTGCGAAAGTCGGTAAGTAATCCACACACTGCCGGGGTCCAGTGCCAGTCGCTGGCGCTGAAGTGCTGCTGCTTGCGCCCATTTGCCCTGTTTTTCCAGCGCTTCGGCCTGCTGTGACAAACGGTCGTTTTGCAGACTACGTTCAATATCGTCAACGCTGCGCCGCTGGCTGGCAGAGAGCGAGGCAATAAATGCTTCAGCCTTTTCCGGCGATTGCTGGCGATAAAGATTCGCCAGACCGCGCACGGCGTTGGTGTTGCCGCTGTCCATCCGCAGCGTCTGCTGATAATAACGTTCGGCTGCAGGGTAATCTTTGCGCGCCATCGCCACATCACCCAGCCCCAGCACCGCATAGCTGTCAGTATTATCTACATTGCGCGCCTGCTGGAATAACCGTTCCGCTTGATCAGGATTGTTTGCTTTAAGCGCGGCATCGCCCTGTTGGATCGCCAGCCAATAACGGTTCACTTTCAGCAGGCTGTTCCATTTGTCGTTGTTGCTGCTGTGCGGGTCCAGCGCGAGGGCTTTCTCCAGATTCGCCACCGCATTGGCGCGATCGCCTTTCTGGGAATACGCCTGGCCCAGCGCCCCCAGCGCTTCACTGTCTTTCGGGTTAGCACGCACCGCCAGTTGCAACTCGGGGATGGCTTTACCCGCCATACCTGAATCCACCGCCGCTAAACCTTGCGCACGGGCACGGAAAGCAGGATCGGCCAGTTGTTTTTGTTGTTCTGCCAGTTGCGATTGTGCAGCAGCCACGTTGTCGCCATCGCTAAATATTGAGAGATATTTTTTCAGCGCCTGCACGCTGGCATCGCTGACAGGCATGTCTTTAATCTGCCCGTACCAGATTTTAGAGGCACCATCACGACCGGCGTTAGATTTCGCCATCTGCTCCAGCACCGCAAAACCTTCGTCACGGCGATCGCTGCTAAACAGCAATAGCGCCAGATTGTTTTGCAGGCCCGTGTTGCCCGGCGTATCCGCATTGATGCGTTTTAGCTGATTAATCGCTTCGCCACGGCGAGCCGGAATTTTCGCCACGGTACTCCAGTACTCGACGGCAATGTCACCTTCCGGCGGCGCCCCGTTGAACAGTTTGTTGTAACCTGCCACGGCTTCTTCCGCATGCCCGGTGGTGGCCTGCAATCGTGCCTGTTGCAGTGCCTGGCGACCATCCGGCGTGGAAAGTAACATCGTGGTCCGCGACGATTTGTAAGCGTTTGAACTCGGCGCTAATTGCGACAATCGGTCGAGTTGTTTTTGCGCCCCATCAACATCACCCTGCCGTAACAGAGAGCGAAAACGGGCAGCAACGACGTCCGGGTTATTCGGATCAATAAGTTCCAGACGATACAGCGACTGCTGCACCAGGTCTTCGCGGTGAGTCGCTTCGCCAACTCGTACCTGCTCCAGTAACTGTTGCTGGGCGGTTGGCGCCGCCTCGACCATCGGCATCACAGCCAGACCGAGGGAAAGTGTGAGGATGTTTAGTGTGAATTTGCGCATTCCTGGCCCCAGTCAGGCAATAACTCACCTTTTGTCGAGAAGCGGAAACGGTGTTGATCCCAGCCTTGTCCGAACAGGGTCAGCACATAATTGTAATAGGCATCGCTGCCAGGAAAGTTATCTGCCACACGCTGGCGCTGTACAGCCTGCGCGTCACGGTCCTGAAGAAACGGCAACATAGCCGCAGAAAAACCTACCGGCCCTTGCCCCTGCGCTTTACCCGTAGCGACATCAACTTTCTCCGGCGGATAGCCGTTCTTCTCAGTAAATGTCGCCATCGGTTTAAAACGCGCTAACAGCCGTGCTTTTTGCGGATCAGTATCTGGCATCATGCCGACCCACATATAAACGCGAATGGCGTCATAGCTGCTGATCAGCGTTTTTTCAGCTTTCAGCTGCCAGCCTTTATCTTTTTCATAACGCACCCAGTCAGGCGAAAAACCTTTCGGTGCAGTTTCCAGCAGCAAACGTTGATTCGTTTCGCGCAACGTAGTCCAGGGCGCGCCAAAGCGGGTGAAATACTGTGCCAGCGTCGGTGGTAGATAACTCGGGTTCAAACGCCAGGAGTTATTCTCGGCAAAGCCCACTTTGCCTGGTAACAGCATCGACCCCAGCCCCGGCACCGTCACCACTTCCTCTTGCGCAATGCGTTTTAACAATGCGCTGCCGATGTCGGTATAACGTTGTTCTTTCCACAAGCGGCCCGCCTCAAGCAACGACCAGGCCATCCAGATATCACCATCAGAGGCCGAATTGCTGTCCAGCACTTCCCACTTACTGTTCTCTTTTTTGCCCCACAGCCAGGCAGGCAAATGTTCGTTTAAGGCCCCCTGAGCAAGATTGTTCTGGGTCCAGTCAAGTAGGTTGTCAAATGTCGCACGATCATTAGCCGCCAGGGCAAAGAACATGCCGTAGCTTTGCCCTTCAGAGGTGGTAATTTTGCGTGCGTCACTGGGGTCAATGACGCGCCCTTCCTGACTGATGTAATCCTTTTTGAACTGCTCCCAGGCAGGCCAGTTGCAGGCTGCCGGAACACTGAAGGCAGCCAACAGCAGCATCGTCACGATCCCACTACGCAAAACTTTCATCATCGATTACTCATTATCCGGATTAAGACGACGACGGCTGATGATGCGCAGCAGACGCCACAGTACCCAGGCCAGCAGCACCACGCTGATTGCCGCCAGTATCGCCAGCAGAATCGGATGGTTCGCCAGTGCGTACCATAAACGTTCAAACCACGGCAGATGACCGACGTAATAGACGTCGCCAACGCGCAGGCTGTTAACACCGGACTCGCGAATCACCGCTACGGAACCAAACATAGTGGCGCGTTTACCGCTGTCGTTCACCGCATCGTTAAGCATTTCATAACCGCGTGGGCTATCTGCCAGCAGCGCAATCACGCTGCGCTGGTCGTTATACGGTGACTGGAAGCCAATCACCGCCGCCATCGCACCAGAAGAGGTCAGTGTGGACTGAGTTTCTGCTGCGCGGTCGTTTTCGTCTGGCACAATGCCGGGGAACGGAGTCTGGCGCATCGGCGTTTTCACCCAACTTTCGGTAGCCTGAACCAACAGATCGATCTGCTTGTCATCTTTTAATTTGTCCGGGATACCACCGATGATCATGATGTCGGCATCTTTGCCCTGAATGGCGCTGCCATCATCGGTCACCGTCAGGTTGATCGCCGGGAAGCCCGTCTGTGCACCAATAAAGCCCACGGTATTAAGCAGTGTTTCCATCTGTGCTTCGTTTGGTGTTTTTGGCATCACGGTAATGGTTTGCGACAAATCCGCCATCCGGCTGAACGGGAAGCCCGCATTAGCAAACGCGCGCAGATCCGGCATCGGGATGAAGTGGTAATACTTCGAGAAGTCGATGGTAGAGTCGTCACCAATCACGACGTGATTCTGCACCGGCTGGAAGGTAATACAGTTATCCACCGAACCACCCGGCATTGGGTTCATATACTCAAAATCGAAACGCAACTGGTTGGTCGCCCCCAGTTTCAGCGCCGGAATGGAGACATCGGTTTTACCATCCAGCAAACCTTGCAACACCGGGATCCGCAGCAGCAGGCGGTTCGCCTCCTGTTTACTGCTCAGGTTGAAAGATTGCAGGAACTGGTTGTTCAGGCTGATATCCATCCGCGAGCTGTCTTTCACCGGCGGCATGGTGTAGCGATAGTTGATATCCATATCGATACCGGTGCTGCGCATCAGGTAGAGATCTGGCGGCAAGTTCAGCGAGATGTTAATCGCTGCCGGCTCCAGCCCGCTGGACTGTAACTGTTCTTCATAGGTTTTCAGCTCACCAAAGGTGACCGGACGATCGGTTCGCACCCAGTTTGGCGCATCGTACGGTTTACGCGGCAATAGCGGTTTAACATCGTTCACTACTACGCTGTCGCCACGGAACAGAATGTTACCCTGAGCGATACCTTTCGCTGCCTGCAACAGGTCTTTGTCGTCACGACCAAACACCACCAGCAGTTTGACGTAAGGATTCTCCGGATGGTTGATCATCTCAATCACCGGGGCTTTTACTGCCGGATGATCGCGCAGGAAGTCCGGTCGCTTGTCATTGGTCGCAAAGACAATCGCATTGCGGTCAGGAAGCTGATTGTAGAGTACCGGGAAGTTCTGTCCGCGCCAGCCAGAACGGGAGCCAAACCACGACGCAACAATCGCCGAAGCCTGTTGCAGACCAACATCCGGCGCACCAGCAAAAACTATCGGCAACGTATTGGCACGGTTATCCCTCGGGTCGAAAAACGGAATCGGGAAGTGCGACAGATCATTTTTCACATTCAGTGATTGATACGTCAGATCCAGTCCGCTACTGCGTCCAACATCCAGCCAGAGCGTTGTGCTGGCCGGGTTTTCACAGACATCCTGATAATGACCAACAAACTCCAGCCGCACGCGGTTGAAGTCGGTGATAAACAGCGGATTAATCGGCATTTGCGCCAACGTCTTTTTACCCAACTGCTCTTTGGTCACTGGCAGCACGCCCATCAACTCATCGTTCAGATAGACTTTCAACTGCGACTGTATCGGCAGCAGTGATGGCGACGGCGTATATTCAAGGTTAAGCATCGCCTTCGTCACCACTTCATCACTGCGCATACCAAACTCTATGCTGCCGTTCGGGTTAATGCCACGCAGTACCATGCTACCCGGCGGCGGCGCGATTTGCGCAAAGGTCAGCTTCACATCGCGCGAAGGGCCATTCTGCGCCACGATGGGCGCGTCCGCGCCCTGCACGCCTGGCATCACCTGTCCGACCCGCGGATTTTGCTCCGCCTGGGCAGGCACAGTTGGCTCAGCATTGATCAGTGGTTGCGTCGTCGGTGTCGCCTGCGTCATGAAAGAGGGGAACGCACTCATCCCCATAGCCACTGCACAAATCCAGAATAGTTTTCTTTTCATCGCGTTATCATCATTGTTGAGCCAAAGCCTGATCCGATGGTTGTACCGTTTCGCTCCGCTCCGGGCGACGCGGAATGAACGAAACAACCCAGGAAACCAGAGAAGTCAGCACACGGAAAATGCCCTTCACCGAAGAAGGCGCAAACTCCGCCAGGTGGCGGTAGCCACGGAAGCCGAGCTTCAAAATATCCAGCAGACTTTCCAGCGGCTTATCTTCCGGGTAGCTGTCCTGCCAGAGCGCCCATGTATCCGCACGGGCAAACGTACACTGCACAAAATCGATATGTTGCTGGGTAGTGAGCGGCATCAATTGCAGCCCCACTTCGTTACCCATCACGCGCGCAACCTGAGTCGGGAAGGCATACTCTTGCTGACCGCGTTTGAGCAGCAGATTCACTTTCTGTCCTTCCAGAATCTGCGCCTGACCGTTGATCTTGATCCCCAGGCCGCCGTCAGAGAAGTCCTGAACGGTGCAGGAGAAAAGATGCCCATCTTCCCGGGCAATCGCCGCTGGCATGGTCATCTCAACACGGTGTGAACGACGTACCTGCTTGCTTTCTACCGATACCGCTACTGCGCCGCCGAGAATAATCAGGTTGTAGAACACCCAAACCATACTAACGACCACGGTGAGCATTTCGGTCGGCGGGCCATAGAAGTAACGCCAGATGCCGACAGCAACACCGACCAGGTTGAGTAATACGAGGAAGATGTACGGTCGCGAGATCACCCAGTCGACGTACTCTTCCTCCACCAGACCACCTTTGGCGGTGACGTTAAATTTGCCTTTGTGCGGGTTAATCAGCGCCACCAGCGTCGGCGGAGCGATATACCAGGCGAGCACCGTCTCGTAGATTTCGCTCCAGAAGGAGTGGCGATATTTACCCTGAATCTTCGAGTTGGTCAGGCTGGCGTGAATCATATGCGGCAGCACAAACAGGGCTATCATCAACGCAGGCGCATAAATGATGTAGGCGTGCAGCAGCAGAAACGCCAGCGGCGCGGTCAGGAAGATCAGCCGTGGAATCCCCGACAAGAAGTGGAACATAGCGTTGACGTAGCACAGCCGTTGGGCGAATTTCAGCCCTTTACCGGTAAGCGGGTTATCAAGACGGAAGATTTGCACCATCCCGCGCGCCCAACGGATACGCTGCCCAATGTGCGCCGAAAGGCTTTCAGTCGCCAGCCCCGCCGCCTGGGGAATACGCATATAAGCGGAAGTGTAGCCACGACGGTGTAAACGCAGAGAAGTATGCGCATCTTCAGTCACGGTTTCGACCGCGATGCCGCCAATCTCGTCCAACGGCTTACGACGAATCACCGCACAGGAACCGCAGAAGAAAGTGGCATCCCACATGTCATTACCGTCCTGCACCAGACCGTAGAACAGCGTGCCTTCGTTCGGCGTTTTACGAAAACGCCCCAGGTTGCGTTCGAACGGATCTGGTGAGAAGAAGTGGTGAGGCGTCTGCATCATCGCCAACTGCTTTTCTTTCAGGAACCAGCCCATGGTCATTTGCAGGAACGAGCGTGTGGGAACGTGGTCGCAGTCGAAAATCGACACGAACTCGCCTTTGGCATATTTCAGTGCATTATTGATGTTGCCTGCTTTCGCATGTTCATGCGTCGTTCGGGCGATATATTTCACCCCAACGTTTTGCGCAAACTGGCGAAACTCTTCCCTGCCGCCGTCATCAAGGATCCAGATGTTGAGTTTGTCTTTCGGCCAGTCGATACCCAGCGAAGCATAAATGGTGTTTTTCACCACGCTGAGATCTTCGTTGTAGGTCGGTACAAAGATATCCACCGACGGCCATTGCGACATGTCTTTCGGCAGCGGTACTGGCTGACGATTCAGTGGCCATACCACCTGGAAGTAGCCAAGCACCAGCACAATCCACGCATAAGTTTCCGCAAATAGCAGGATTAAGCCACATACCAGGCTGACCGGATCATCCCAGTTCAACGTCGAGGTATATCGCCACCAGATATAGCGACACGAGACAGTCAGCGACAGCACAATCAACATCAACGCCGAGAAGCGCCCTGGCATACGCCGCACCATTAGCGCCACGCCCCACAGCAACATCAGGAAGATAAATTGCGACAACGGGTTAAAAGGCTGAGTGACGCAAATTAGCGCCAGAATCAGCGAGAAAGTCACAATGACGCCAAGAATAAAACGCCGTGCTCCGGTGCTCAGATGGCCCAGTTCTTTTTTCTCATCAAGATGTTGCGTGTTCTGGCTGACACGCTCTGGCAGTTTGTCCATCCATTGATGGTAACGCCCACGGATATTCTGCAAGCCAGAAAATGCCCGCCAGCGTGGTTTTGGCGTCTCTCTGCGTGAAGCGCCGATCAACAACCAGCAAGTCTGAATGACATAGCGGACCGGATCCAACGGGCGCGGACGCGAAGCGTTGATATGTGGGTAAAGATTTTTATGTTCTGCGCGAATACGCTGCCAGCGCGGGTGTTCAAGCGGAATGAACACCCAGGCCAGGATCAGCCAAAAACAGCCAAGCGTCGCGCTGAAAGCCGATGCGCCGTGACGACGATAATCCCGATAACGCCCGATAAGACGCGCGTTGACCGGCGGGATAAGCAACCACCGGGTCAAGATACTCATGACGCGCTCCCGACTGGCTTTTTCAGACCGGAATAGTTCAACAGGCACCAGTTTGCCAGCGTCAGAACTTCCTCCGCCGCCAGCGCATCACTGCGGTATTCACCTAACGGCTGTTTCGCCGCCAGGCATTCAGCCATCGCTTCATCGCGATGAATCAACATTGGCAGTAACCGGCGCTGGCTTTGCAACCACAACTGGTAAATATCTTCCTGAACCTGGCTGCCAATGCGGAAATCATTAATCAATATATGCGCGCCAGCAGGCAGTGCTTGCTGATGCAGCCGAATATGGCAGTTAGCATCCACTTTAACGATTGCCAGCGAGTGATCGCACAGGCTCAGGATTTGATGCGTTATCTGCGAGGCGTCGCGCGGTAAGTCGATCAAAATCCATTGATAACGCCCACTGGCCTGCAGCTGCTGCAGGCCTTCGCAAATTGCACCCAACTGAGTTTGCCAGTGCTGGGGATTCTCTTGCTCTTCAATGGTTAACTGACCAAAAGGCAGCAGATCGAGCTGCGAGGTATAGCGCATCCCGGCATCTCGCCAGTCCTGACCATCCAGCATGGCTCTGGCCCAGCCCTGACGATGGGTAAAATCAACGTTGAACGACAAGCGCAACAAATTGTCCGGGCAGGCATCAACCACCAGGACATTTTCTCCCAACATTTGCAATGCCCAGGCCAACGCGGCGGTGATGGTTGTTGTACCCACACCTCCCCGCACCCCCTGTAATCCCAGTACGGCCATTCACTACTCCCCTACTTCTGTTGCGCAAACTCAGCCAACAATGGCCAGCGTTTTAACGCTGCAGCCAACTGCTCACGCTGAGAAATATCGGCATAATCGATATCAGGCAGTGAAAACGCCTGCTTTAACGCCAAAATATCATTCTGAAAGATATAGCCTATCGCGGGATCAGGCAGAGTATCCTGTTCGTTGTTATTCATTATGCTTAATCTCGATAAAATATACCCGCCACGCATCAGTCAATTCTAATCGACAGAATTTTGCCTGTATAATGCCAGACGGCAATACGTAATCCGTTCATTTTTTAACTTTCATGTACGCAACTAACGAAAGTAAAAAACGAAAAGACTGATATCATAAGGCTTCCAGCCTGCTAAATTGATTCACATGCTAAATCTGATAAGTTTTAATTTCAATGGTAGGTTTATTTCTTAGCTTTCGCTAGTAAACTGATAATCAGACAAAATGGTGACTTGAGGGACGTTGTGGACCCTGTATTCTCTATCGGTATCTCATCTTTGTGGGATGAGTTGCGGCATATGCCAGCAGGCGGCGTCTGGTGGTTTAACGTCGATCGTCAAGAAGATGCTATCAGCCTTGTGAATCAAACGATGGCTTCTCAAGCTGAAACCGCGAAAGTCGCGGTCATTAGCATGGATAACGATCCCGAAAAAACCTTTAAATTAGATGATTCTCACGGACCGGAAAAAATAAAATTATTTTCAATGCTAAATCATGAAAAAGGGCTATACTATTTGCCCCGTGATTTACAATGTTCTATTGATCCCGAAAATTATCTTTTCATTCTTGTTTGTGCCAATAACGCATGGCAAAACATTCCAACTGAGCGGCTTCGTTCATGGCTGGATAAAATGAACAAGTGGAGCAGATTATACCATTGTTCACTGCTGGTAATTAATCCAGGAAATAATAACGATAAACAATTTTCATTGTTGCTGGAAGAGTACCGTTCTCTTTTTGGCCTCGCCAGTTTGCGTTTTCAGGGCGATCAACATCTGCTGGATATCGCCTTCTGGTGCAACGAAAAAGGGGTTAGCGCCCGTCAGCAACTCATCGTTCAGCAGCAAGAGGGTATCTGGACGTTAGTTCAGCGTGAAGAAGCGGAGATCCAACCACGCAGCGATGAAAAACGCATTCTTAGCAATATTGCTGTGCTGGAAGGCGCCCCCCCTTTATCAGAACACTGGCAACTGTTCGACAACAACGAAACTCTGTTCAATGAAGCCCGGACTGCACAGGCTGCAACCGTCGTTTTCTCTTTACAGCAAAATGGGCAAATTGAACCACTGGCCCGCAGCATTCATACCCTGCGTCGCCAGCGTGGTAGTGCGATGAAGATCCTCGTGCGGGAAAATACTGCCAGCCTGCGTGCCACCGATGAACGCCTGTTACTGGCCTGTGGCGCTAACATGGTTATTCCCTGGAACGCCCCGCTCTCCCGCTGTCTGACGATGATTGAAAGCGTGCAAGGGCAGAAGTTCAGCCGCTATGTTCCGGAAGATATCACTACCCTGCTATCCATGACCCAGCCGCTGAAACTACGCGGTTTCCAAAAATGGGATGTGTTCTGTGAGGCGGTCAATAACATGATGAATAACACGTTGTTGCCTGCTCATGGTAAAGGCGTGCTGGTCGCTTTACGCCCAGTACCGGGCATCCGCGTTGAGCAAGCCCTGACGCTGTGCCGTCCAAATCGCACTGGCGACATTATGACCGTTGGTGGAAATCGACTGGTCCTGTTCCTCTCATTCTGCAGGATCAACGATCTGGATACTGCGTTGAATCACATTTTCCCGTTACCTACTGGCGACATTTTCTCTAACCGCATGGTCTGGTTTGAAGATGACCAAATCAGCGCTGAACTGGTGCAAATGCGTTTACTTGCCCCGGAACAATGGGGGGTGCCACTGCCTTTAACTCAGGCCTCCATGCCGGTAATCAATGCCGAGCATGATGGGCGTAACTGGCGACGAATACCGGAACCGCTGCGACTGTTGAGTGATCCTGTGGAGCATTCATCATGATGACCATCAGCGATATCATTGAAATCATTGTCGTTTGTGCGCTTGTTTTTTTCCCGCTGGGCTATCTGGCGCGCCATTCCCTACGGCGCATTCGTGACACCCTGCGTTTGTTATTTGCGAAACCTCGTTATGTAAAACCGGCCGGTACGTTACGCCGTGCAGAAAAAGCCAGGGCTACCAAAAAATGACTCAATTTACCCAAAATACCGCTATGCCTTCTTCACTCTGGCAATACTGGCGCGGCCTTTCTGGCTGGAACTTTTATTTTCTGGTTAAGTTCGGCCTGTTGTGGGCGGGCTACCTTAACTTCCATCCGCTACTCAATCTGGTATTTGCCGCGTTCCTGCTGATGCCGATTCCGCGCTACAGCCTGCATCGCCTGCGCCACTGGATCGCCCTGCCAATCGGCTTTGCCCTCTTCTGGCATGATACCTGGCTACCTGGCCCGGAAAGTATTATGAGCCAGGGGTCACAAGTGGCAGGCTTTAGTCCCGATTATTTAATCGATCTGGTCACGCGCTTTATTAACTGGCAGATGATTGGTGCTGTCTTTGTTTTGTTAGTGGCCTGGTTATTCTTGTCGCAATGGATTCGCATCACCGTTTTTGTGGTCGCCATTCTGGTATGGCTGAACGTACTTACGCTGGCTGGTCCAAGTTTCTCCCTGTGGCCAGCCGGTCAACCGACCACCACGGTAACAACGACGGGCGGTAACGCTGCGGCAACAGTCGCGGCAACCGGCGGCACGCCAGTAGTTGGAGATATGCCAGCGCAAACTGCACCACCGACAACCGCAAACCTCAATGCCTGGCTGAATAATTTCTATAACGCCGAGGCGAAACGTAAATCGACCTTCCCATCCGCGCTGCCAGCGGATGCGCAGCCATTTGAGCTTCTGGTGATTAATATCTGTTCGCTTTCATGGTCGGATATTGAAGCTGCCGGATTAATGTCACATCCGTTGTGGTCGCATTTTGATATTGAGTTCAAGAATTTCAACTCTGCAACCTCATACAGCGGTCCGGCGGCGATTCGTCTGCTGCGCGCCAGTTGCGGTCAGCCATCGCACACCAATCTGTATCAACCAGCAAATAATGACTGCTATCTGTTCGATAACTTGTCAAAACTGGGCTTTACCCAGCACCTGATGATGGGACATAACGGCCAGTTTGGCGGCTTCCTGAAAGAAGTTCGCGAAAACGGCGGTATGCAGACCGAATTGATGGATCAAACAAATCTTCCCGTCATTTTGCTGGGCTTTGATGGTTCGCCGGTTTATGACGATACTGCCGTGCTTAACCGCTGGCTGGACGTTACCGAAAAAGATAAAAACAGCCGTAGCGCCACGTTCTACAACACGCTTCCACTGCATGACGGCAACCATTATCCGGGCGTCAGCAAAACAGCGGATTACAAAGCGCGAGCGCAGAAGTTCTTTGATGAACTGGACGCCTTCTTTACTGAACTGGAGAAATCGGGTCGTAAAGTGATGGTCGTCGTAGTACCGGAACACGGTGGCGCGTTGAAAGGTGACAGAATGCAAGTTTCTGGTTTGCGTGATATCCCCAGCCCGGCAATCACTGATGTACCGGTTGGCGTGAAATTCTTCGGTATGAAAACACCACATCAGGCGCGCCAATTGTCATCGACCAACCAAGCAGCTTCCTGGCAATCTCTGATCTGGTGGTTCGCGTTCTCGATGGCAAGATTTTCACCGAAGACAATGTTGACTGGAAAAAACTCACTAGTGGATTACCACAGACTGCGCCTGTTTCCGAGAACTCGAATGCGGTGGTCATTCAATATCAAAATAAACCGTATGTTCGCCTGAACGGTGGCGACTGGGTGCCTTATCCGCAGTAATTACGAAAAAGGCCGCAGAGTTTCCCCCTGCGGCCTGGACCGGGCGCAAATTGCCATTACGGCAGCCTGACGCCCGCATGACACGTTACTTCCGCTTATTCAGCCAGCTCACGATCAGACTGGCGAGAATGCCAGCAATGACCGGAGCCGCTAAATCATGCCAGAAGGCCATGCTCAACTCTGCGAGCGTCATATAGCCGCCTCTGTTGTAATGACAACATTTCGCGGCTATCCTTGAGTTGTTGATGTTCAAGAATGGCCCCCGTCATATTGTCAGGTGTACACCTGCAACGTGCGGGGGTTTTCTCTTTCCAGCAACCAATGCCGCCGGGGATAAAGCCCCCGCAACATTGCGCCTCACCGGAATCCTTCCGGCTTGCCGCTGATTCTACGATTGTTTTTCTGTTCCGGAATCCGTCACTTCTTCACTCTGTGCTGCGCATTCCGCAGAATATTATCCGCTTGCAACCGTTACATTTTTCTTACGAAAAAGGCCGCAGAGTTCCCCCCTGCGGCCTGGTCCGGGCGCAAATTGCCATTACGGCAGCCTGACGCCCGCATGACATATTACTTCCGCTTATTCAGCCAGCTCACGATCAGGCTGGCGAGAATGCCAGCAATGACCGGAGCCGCTAAATCGTGCCAGAAGGCCATGCCCAACTCTGCGAGCGTCATATAGCCGCCTCTGTTGTAATGACAACGTTTCGCGGCTATCCTTGAGTGGTCTAGGTTCAAGATTAGCCCCCGTGATGTTGTCAGGTGCACACCTGCAACGTGCGGGGGTTTTCTCTCTCCAGCAACCAATGCCACCGGGGATAAAGCCCCCGCAACATTGCGCCTCACCGGAATCCTTCCGGCTTGCCGCTGATTCTACGATTGTTTTTCTGTTCCGGAATCCGTCACTTCTTCACTCTGAGCTACGCATTCCGCAGAATATTATTCGCTTGCAACCGTTACATTTTTCTTACGAAAAAGGCCGCAGGGTTTCACCCCTGCGGCCTGGTCCGGGCGCAAATTGCCATTACGGCAGCCTGACGCCCGCATGACATATTACTTCCGCTTATTCAGCCAGCTCACAATCAGGCTGGCGAGAATGCCAGCAATGACCGGAGCCGCTAAATCGTGCCAGAAGGCCATGCCCAACTCTGCGAGCGTCATATAGCCGCCTCTGTTGTAATGACAACGTTTCGCGGCTATTCTTGAATGGTCTAGATGCAAGAATGGCCCCCGTGATGCTGTCAGGTGCATACCTGCAACGTGCGGGGGTTTTCTCTCTCCAGCAACCAATGCCACCAGGGATAAAGCCCCCGCAACATTGCGCCTCACCGGAATCCTTCCGGCTTGTCGCTGATTCTACGACCGTTTTTGTGCTTCCAAATCCATCAATCTTTCATATTGTGTAGCGCATTCCGCAGAATATTATCCGCTTGCAACCGTTGCATTTTTCTTACGAAAAAGGCCGCAGAGTTTCACCCCTGCGGCCTGGTCCGGGCGCAAATTGCCATTACGGCAGCCTGACGCCCGCGTCGCATATTACTTCCGCTTATTCAGCCAGCTCACGATCAGGCTGGCGAGAATGCCAGCAATGACCGGAGCCGCTAAATCGTGCCAGAAGGCCATGCCCAACTCTGCGAGCGTCATATAGCCGCCTCTGTTGTAATGACAACGTTTCGCGGCTATCCTTGAGTTGTCTACTATCAAGAATGGCCCCCGTGATGTTGCCAGGTGCAGACCTGCAACGTGCGGGGGTTTTCTCTTTCCAGCAACCAATGCCGCCGGGGATAAAGCCCCCGCAACATTGCGCCTCACCGGAATCCTTCCGGCTTGCCGCTGATTCTACGATTGCGTTTTACCGTCAGCATCTGGCAATTTTCCTCATTGCGTGATGCCTTCCAGCTTAATTTCTTTGTTTACAATAGTTGCAGTTCATATCCGAGCTGACTCCAGACTGGTAGTGAAATGCGCAATTTTGTAGAATTGCGCCTCCTCGCAATCTCCCCAGTGAATCTGTTGTCTCATTCGTTACACACTGCGTATTCAACTTCTCTACCAGTTGCGCAAGAGAAGCTGGGGTTATTCATTTTTACGAGGCTGACTTCTTTCTGGACAGGACTTTATGCAGCACAACACACAACCATTACACGATCACAAATTGCCGTTTACGCGCTACGACTTCGGCTGGGTTTTATTATGTATAGGAATGGCGATTGGTGCCGGAACCGTGCTGATGCCGGTACAAATTGGCCTGAAGGGGATTTGGGTATTTATTACCGCTGCAATCATTGCTTATCCGGCAACCTGGATAGTGCAGGACATTTATTTAAAGACACTTTCAGAAAGTGATTCCTGTAATGACTATACAGATATTATCAGTCATTACCTGGGCAAAAACTGGGGAATTTTCCTCGGGGTTATCTACTTTTTGATGATTATCCACGGGATTTTTATCTACTCTCTCTCCGTGGTTTTCGACAGCGCCTCATACCTGAAAACCTTCGGTTTAACCGATGCCGATCTTTCACAATCTCTACTTTATAAAGTCGCTATTTTCGCCGTACTGGTGGCGATTGCGTCTGGTGGTGAAAGGTTGCTGTTTAAGATCTCCGGGCCAATGGTGGTGGTCAAAGTCGGCATTATTGTCGTGTTCGGTTTTGCGATGATCCCGCACTGGAATTTCGCCAATATAACCGCCTTCCCACAAGCCTCCATATTTTTCCGCGACGTCCTGCTCACCATTCCATTTTGTTTCTTCTCTGCGGTATTTATTCAGGTGCTTAACCCGATGAATATTGCCTATCGTAAACGGGAAACAGATAAAGTACTGGCAACTCGGCTCGCGCTGCGTACCCACCGGATTAGCTATATCACGCTCATCGCGGTGATCCTGTTTTTTGCCTTTTCGTTTACCTTCTCAATAAGCCACGAAGAAGCCGTTTCTGCCTTTGAACAAAATATCTCGGCACTGGCACTAGCCGCGCAGGTGATCCCCGGGCATATCATTCATATCACCTCTACGGTGCTGAATATCTTTGCCGTACTGACCGCATTCTTTGGCATTTACCTCGGTTTCCACGAGGCCATTAAAGGCATTATTCTCAATCTGTTAAGCCGAATTATTGATACCCAGAAAATTAACTCGCATATGCTGACTCTGGCAATTTGCGCTTTTATCGTCATTACGTTGACGATTTGGGTTTCGTTTCGTGTATCGGTGCTGGTGTTCTTTCAGTTAGGAAGCCCGTTATATGGCATTGTGTCGTGCCTGATTCCGTTTTTCCTGATCTCTAAAGTTTCACAACTGAAAAAACTACGCGGGCTAAAAACATGGCTTATCCTGTTTTATGGCATTTTGCTGTGCTTTTCGCCGCTGTTGAAGCTGATTGAGTAAAAGTAACGGGGGCTGCTCACAGCAGCCCCAGACGATGTCGATAGCATTTCAGTACAGCCTGGATATGCTCCTGAGTCATAAAGGACTGTTCATACGTTTCCATAACAATGGTATTTTCTTTACGTATATCCTGAAAGAGTTTTTCCAGCAATCTGGGCGCTAACCCCATTGATTCACCCAACAGCAAAAAGTCCTGCCCGATATACTCGCCATAATCACTGTGAAATCCAGGAGCCAGCTCCCGACCGCCTTCTTCTCGCGTCAATAACGGCAGCGCCAGATAGTTTGAGTGAAAATATTCCGGATAGGGAGCGACAGAAACAAAGTCATACACCGGCGCTAACGCTGGCATCAAACCATCGGAGTACACTAAGCCAAAGTTTCGTAAATGCATGTCGTTATTACCCAGCAACCAGGCGTAAACAATGCGACGAAAGAGATCGATTTTAAATGCGATGTTGTCGTTAACATGGGCAATTAAAAATCGGGCCAGCGTTTCATAGCTGACGTATTGCTCGTTATCATTTCCCGTTTTGCCATATTTATCTGTAATCTGCATCGCGCCATCAAGTTGCTCCTGATGCACTGGCTGCCCCTTGTCATCCCGGTCATAGCGCCGGATAACAAACGCGTATTCAAGCTTCTCCTCTGATTGTGGTGCAAAACTCAGCAGGCCATGCACAGGTACGTCAAATCCCAAACGAGACATCAATGTCATTGTTGCGTGTTCATTTTCGGCCAAACCGGGAAAGTCGGCTGGAGAGGGCTTAAGGATAAAATTTCCCTGATGATCTACGACGCGGAACTCTCCTTCATCCAGCACTAATTGCAATTTGGGCTGGTAACCGGAAATACTCATCCCTTTTTGTTGACGCGGAAGTTCCTGCACAAACTGAGTTCGCGTAAACCCCAGCCGAGGATTCAATTTTGCAGTGCCGCTCAGGCGCTTCAACCCCTGTGTCGAATATCCGCGCTGTTCGTCACGTTCATTCAGCGGCGTTAACAGAATGCGACAATTCGCCATTATTCCTCCCAAGGTAAAATCTGGATTGCCCCCAGCAGATTCTTGCCGTTATCAATAAGCATTCCCAGCGGATCGTTTTCGTCACGGTGCTGTATCTGGCTGTAGCGTTGACGCAGCCATCCTTCTGGCGCCAGTGAGGCAAAATAAGGATGCAACGTCTCACTGGGAAACTGACGCTGTGCGACGGGCAGACTGATTGAGATTGCCGGTCCGTGGTAATCCGGGGCGTACTGGAACAAAAAACCACTGTCGTTCTGAGAGAGTTCACCCACTACCTGACCATAGAGCAACACTTTCACTCGTCGATGCATAGTTTCACTCCAAGAACGTTCGCCACCGCAAACACACTGCCGAATTTAACCTGTTCAGGATCCTTAAAAAGTCGCTTTAACGTGGACGTTGAGATCCCTGTTTGTAGTTCAAGGGTGTATAAATCAATGCCCAATTCTTTGCGACGTGCGTTCAGTTGTTCCCCCAAATGACGGGGAGTCTCAATGGTCCGGAGGGGGCGTGGTTGACTAATATTCGGCCCCTGGATAAGTTTCTTCTGTAACTCCTGGAGCTGGTCGCCGATCGCTTTCAACTCTTGAGCCAGATTCTGTGACCCCGTGTAGATCATTAAAGAACCTTTCAATTGATAAAAGACAAAAAAGATCATTTATGGTTAAATGAATTCGTTAAGCATCATAAATGAACCATTTTTTATTAATGGTTATAATTTAGCTCATATATAACACATTGACAACAAAAAATGGTCACAAAAGATCTATAAGTGATAGTTAAAGCACAAGAGGGTCATATTTGACATGAGACCAGCATGAAAACCGGTCTCATCGGGTGGGTTATACAGCTGGCTTCTGCGGATTTTCATCCTGATCAACAGCAAAGCAGGCAACCAGTTGACCGCCGTAGTCTTTTAGCTGCGGCTGCAACTGGGTGCAGGGGCCGAAGCGTCGACGACAGCGGGCGTTGAAGGCGCAGCCCGGCGGTGGATTCAGCGGGCTTGGCAGTTCACCGGTGAGTTTGATGCGCTCGCGGCGATCGTCCGGGTTCAGGCGTGGTGTAGCGGAGAGCAGCGCCTGAGTGTACGGATGGCGCGGGTTATTAAAGATTTGGTCCTTCGTTCCCTTCTCCACGCAGCGGCCCAGGTACATCACCATCACTTCATCAGCAATGTGCTCCACCACCGACAGGTCGTGCGAGATGAAGACATAAGACAGCCCCAACTCCTGCTGCAAATCCATCATCAGGTTGAGCACCTGCGCACGCACCGAGACGTCCAGCGCAGAAACCGGTTCATCGGCAATCACCACATCCGGGTCGAGCATCAGACCACGGGCAATGGCGATACGCTGACGCTGACCGCCGGAAAACATATGCGGATAGCGGTCGTAATGCTCGGTTTTCAGGCCAACTTTTGCCATCATCGACAGGGCTTTTTCCCGACGCTGTTCTTTGCTTAAGCTGGTATTAATCAGCAGCGGCTCTTCAAGAATTTGCCCGACTTTTTTACGCGGATTCAGTGAACCGTAGGGATTCTGGAAGACGATCTGGATTTTCTGCCGACGCAGCTTCTGCGCCTGTGGATCGTGCTTGAGCAGATCCTGCCCCTGGTAATACAGTTCACCGCCGGTAGGTGTTTCAATCATCGTCAGCAACCGACCGAGGGTCGATTTACCGCAGCCAGATTCACCTACTACCGCCAGCGTTTTACCACGTTCAAGGTTAAACGAAACGCCATCCAGCGCCTTCACCAGACGTTCCGGCGCGAACATGCCTTTCTTCACCGGGTAATGTTTTTTCAGGTCGATAGCCTGCAACAGCGGTTGTTGCGAGGTGGCCTCTTGCGTACTCATAGTGTCGGCCTCCCGGCATCATCAAGTGGGTAATGGCATTTGGACTGACGCCCGTCAGCGAGCATATTCAGCGCCGGTTCTTCAGCGCGACATCTGTCAGTGGCATAGGGGCAGCGCGGGTTAAGCAGGCAGCCGTTCGGGCGGTCGTACTTGCCGGGAACGACGCCAGGCAACGATGCCAGACGTTCTTTGTCCTGAGCAAATTCCGGCAGCGCACGCAGCAATGCCTGAGTATACGGATGACGCGGCGCACGGAAGATGGCGTGAGCATCGCCCGTTTCCACCACCTGGCCTGCATACATCACGATGATTTTATGCGCCGCTTCCGCCACCAGCGCCAGATCATGGGTAATTAACACCAGCGCCATGTTCTCTTTTTGCTGCAACTCCAGCAACAGTTCGATGATTTGCGCCTGAATGGTCACGTCCAGTGCGGTGGTCGGTTCATCGGCAATCAGCAGTTTTGGCCGACAGGCAATCGCCATCGCGATCATCACTCGCTGGCTCATGCCGCCGGAAAGCTGATGCGGGTAAACATCCAGACGCGAAGCCGGATCGGGAATACCGACCTGATTAAGCAGATCAATCGCCCGCTGACGGCGGGTACTTTTGTTACCGCCCTGATGCACCTTAATCGCTTCCATAATCTGGAAGCCCACGGTGTAGCACGGGTTAAGACTGGTCATCGGGTCCTGGAAGATCATCGCCACTTCGGCACCCACCAGGTTGCGGCGCTCTTTTTCTGAGATACGCTGCAAATCCTGGCCATTAAACTCCAGCTTTTCCGCCATCACGCGGCCCGGATAATCAATCAACCCCATAATCGCCAGCGAACTGACTGATTTACCGGAACCGGATTCGCCGACAATCCCGACCACTTCGCCCTGTTTTACGCTGTAGCTGATGCGGTCTACGGCGCGGAACGGTGCGCTTTCGTCGCCGAAATGCACCGATAATTTATCTATATTTAATAACGCCATCTCGAACCTCTTACTGCTTCAGTTTGGGATCGAGCGCGTCACGCAGACCGTCACCCATCAGGTTAAATGCCAGCACCGTCAGTAGGATCGCCAGACCGGGGAAGGTCACGACCCACCAGGCGCTTTGCGCGAACTGCAACACATCGGAGAGCATGGTGCCCCACTCCGGTGTTGGCGGCTGCGCGCCCATGCCGAGGAAACCAAGAGCAGCCATATCGAGAATGGCGTTAGAGAAGCCGAGCGACGCCTGAACAATCAGCGGTGCAAGGCAGTTGGGAAGAATATTGATAAACATCTGGCGCAGCGCCCCGGCACCTGCCACGCGAGACGCGGTGACGTAATCGCGATTCACCTCCACCAGCACGGCGGCGCGAGTTAAGCGCACATAGTGTGGCAAGGCAACGAAGGTTAGCGCCAGCGCGGCGTTACCAATCGACGGGCCGAAAATCGCCACCAGCACCAACGCCAGCAGCAGACTTGGCAGCGCCAGCATGATATCGACCACGCGCATGATGATGTTATCGACCAGGCCGCCGAAGTAACCGGCGATCAGGCCGAGAATAACGCCCATAATCAGCGATAACACAACCACCAGACAGCCAACCAGCAGCGACAAGCGCGCGCCGTACATCAGGCGCGACATAACGTCACGACCGACGTCATCTGTACCGAGCAAGTGCGCCATGCTGCCGCCTTCCTGCCAGGCTGGCGGGGCGAGTAGCGCATCGCGGAACTGTTCTGCCGGGTTATACGGCGCAATCCAGTTGGCAAAGATCGCGATAAACAGCACGATGACGACGTAAACCAGCCCGACGACCGCGCCTTTGTTGCGTTTAAAATAGTGCCAGAACTCCTGTAACGGGGTCATCGGCACCGGTGCGCTAATCACTTTATTTTCAGTAATCTGTGACATGATGTCCCCTTACTTCTTATGACGAATACGCGGGTTCACCACGCCGTACAGCAGATCGACCAGCAGGTTGACGAGGATAATCATCGTTGCCACCAGCAATACGCCGCCCTGCACTACCGGATAATCGCGGCGTTGCAGCGCGTCAATCAACCAGCGCCCCAGACCGGGCCACGAGAAGATGGTTTCGGTCAGAATCGCGCCTGCGAGCAATGTTCCCACCTGCAGGCCAATAACAGTTACCACCGGCAGCATGGCGTTACGCAGCGCGTGGACGATAATCACCCTAAGGCGGGTCAGCCCTTTGGCGCGCGCGGTGCGGATATAATCTTCACCCAGCACTTCCAGCATCGAGGAGCGCGTCATACGCACAATCACCGCCAGCGGTATCGTACCCAGCACAATCGCGGGCAGGATCATATGGGCGACGGCATCGATAAAGTTACCGTCTTCACCCCAGATGGCGGTGTCGATCAGCATAAAACCAGTTAACGGATTGGAATCATCGAGGAACACCATGTCGCTCACGCGACCGGAGACGGGCGTCAGGTTCCAGTGCACTGAAACCAGCATGATCAGCATCATGCCCCACCAGAAGATAGGCATTGAATAACCTGTCAGCGCCAGGCCAACCGCTGTGTGATCGAAAATGGAACCGCGTTTAACCGCCGCCAGCACGCCAACCGGAATGCCGACCGCGGTCGCAAAAATCATCGCGCAGACGCCAAGTTCCAGCGTAGCCTGGAAGCGTGGCACGAACTCTTCCCAAACCGGGATACGGCTTTTCATCGAAATGCCTAAATCGCCGTGCATTACGCCCCAAATGTAATGGAGATACTGCTGCCACATCGGTTTATCCAAGCCGAGTTCTGCCAGCAATTGCGCGTGACGCTCTGGGGAGATCCCACGTTCACCCGCCATGATCATCACCGGATCGCCCGGGATCATGTGGACAAAGGCAAATGTGAGAAGGGTAATACCGATAAACGTGGGGATGACGAGTCCCAAACGTCGGAGAATAAACTGCAACATAACCCGGATTCTCTGTAGTGACCCGCAGCCTGGAACTGCGTGTCTGTATTGCTCACAAATCAATTCCCGCCCGTGCCGGACAGAGAATGAAGTATTGCTGCCGGATGGCGCTGCGCGCAGAGGCACAGCACCACCGGGTATGCAGATTGTTGACAAAGTGCGCTTTGTTTATGCCGGATGCGGCGTTAACGCCTTATCCGGCCTACAAAATCTTGCAAACTCAATACATTGCAGAATTTTCGTAGGCCTGATAAGCGGAGCGCATCAGGCAGTTTTGCCTTTGCCATCAGTCTTGTATGGCTTTTAATTATTCGATAGAGACGTTTTCGAAGTGATGTTTGCCTAATGGATCAACCACATAGCCTTTAACTTCTTTGCGTACCGGTTCAAACACGGTGGAGTGAGCGATGATCAGTGCCGGAGCCTGATCGTGCATCACCACCTGTGCTTGTTTGTACAGTTCAACGCGCTTGTTGTGGTCGTCGGTGGCACGCGCCGGTTGAATCAGATCTTCAAACGGTTTGTAGCACCATTTTGAGTAGTTGGAGCCTTGTTCAGAGGCGGCGCAGCTGAACAGGGTAGCGAAGAAGTTATCCGGATCCCCGTTATCGCCAGTCCAGCCCATCATTACCGTCTGGTGCTCGCCATCTTTCGCACGCTTGAGATACTCACCCCATTCGTAGGTGACGATTTTGGCCTGCACGCCGACTTTCGCCCAGTCAGCCTGAATCATCTCTGCCATGCGGCGAGCGTTCGGGTTATACGGACGTTGTACGGGCATCGCCCACAGGTCGATGGAGAAACCTTTTTCCAGACCCGCTTCTTTCAGCAAGGCTTTCGCTTTTTCAGGATCGTAGGTGTAGTCCTGAACGTCATCGTTATAGCCCCACATGGTTGGCGGGATCAGGTTTTTCGCTGCTACGCCCGCGCCCTGATAAACCGCTTTGATGATCGCATCTTTGTTCACTGCGTAGGTCAGAGCCTGGCGAACTTTCACGTCATCCAGTGGTTTTTTCTGCACGTTATACGAGAGATAACCGACGTTCAGCCCCGGCATTTCCATCAGGTTGATGGATTTATCCTGCTTCATGCGAGCGATATCTGCCGGGTTCGGGTACGGCATTACCTGGCATTCATTTTTCTGCAATTTCGCGTAACGCACGGAAGCGTCAGGGGTAATTGAGAAGACCAGCGTATCGATCTGCGGTTTGGTACCCCAGTAGCCATCAAACGCTTTGTAGCGAATACGGGAATCTTTTTGATACTGCTGTAACTGGAACGGGCCGGTGCCGATTGGGTTGAGGTCCAGTTTTTCCGGCGTACCGGCTTTCATCATCGCGTCTGCATATTCTTTTGACAGAATAGAGGCGAAGTCCATTGCCAGGTCAGCGAGGAACGGCGCTTCCGGGCGAGTCAGCACGAACTGAACGGTGTTGTCGTCCACCTTTTTCACTTCGCTGATCAGCTCCGGTAAGCCCATGCCTTCGAAGTATTCGTAGCTGCCGCCAGAAACTTTATGGTACGGGTTTTGCGCGTTTTTCTGACGATCGAACGAGAACACCACGTCATCAGCGTTCATTTCGCGCGTCGGTTTGAATTCTTTATTGTCGTGCCACTTCACACCTTTACGCAGATGGAAGGTATAGGTTTTACCGTCTTCGCTGACTTCCCACTTTTCAGCGAGGCCAGGAATCACTTCGGTGGTGCCGATTTTAAATTCAACCAGACGGTTATAAAGTGGTACGGAAGAGGCGTCATAGGTGGTGCCGGAGGTAAACAGCTGCGGGTTAAACCCTTCCGGAGATCCTTCTGAGCAATAAACCAGAGTTTTAGCCTGAACACTTGCTGCGACGGTCATAGCCACCAGGCTGAGACCAAGCTTCAGCATCCCTGACTTTTTCAAGGAAATACGCATTATTCTGCTCCAATTGTGATGTTTGTTGTTTTAACCCTTTGCAGTGGGTTGTCGCTGCCTGACCTTTTTTGTTTTTTGCCCGGTCGGGTCAACGTTATGAGGTGGGGATGCCGTACTAATTAACATCAGTGTTACAGTGCGGATCCTCCATAAAATGCCCCTCGTGACCTACAATCTGTCAACAGAATGTGAAAACGTCAATACAGCCCACCGGGATTTACACCAACGGTGAGAATCCACAAACAAAGATTAAAAAAAACTTCAAACAACTATTTGCAGCAGAGAAATTTGTGCTACGCCAACATAACCAGAACAATCAGCTTAATATTTGGCAACAATTGGTGATTAAGTTTTATGCATTTAGTGAAAAAAATCTGATGGAAAGGTGGATATCTGAGCGATTAATACCATGAACGCTAAACCGCACAGCGGAAAATGCCAGCGCCAGCCATAAGTAACGCAAAAAAAGATTTAAGCAAATATAGAAAAAGACAATGGATTCTGTCACAAATCCGTTAATGGATAGTGAGATATGGGGCGCAAATTTGGCAGGGAAATGTGTGGTGTGTAGGTCGATAAGGCGGTCGCGCCGCATCCGACAATAAGTGCGGTGCCGTTGCCTGATGCGACGCTACCGCGTCTTATCAGACCTACTTTAAAGCGGGTCACAGAAAGCAAAAAACCAGCCCATAGGCTGGTTTTTCTAAATTGGTCGGTGATAGAGGATTACTCGCCACTTCGTGGCTCGCCCTGCGGGCCGTTGCTGACGCAACGTTCTCTCGCTTCGCTCGAGTCGAACCTCCCTGCCCTCGGAGGTTCTCATCCTCACGGGCTACAAATGCAAAAAAGCCTGCTCGCTGAGCAGGCTTTTCGAATTTGGTCGGTGATAGAGGATTCGAACCTCCGACCCCTTCGTCCCGAACGAAGTGCGCTACCAGGCTGCGCCAATCACCGAATGCGGGGCGCATCTTACTGCGCAGATACGCCCTCGTCAATCCCTTAATAGCAAAATGCCTTTTGATCGGCGAGAAACTCAGCAGTGCATTTAGTTAGCTTCTGCCTTCTTCGCCTGAGGGATTCGACACCAGTTGTTGTTTTCGTTGATACCACCGTCCGGTGAAGTATAACCAAGGCAACCTAAAATGGTGTCGTACAGTTCTACATGACGGCGTGGCACTTTGATATCCGCCTCTTTTTTCAGCTGCGCGAATGCCTGCGCGTTGGCCGGATTCTCCAGATATTTATCCGACATCCAGACCATCATCGGTACGCGGAACTGCTCCGGTGGCGCATATTCGCGTGGTGTGCCATGCAAGTGCTCACGCTCGTTAATTGACTCACCGTGGTCCGCTGCATAGAAAATAATGGCCTTCTTATCGCGGAATTTGTCGATAACCGTGTCGATAAAATGATCAACATAGGTGATGGAGTTATCATATGAGTTAATCATCGGCGCTCGTGGGCATTTACGGTCAATGGCATAGCACTCTGGCTTCCACTGGGCAAACTCACGAGGGTAACGTTGAGTATAGTTGTAGTGTGACCCTTTGGTATGCAGCACAATCAGATGCTTACCTTCTGGTTTTTTCTCCAGAGAACGCTCGATCTCATTGACCAGCAACATATCGTCCACCGCTTTCCCACGGTTACGCGGCTCTGCTGCAATTTGCTCGCGATAGGCAATGTTGTCAGCCATGGTGTTGCTGTAGAACCACATCTCACTCTGCATGGCGTATAAATCAGAGCTAAAGCCCAGCTGTTTGAGAACCGCAAATACGTTCTGCTCTTTAAGCGTACGTTGTGGGTTATCTTCCGTTCCACCTTCACGCACAAACATACAGCGTAGTGATAATTTAGTCGCGGTATCACAAGAATAACCACGGTACATCACCAGGTTTTTCTCTTTGGCCAGCTTCGGCGTGGTATCCCGCTCGTAGCCCAGCATCCCCATATGATCCCAACGCGTAGTTTCGCCAATAATGAAAACCACATAGGTATCGTCGAGATTTTGCGTCGGGGTATAGGTGAATTTTTTTGCCGGATTCATCAGCGACCGATTGTCTGACGATTCATCCACTTGCGCCCAGGCATACAGCCCCAACGCAGAAAGCCAGTTAGAAGGCAGATAAGAGTTCGCCAGCACGCCGCCGTAGCTCGGCATATCCACTCCGGCCAAACGATCTGCACGCTTTTGCACTACATCCATCAGACGAATTGGGCCCCATACCAACAAGCCCGCCAAAAGCACGGTAAGCGCACTACGCCAGCGAGTTTTCGGGGTACAAAGTTGGCGCCAGAAAGTGTCTTGTGAGCGGTTCATCCAGATAAATAGCAACGGGATAATACTCACCAGTACAACCCATGCAATAAGCGTCCAGCCAACCACTTCTTTCGACAGATCAATGTCGGTGGTCATCACCGAAGCAACAATCCCGTAGCCAATCATGACATTCATAAATGTCATGTAGTAGCTGGCCCCGGCAGAAATCAGCACCAGCAATGAAGCCAGCACTTTCCAGGCCGTTCTGCCAAAGAGTGAAATTAAACGTAAAAAGAAGAAGGTTGCCAGAACCGTCCCTGCCAGTTCGATAACCGCCGAGACGCCATTAAGAAAAGTGAAGTTATGCGCGTAACCGTCAAACCGACGGAAATAGACTGCGCAATTCATAAACAGACCGATATAGACAGCGAGCAAAAAGCTTAGCTTTTGCTGCGTTATCGTTTTGATATATCTCATGCAAACAAACCCTGGAAAAACAGGTGATAACACCCTGCATTATGGCCTTTCAAGCCAGGCAAGGGAAAAGTGCGAAGGTCGTCAGATAAGGAAAATCTGCACACGCTGATAAGTAGACCACAGCAAAGGGAAAAAGTGTGGGGAAAGAGTGTACTTGAAGCACAAATTTACAAAAATACAAGTATGAAAGGAGACTTATGTGGTAATTGAACGCTTTAAAGGGCCAGCTTTATGGCCCTTTTAATCTCAGGACAAGTCTAAAACCTGTCGCTAAACTCAACCATGTACTTCGCGCAACACTCTGATCTCTGGCTGGCGAATGGTCGTTGAAAGCGCCAATGACAGAATCAGCAGGGCAAAAATGACGTAGAAAGTCACATAGAAGCCGCCAAACAGTGAGGCGATAATCGAACCGCAGATACTACCGATACCGAAGCCGAGATAAATCACGCCGTAGTTTTTCGCCAGGTTATTGAGGCCGAAGAACTCACTGACCAGTGACGGGAAAACGGTAATTGTGCCACCGAAGTTAAACGCCACACAGGCAATCGCCGCGAAGAACGTCACTGCATTCAATGGTGCAAACAGCAGGGCCGCCATACCCACCAGCGAAATCACCTGTCCAATAGTGATGACGCGGATACGGGCGATTTTGTCAGACAGAATGCCCAATACCAGACGACCAGAAAGGTTAGCAATAGAAATAACCGTTACTGCGTTGGCCGCGGAAATTGCATCAAGATGCGCCAGGCTCTGAGCAATATCTTTCGCCACACCAATCACATACAGACCGCTCATGCAGGCCGTGAGGAACATGACCGCCAGCATCCAGTATTGCGGTTTACGCATAGACTCTGCCAGGGTGTAGTCCTTCTCTACTACGCCATTACTGGTTTTCACTTCCTGTTTCGGCGCATCTTTCATTAACGTCGCGCCAAAGACAATCATCACCAACGCAATCGCGCCCCAAATTACAAAGGTTTTTTCCAGACCGACCGTTTCCAGCAGTTGTGTGTCGATGAATTTGAAACCCAGGCTTCCCAGGCCATAAGAACCAATGGCGAATGCGGAGATCAGACCTTTACGCTCCGGGAACCACTTCACGCAGTTAGAAAGGGTCAGCAGATAACCCGCACCATCTGCCAGACCAACCAGCACACCGGCGCTTAACCACAGCATCATTAGGCTGTTGGAATGCGCGGTAAGGAAGAAACCTACCCCCAGCAGAATACCGGAAGCCATTGTGACGCGCTTGACACCAAAACGTTCCTGTAACTTGCCAGCAACAGAAGAAGAAATTGCCAGTCCCAGACTCAACAGGCCGAAGGAGAAAGCAACCTGACTGACCGGCGCATCCAGTTTGGCAGAGAGCGCGCCATTAAACAGGCTCCAGGTATAAACTGACCCCAGCGCAAACTGGGTGATAATGGTACCGATAAGGGTAAGCCAGCGCGTACGCTGATAGTTTGAAGGTGTCATGGCAGTATTCCTGCGGTAGTAAAAAGGAAAATTCTCTGCCGACAAACATAACGAAGTGCATTTTATGCAGGGGAAAAAACGGCATGAAATGCCATCAAAACGGAATGAAATGCCTTAGTTCAGGAATGAATGACGTGACAAATATTCACCGCAATAATTATTTGGTCAGTTAGCACACACTATCATTGCAATGGTTGTTATTAGCAGCCCATAGTTGTAACAAATACGTTAAAATCTGGCACTCACGCCCATGGTATATAAATAATCACTATCATTGGCGCTATTCTCCGCCTGGGATAACGCGGCATAGGCGGCAATATGTTGGTTAAGCAACATATCGGCTCCTACGGTCACATCAAGCCAATTACCATTCTGATTTGTCGCCGTCATGCGACTTAGGCCTGATTGAGCCTTCCAGATATTTTCACCAAATTGCTGGTTGTAGCTGATTTGCGCCCAGGGACGGAAATCGCCAAGTCGGGAATCAACACGCCATCCTAACGTACTGACGCTGGCATGCCATAACGGATCAGTCAGCGTTGCAGTACTGTCGCCAAACTCGTTATACATGGAGGTGGTTGTGCCATCGTAATGTAATGCGGCGACTGGACCCGTTGTAACCTGCTCATATAAAGGAAAGTTCCAGCCCATACTCATACTGCTGGTCACATCCGCAGGGGTTTCTTCCGCCAGATTAACTTCCAGTCCCAGCGCTCTTTGGCTACTTTGAATACGTTGCGACAAAATATCGTTGTAGTCCGGTTGGTGATCGCTATCCCAGGTATAACGCTCAGTGGTATGTCCTGGTTGCGTATCAACGATATATTCTTGTTGCCAGGCGTAAGCTGTGTTGAGAAAAAAAGAACTGATTACCACGCTCGCCAGCAGACTTAAGTGCCAGCGGCCACCGCATTTTTTTATGATCATTAACACGACTCCATGGAAGAGCCGAATTCGGCAATATTATTGTCATTGTATGTAGGATATCGGGCATCTTAGCCCTGTATTAAATATTGACTTTTTCACCGATGCGTCAAGACAAGAGGGTGAAATATTTACGATCTGGTACATAGCGAGGGAAAGTATGGAACGTTGCGGCTGGGTGAGTCAGGACCCGCTTTATATTGCCTACCACGATAATGAGTGGGGCGTGCCTGAAACCAATAGTAATAAACTATTCGAAATGATCTGCCTTGAAGGACAACAGGCAGGGTTATCCTGGATTACCGTTCTCAAAAAACGTGAAAACTATCGCGCCTGTTTTCATCAGTTCGATCCGGTAAAAGTCGCGGCTATGCAGGAAGAGGACGTTGAAAGACTGGTGCTTGATGCCGGGATTATCCGCCATCGTGGGAAAATTCAGGCGATAATTGGTAACGCACGGGCATACCTGCAAATGGAGCAGAACGGCGAACCGTTTGCCGACTTTGTCTGGTCGTTCGTAAACCATCAACCACAGGTGACACAAGCCAAAACGTTGAGCGAAATCCCCACCTCAACACCCGCCTCTGATGCGCTTTCCAAAGCACTGAAAAAACGCGGCTTCAAATTTGTTGGTACGACGATTTGTTACTCCTTTATGCAGGCATGCGGACTGGTGAACGATCATGTCGTTGGCTGCTGTTGCCATCCGGGGAGGAAATAATGATTCGAGAAGCGCAACGTTTGGAATTACCTGCGATCCTTGAATTATGGCTGGAAAGTACAACCTGGGGACATCCTTTCATAGAAGAAAGCTACTGGCGTGACTGCATTCCGCTGGTGCGTGATGCTTATCTTGCCAACGCGCAAAACTGGGTGTGGGAAGAAGACGGCAAGCTTCTCGGTTTTGTCAGCGTGATGGAAGGACGATTTTTGGCTGCGATGTTTGTCACACCAAAGGCCGTCAGGCGCGGTATTGGTAAGGCGCTGATGCAACATGTGCAACAACGCCATCCCCATTTATTGTTGGAGGTTTACCAGAAAAACCAGCCCGCGATAAATTTCTACCATGCGCAAGGATTCCATATTGTCGACTGCGCCTGGCAGGAAGAAACCCAACTTCCCACCTGGATTATGGATTGGCAGGCGGATCAAACGCCGTAAGTGGCAGTTCCGGGCCAGTGTATTTCTCCAGCCACGCTAACGCCGTGTTACCCGCGCATCCATTCCCCAGCCGCGAGCTGGGGAGATCTTTCGTCAACACGTTCACAGCGCCGTTTTTACAAATGCCGCCAGCGGTTAAATCCAGATCGGGCCATGCCCCTTCGTGAATGCAAATCACGCCAGGTTTAATACCTTCGCTAATGACTGCGCCGGCAAGAATTTGCCCGCGCGAGTTCCACACTCGTACCGTGTCGCCCTCTTTTATGCCTCGCGCTCGTGCATCATCAGGGTGAATGGTGACAGGTTCACGGTTTGCCACCGCATATAATTCACGCAGAGAACTGTAATTTAGCTGGCTGTGCAAACGATGTGCGGGATGGGCAGAAAGTACCTGCAACTGTTCCGGTTCGGCATTGCCCTGCCACTCATCCGGCTCCATCCACATGGGATGCCCCGGACAATCCGGGTAACCGTAATCCGCGATACGCAGCGAGAAGATTTCAATCTTACCACTGGCCGTTTTTAACGGATGCGTCTGTGGGTCGCGGCGAAAATCAGCAAACCGGATAAACTGTTCGCTGATTGGGTTTTCCGGCATCTCAATGAATTGGTTTGCTTCCCAAAACGCGTCAAACGATGGTAATTCAACCTGCTGACTTGCCCCTCGTTGTCGGGCGACGTTATAAAAAGTTTCCAGCCATTGCAGCTCAGTTTTCCCTTCCGTAAACCGCGCGTAGCCACCCTTCTCCCAACGTTCGCTTAATTCAGCAAAGACGTCGAAATCATTACGCGCTTCGTCACGCGGCGGCACGACTTGTTTCATCGGAACAAGATGCTGATTGCTGTAATCTCCGGTCATGGTGAGATCGTTACGCTCAAAAGACGTGGTTGCAGGCAGGACGATATCGGCATGTTTCGCCGCCGCCGTCCAGAAGCATTCTGCAATGACCACCAGTTCCGGTTTTTGCCAGGCTCGAATCAGACGATTAGTGTCCTGATGATGTGTAAAATTGGCGCCGCCCGCCCACCAGATAAAGCGTATATCCGGAAAGTGACGATTCATGCCGTTGTGTTGGTATGCGCCACCAGGATTTTCAAGAGCCTCGACAATACGGGCAACGGGGATTTTATCTACCGCATCCGTACCACCCGGCAAACTGCCCTGCATGGATGAAAGCACCGCAGCACGGCGCGTGGGATTACCACCGTTGGCAAAATGATAAGAAAGCCCAAAACCGCCACCTGGTGTACCGATTTGCCCCAACATTGCCGCCAGCGTGACGAGCATCCAGTGCTTTTGCTCGCCAAACTGCTGACGCTGCATTCCCCATCCTGCCATCAGCATGGTGGTATTTTGATGGAAAATAGCCGCCAGTTCGCGGATTTTATCTGCCGGAACACCACAAATCTCCGCCGCCCATTCGGCAGTTTTCGCTATGCCATCACTCTCGCCCTGTAAATAAGAAGCGAAGGCGTCATAGCCGATAGTACAACGTGCCAGAAACTCTTCGTCGTGCCAGCAGTTTTCCACCAGCGTATGGGCGATCCCTAGCATCAGCGCCACATCTGTTCCCATATGCGGTGCTACCCATTCCATTTTATCGCCGAAGAAATCAACGGTTTCCGATCGCATGGGATCAATGCAGATCAGCTTTTTCCCGCTATCACGCAGTGCGGAAAAGTAAGAAAGCCCCTGCTCATCGGATGCATTCCACGCAATTTTCAGTGTATTTAGAGGGTTAGCACTCCACAGCACCACCACATCGCTATGTTCAAGCACCAGCGGCCAACTGGTCTGCTGCTGATAAACTTCGCTACCACCCACAACATACGGCATGATCGCCTGTGCTGCGCCAGTCGAATAATCCCCCAGATGGCCGGTATAGCCGCCTGCCAGCGCCATATAGCGTTGTAACAAGGTTGACGCTTTATGCAGCACGCCATTTGAACGCCAGCCGTAGGAACCGGCAAAAATCGACGCTGAACCATAAGCTCCGCGAATGCGTTTGTGTTGTTGGTGAATAAGATCCAGTGCCTCATCCCAACTCACGCGAACAAATTCATCCTGCCCGCGAATCCCTTGTGGATTTTCTGGTGACGCAAGAAAGCCTTTACGCACCATCGGAAATCGCACCCGCGCATTGCTATGAACCTGGTCGCGAACCGCACTCTGCAAGGAGTTTTCCATTCCTGTGGTTAACGCACCACGCGAGCTGAAAACTGTTTCACCGTCGGTTTCAACCAGCATTGGTCCCCAGTGGGCGGCAGTAAGAACAGAATAACGTGAGGATGAGTTGGCCAAACCGAAGGCTCCTGAAAAGTTAGATGTATTGAGCAGTTAAATATTACTTACAAATTTCCGAGTATTCCCAGGAATAATCTTCATGTTCACACGGCATAATCTTCCGCCACGAAACCCGTGGCAAAGAATAAAAAGGTTATTAAGGATTAACAATGAAGAAACGTGTTTATCTTATTGCCGCCGTTGTGAGTGGCGCTCTGGCGGTATCTGGCTGTACAACTAACCCTTACACCGGCGAACGCGAAGCGGGTAAATCTGCTATTGGCGCGGGTCTGGGCTCTCTCGTTGGCGCGGGCATTGGCGCACTCTCTTCTTCGAAGAAAGATCGTGGTAAAGGCGCACTGATTGGCGCAGCAGCAGGCGCGGCACTGGGCGGCGGCGTTGGCTATTACATGGATGTGCAGGAAGCGAAACTGCGCGACAAAATGCGCGGCACAGGCGTTAGCGTAACGCGCAGCGGGGACAACATTATCCTCAACATGCCGAACAATGTGACCTTCGACAGCAGCAGCGCCACTCTGAAACCAGCAGGTGCTAACACTCTGACCGGTGTTGCAATGGTACTGAAAGAGTACCCGAAAACGGCGGTTAACGTGATTGGCTACACCGACAGCACTGGTGGTCATGACCTGAACATGCGTCTGTCGCAGCAGCGTGCAGATTCCGTTGCCAGTGCGTTGATTACCCAGGGCGTTGACGCCAGCCGTATTCGTACCCAGGGTCTTGGCCCGGCTAACCCGATCGCCAGCAATAGCACCGCAGAAGGCAAAGCACAAAACCGTCGCGTAGAAATTACCTTAAGCCCGCTGTAATCACTTTCATGCCAGGTGGTGATTCAATCACCTGGTATTCTTAGGTTTTCCTGCTTCTTTTTTCAGGCTAAGGTGATCGCCTTATCAGTGAATGGAGAGAAGCATGAAGCCGTCCGTTATCCTCTACAAAGCCTTACCTGATGATTTACTGCAACGCCTGCAAGCGCATTTCACCGTTCACCAGGTGACAGATCTCACTCCACAGACCGTTGCGCAAAACGCGGATATTTTTGCCGAAGCCGAGGGCTTGTTGGGTTCAAATGAAAATGTTGATGCCGTGTTGCTGGACAAAATGCCGAAACTGCGTGCCACATCAACTATCTCTGTAGGCTACGACAATTTCGATGTCGATGCGCTTACCGCCCGAAAAATCCTGCTAATGCATACGCCAACCGTATTAACGGAAACGGTGGCCGATACGCTGATGGCGTTGGTGCTGTGTACCGCGCGTCGGGTTGTCGAGGTAGCAGAACGCGTAAAAGCAGGCGAATGGACCGCGAGCATTGGCCCGGACTGGTACGGCAGCGACGTGCATCATAAAACACTTGGCATTGTCGGGATGGGACGGATCGGCATGGCACTGGCACAACGGGCACACTTTGGCTTCAACATGCCTATCCTCTATAACGCTCGCCGCCACCATAAAGAAGCCGAAGAACGCTTTAACGCCCGTTATTGCGATCTGGATACGCTGTTACAAGAATCGGATTTCGTTTGCCTGATCCTGCCGCTAACTGAAGAAACGCATCACCTGTTTGGCGCTGAACAATTCGCCAAAATGAAATCCTCCGCCATCTTCATTAATGCAGGACGTGGACCGGTGGTTGACGAAAATGCACTGATTGCGGCATTGCAGAAAGGGGAAATTCACGCCGCCGGACTGGATGTCTTCGAACAAGAGCCACTGTCAGTAGATTCACCGCTGCTCTCAATGGCAAATGTCGTCGCAGTCCCACATATTGGTTCTGCTACTCATGAGACGCGTTATGGCATGGCCGCCTGTGCGGTGGATAATTTGATTAATGCGTTACAAGGGAATGTCGAGAAGAACTGTGTGAATCCGCAAGTCGCGGAATAACCGCGACTGCGTGAAGAAAAGCCCGAAAATCTCTCGGGCTTTTACTCTTTATTGGGTTGCAGTTACTGCTGCGGTCCAGGCCTGATTAAACGCCTGATGCTGTGCCGGTAATGGCGCAATCAGTTTGTTATATTCACTCGCCTGCTGCGAAGTCGGGAACTGAATGCCATTCGCCACAAAGCTTACCTGAGTACCCTGCTGGGAAATATAGTCACCAACCATTACCAGTTGTTGTGTAAAGGTTTGTGCCGCCGGAATCAACGGTTGTAACGCATCAGCCGGTGTCGTCACCACTTTGGTGAATGCCTGATCAAAGACCGGTTTCAGGTCATCAGTCTGTTTCAGCGCAGAGTGCGCAGCATCGGCCTGCAACTTCGCATTTTGTAGCTGTTGCGCCAATACACCCAGCGAACCATTCATTTCACGCAGTGGACCACTTTGCGTGACATAATCCTGTGGTACACGAATTGCGTTAACGCTGTCTACAACCGGACGCAGACCGGAATCCATCGCCTGATTCACCTGTTGGGAATAGCCATACAGAATCGCGTAATCAGAGACAAAAGGACCAAATTGTTTTTTCTGATCGGCAGTCAGGGTTGGTAGACGTTCACCGCTACGCATCACTGTATTCTGCAGGAAGTCGATAAACGCTTTACGCTGATCGCCTTCTTTATCAAAACACCCACTCAGGCTAACTACCATTAATAACGCCGCAAGAGGCGCAAACCAGCGAGAGCAGGACTTTCCTGTCGCCATTTTCTTACTCCTTTCACCCAAAAAAAGCGCACAACGACACACGCGTGTCTGACGTGACAAGGATAGTCCAGGACAAGCTTGCAAGATACCCTTTATGCATAATCTTCCTGGGAAAATGATGTAGAAAATGAAGGAAGGTTAATTTGTTGTTTCATTGTTAAAAACAGGCATTGCTATTGCGTTTTTTAGCCAGGACCTTACTTCTCTTCGCTAAGTGAAATTTTCGGAATCTTTACAATTCGGGATTCTGCGAAATATATCGGCATTAATCATATCGTTAGGCAACTATAAGTCACAGTTATTGATAAGCTGAATCGAATCGCACTCCGGCTGCTTCCCGCTGAGTCAGTTTTTCCCGACTATTCTTAATGAGCTTCAATGCAATTCACGATCCCGCAGTGTGATTTGAGGAGTTTTCAATGGAATATAAAGATCCAATGCTTGAGCTGTTGAGCAGCCTGGAACAAATTGTTTTTAAAGATGAAACACAGAAGATTACCCTGACGCACAGACCTACGCCCTGTACCGAGATTGAGCAATTACGCAAAGGAACGGGGTTAAAAATTGATGATTTCGCCCGTGTTTTGGGCGTATCCGTTGCGATGGTAAAGGAATGGGAATCCAGACGAGTGAAGCCTTCCAGTGCTGAACTAAAATTAATGCGTCTGATTCAGGCCAATCCGGCATTAAGTAAGCAGTTGATGGAATAGAGTTTTATTAACTTTTTTGATGTTTACGGTCCTGATGACAGGGCCGTTTTCCGACCGATTAATCATAAATTTGAAAAATAATTGTTGCATCCACCTCCAATGCGTGGCTTAATGCACATCAACGGTTTGACGTACAGACCATTAAAGCAGTGTAGTAAGGCAAGTCCCTTCAAGAGTTATCGTTGATACCCCTCGTAGTGCACATTTCCTTTAACGCTTCAAAATCTGTAAAGCACGCCATATCGCCGAAAGGCACACTTAATTATTAAAGGTAATACACTATGTCCGGTAAAATGACTGGTATCGTAAAATGGTTCAACGCTGACAAAGGCTTCGGCTTCATCACTCCTGACGATGGCTCTAAAGACGTGTTCGTACACTTCTCTGCTATCCAGAACGATGGTTACAAATCTCTGGACGAAGGTCAGAAAGTGTCCTTCACCATCGAAAGCGGCGCTAAAGGCCCAGCAGCTGGTAACGTAACCAGCCTGTAATCTCTGCTTAAAAGCACAGAATCTAAGATCCCTGCCATTTGGCGGGGATTTTTTTATTGGAAAAACCGCTTTATATGTAGAGAAGAACAGTCCCAGGAACAATCCAGATCCGGCATCGGGATGTGGCAATCACGACAGACCGTACCATCACACCCGGAACAATCACAATCATTACACTCATTATTCTTCTTTTTACGTATAACCTCGTTCAGGTGTTGCTTCTGCCTGATTGTCTGTGCCGCAAGTCGGCAATCTGCAAAACGCTGACGTATCTCGCCCCAGCCTGCAATAACACCTTTCTGTTGAATAATCTCTTTGACTGCCCCCGAACATCCCTGCGTTTGGTACAACACACTGTAAGCACAGCGATATCCTTTGCGAGGAGAAAGATGTCGTTGATAAAGCATTATCAACAGTAAAAGCAGTTTATTCATGAAGGCTCCGAACCATTCCTGTTCTCAATTAAAAACCTATTTAATAGCCAAATCCGTTCGTATTTTTTAAATAATATTCATCAAAGAAATAAATTAGGGTGCATTGAGAATACCCAACACCGTAAGAAAGGCGGGAATAACTTCCCGCCGAAGACTCTTACTCTTTCAAATTGCAGGCTAAAAATGCCACCAGCTCATAACTCTCCTGTTTAATATGCAATTCACACAGTGAATCTCTTATCATCCAGGTGAAAAATAAAAGCGTAAAACAAATCACTATTAAAGAAAGCAATTTATATTTCTGCGGCATTCCCAGCCTCCTGTGTTGATTTCCAACGAGTAAGAGGCTAACCTTATGGTGTTCAGGCATAGGGTAGCCTCACTTTGATTTATAGTCAGGTGGGGCTTTTCTCTGTCTGCCTTTCGGTGATACCTGAGACAAACAGTCTCAAGCACCCGCAGCTATTCTAGCGTAATAAATTCCTTTCCTCTCTTTAATAAAATCCTAAAAAAATCTCATGAAATTAATATATGAGATAATTTTTATTCAGCAGAAAATTATTAAAGGTAGCTGTATTATTAGCGATAAAAAAAGCCTGCCAAGTGGCAGGCTATTTAATAACGCTGTTATTACTGCAACAGCGAAATATCCGCAACGCGCAGGAACAATTCGCGCAGTTTTTCCAGCATGGTCAGGCGGTTGATACGCAGATCTTTATCATCAACCATGACCATCACTTTATCGAAGAAAGCATCGACAGGTTCACGCAACTCGGCCAGTTCGACCAGCGCATCCTGGTAACGACCTTCAGCAAAGTACGGCTCCAGTTTGTCGCGCAGAACAACCACCTGCATCGCCAGTTTAATTTCTTCCGGCTCTTTCAGGGTAGAGGCATTCACGCGATCGCTCAGCACTTCGTCAGATTTCGCCAGAATGTTGGATACACGTTTGTTCGCCGCCGCCAGTGCAGCAGCTGCATCCAGGGTACGGAAATGCGATACCGCCTTCATACGGGCATCGAAATCTGCCGGACGGGTCGGACGACGCGCCAGTACCGCCTGGATGGTGTCAACGGTGTAACCTTCGTCCTGATACCAGGCGCGGAAGCGACCGAGCATAAAGTCGATAACATCATCAACCACGTTGGCATTAGTCAGCTTATCGCCATACAAACGCACCGCTTCTTCGGTCAACGTTTGCAGATCAAGGTTGAGGTTCTTCTCAACGATAATACGCAGCACGCCAAGTGCGGCACGACGCAGCGCAAATGGGTCTTTGTCGCCTTTCGGATGCTGACCGATACCGAAGATACCCGCCAGGGTGTCCATCTTGTCAGCAATCGCCAGCGCACAGGCTACCGGGTTAGACGGCAGGTCATCACCGGCAAAACGCGGCTGATACTGCTCGTTCAGCGCTACCGCGACATCTTCCGCTTCGCCATCGTGACGCGCGTAGTGCATCCCCATTACGCCTTGGGTGTCGGTGAACTCGAAGACCATGTTGGTCATCAGGTCACACTTAGACAGCAGGCCCGCACGGGTAGCGTGGTTAACGTCAGCGCCAATCTGTTCAGCAATCCAGCCAGCCAGCGCCTGAATGCGGTCAGTTTTGTCGCGCAGCGTACCCAGCTGTTGCTGGAACAGCACGGTTTGCAGACGCGGCAGATTATCTTCCAGACGTTTTTTACGGTCGGTATTAAAGAAAAACTCGGCATCTGCCAGACGTGGACGAACGACTTTCTCGTTACCGGAGATAATTTGCTGCGGATCTTTCGATTCGATGTTGGCAACGAAGATAAAGTTCGGCAGCAGTTTGCCGTCGTTCGCGTACACCGGGAAGTACTTCTGGTCACCTTTCATGGTATAAACCAGGGCTTCAGACGGCACCGCGAGGAATTTCTCTTCGAATTTCGCGGTCAGAACAACCGGCCATTCAACCAGAGAAGCCACTTCTTCCAGCAGACTTTCGCTTAAGTCAGCGTTACCGCCAATCTTACGCGCTGCTTCTTCGGCATCGGCTTTAATCTTCGCCTTACGTTCTTCGTAATCGGCGATGACTTTCCCACGCTCACGCAGAATTTCCGGATACTGATCGGCATTGTCGATAGTGAATTCCGGTTCGCCCATAAAGCGGTGACCGCGAATCACGCGATCGGACTGAATCCCCAGAATGGTTGCCGGAATGACTTTGTCGCCCAGCAGCAGGGTCACGGTGTGTACCGGACGCACGAAGTGTACGTCGCTTGCGCCCCAACGCATCAGTTTCGGGATCGGCAGTTTCGCCAGCGAAGTCGCAACCATATTCGGCAGCAGTGCTTCGGTGCTTTCGCCCTTCACATGGGCGCGATACAGCAGCCATTCGCCTTTATCGGTAGTCAGACGCTCAGCCTGGTCAACGGTAATACCGCAACCACGCGCCCAACCTTCTGCCGCTTTGCTCGGTTTGCCTTCAGCGTCGAACGCCTGGGCAATCGCCGGGCCGCGTTTTTCGATTTCACGATCCGGCTGTGCTTCCGCCAGGTTAGCTACTTTCAGCGCCAGACGACGCGGAGCAGCAAACCATTGAACGGTACCGTGTGCGAGGCCAGCGTTATCCAGCTCCGCAGTAAAGTTCGCAGCAAAGGACTCAGCCAGGCTGCGCAGTGCTTTTGGTGGCAGCTCTTCAGTGCCGATTTCCACCAGAAAAGTTTTCTCAGACATAGCCGCCTCTTACTTATCTTTGTTGCACATCGGGAAGCCGAGGGCTTCACGGGAAGCGTAGTATGCTTCTGCCACTGCTTTGGTCAGAGTGCGAATGCGCAGAATGTAGCGCTGGCGCTCGGTGACGGAGATGGCTTTACGCGCATCCAGCAGGTTGAAGCTGTGGGCGGCTTTCAGAATACGCTCGTAGGCTGGCAGCGGCAGCGGGTTTTCCAGCGCCAGCAGCTGCTGCGCTTCTTTCTCGTATTGCTCGAAGCAGGTGAACAGGAAGTCCACATCCGCGTATTCGAAGTTGTAAGTGGACTGCTCCACTTCGTTCTGATGGAACACGTCGCCGTAGGTGGTTTTACCCAGCGGGCCGTCGCTCCAGACCAGGTCGTAAACGCTGTCTACGCCCTGAATGTACATTGCCAGACGTTCCAGACCGTAGGTGATCTCGCCGGTAACCGGTTTACACTCCAGACCACCAACCTGCTGGAAGTAAGTGAACTGTGTCACTTCCATGCCGTTCAGCCACACTTCCCAGCCCAGCCCCCAGGCACCCAGCGTCGGGTTTTCCCAGTTATCTTCCACGAAACGGATATCGTGGATAGTCGGGTCCATGCCCAGCTCTTTCAGAGAACCGAGGTACAGCTCCTGAATATTGTCCGGCGATGGCTTAATGACCACCTGGAACTGATAGTAGTGCTGTAAACGGTTGGGGTTTTCGCCGTAGCGACCATCGGTCGGGCGACGAGAAGGCTGGACATAAGCAGCCGCCATCGGTTCTGGCCCCAGCGCGCGCAGACAGGTCATTGGGTGAGAGGTTCCCGCGCCGACTTCCATGTCCAATGGTTGAACAATGGTGCAGCCCTGGCGAGCCCAGTAATCCTGTAAGGTCAGGATCAAGCCCTGGAAGGTCCTGGTATCAAACTTTTGCATATTATTTCGTGCTGGATACGTGTGGATTTAAAGGAAGGGATCAGTATACCCGCTGGATGGAAGATATACAGTACGAAACGGGAAAAAGCAGGGCTTAACGCATGGAAAGATGCAAAAAATGGCCATCTGCGTCAAAAGAACAGACAAACTGCTCTTTCCGGAAGGTATAACCACGCATTTCGTAGCTCCCCTGAAACTGTTCAAATGCGGTGACGTCGATTTTTTGCTCACCGGTGTTATAACGTTTTGCTGCCTGATCCTTGCACAACGCTTCCATATTCAATGAACGCAGCAGCTCAACCTTTACCCGCTGTGCTTTCTGCTCGGGTGGCGGTGTCGAGCATCCCACTAACACAATAAGTGCCATTGCTGGAAAGAAATAGTTCATCATCATTAAATTACCGTCTTATTTGCAGGTGAGTCTTATTATTAATATCGGTATAGTGGCTGAATCTAACGAATTTCCTCAAGCCTCTATAAGCTGTAGAGATAAAACTCGGATTATTCCAGTGCACCAGCTGAATGATTTATCGGTCAGACCTTTTTTTAACCAGTTACAGAGACACAGATGCAGCCCAAAATTTATTGGATTGATAACCTGCGAGGGATAGCCTGTTTAATGGTGGTGATGATTCATACCACCACCTGGTATGTAACCAACGCCCATAGCGTCAGCCCCATAACCTGGGATATCGCGAATGTTCTAAATTCTGCCTCCCGTGTCAGCGTGCCGCTATTTTTCATGATTTCCGGCTATCTCTTTTTTGGCGAACGTAGCGCCCAACCGCGTCATTTCTTGCGTATTGGCTTATGTCTGCTGTTTTATAGTGTCATCGCGTTGATCTACATTGCGCTTTTTACCGCTATCAATGTGGAGTTAGCGCTGAAAAACCTGCTACAAAAGCCTGTGTTTTATCACTTATGGTTTTTCTTCGCGATTGCGGTGATTTATCTGGTTTCGCCGCTGGTTCAGGTGAAAAACGTTAGCGGTAAAATGTTGCTGGTACTCATGGTGGTGATTGGCATCATCGCTAACCCAAACACAGTGCCACAGAAGGTCGACGGCTTCGAATGGCTACCGATTAACTTATATATCAATGGCGATACTTTTTACTACATCCTGTATGGCATGTTGGGCCGCGCCATTGGCATGGTGGATACGCAACATAAATCACTGTCGTGGGTGAGCGCCGTACTGTTTGTTGCGGGGGTATTTATCATCTCTCGCGGGACATTATATGAATTACAGTGGCGCGGAAATTTTGCCGATACCTGGTATCTCTATTGCGGACCGATGGTTTTTATCTGCGCAATCGCGTTACTGACTCTGGTAAAAAATACGCTGGATACACACACTGTTCCCGGGCTTGGGCTGATATCACGCCATTCTTTAGGTATATACGGGTTCCACGCATTGATTATCCATGCGCTGCGTACCCGGGGGATTGAGCTTAAAAACTGGCCAATACTGGATATTATCTGGATCTTCTGCGCCACGCTGGCCACAAGCTTATTACTTTCTGTGCTGGTGCAACGAATCGACCGAAACAGATTCGTAAGTTGAGCAAAAGCCCGGTCACACTGACCGGGCTTGCAAGGATTATTCGCTATATTCTTCCTGAGCAACCACTGTTTCTTTTGATGGATTAACTCCAGCATCACGAATATTCTTCTGCACTGCTACTGCACCAAACAAACTTAAAAAGAAGGCCAGACCATAAAACCCTTTTTCGCTGAGTAATAATGTTGCATTCCACAGACCAACTATCAGTAATGCGACAGAAATGATAAAGACAACCAGACAGGTCATATAATAAATGGATGTAGTGGGGATGCCTTCATACTTGTCCCGCACAGTTTTTTGATAAGATGCGGCTGAAAATAGTCCTAGCACCAGAACAGCAAAGTAATATCCTTTTTCATTTAACTGCATTTCCGCATTCCATAGCCCTAATAAATAGGTAACAATACCGCCGCCAAGCGCTATCCATGACACAATGCTAAATGCTGGAGAATAGGTTGATATTTTGTTTTCCATCACAGAGTTCCTTTCATATTACATTGTAAGAGCTACATAGCTCACGCTGAACGCAATAACCGCATCTGACCAAACAAGCAAGTAAAGAAGGCAATGGGATAAATCACCATTTCATAAGCATTGATAGGCGCATTTAAAACACCGATAAACAACAGACCGATAGTGATTAACGCAACTAACTGGCAGATGCGAATAAACATGTCATCCAGTTGCCCGAGTTTTTCAGCACGAAGGTAAGCATAATTGCCAAACGTTCCCGTCATTAACACGCCGAGAAAATAGCCTTTGCCACTTAACAATGGGCATGAGATCCATAGCCCAACCAGATAAACCAACGCCCCGACAACAAATAATAGTTTTGCCACAGTCTTTGAGGTTTTCATAATGATCTCCGTATCTACCAGCGATACATTACGATTAACCAACAAAAGACAAAACTGAAAAACACCATTAACAAATGATTTTCAGAATAAATTCATATGAAATATTAATGAATTGATAATATATATAGACGAGAATTATCCCCTGCCCGGTCAGGCGGGGGATAATTTTACGCCATTAGTGGCAGAAGTTGCTGATAGAGACGACGGAATGTTTCGCGTCGTGGCTGATAAGCGGCATGATGCTGCGCGTTCGGCATATGCGACTGCTCTAACGGCAGTTGCGGCAACAATTCACTGAGCGATTTATCTGGATTCACCGCAATCTGCGCCAACCTTGCTGCGCCCAGTGCAGGCCCTACATCACCACCCGTGCGGTAATCCAACTGCTGACCGCTGATATCCGCCAGCATCTGACGCCAGTACTCACTACGCGCTCCACCACCAATCAGGGTAATACTTTGCGGTTTAATACCGCATGCGTGCACTACATCCATGCCGTCGGCCAGCGCATAACCCACGCCTTCCAGCACTGCTCGCGCCAGTTCATTAGGGCCGTGTTGATGGGTCAGGCCAAAGAAAACCCCCTTCGCCTGTGGATTATTGTGCGGGGTACGCTCGCCGGAAAGATAAGGCAAAAACCAGATTGGCTCGGCACTTTCATCTGCCTGTTGCGCAGCTGTAATTAAGGCTGGAACATTGCTCAGGCCGGTTAATTTCGCGGCCCAATCCAGACACGATGCCGCACTCAACATCACCGACATTAAATGCCAACGCTGTGGTAATGCATGGCAAAAGCTGTGTACGGCGCTTTCCGGCTTGCTTAAGAACCCTTCGCTCACCGCAAAATAAACACCAGAAGTTCCCAGCGACAGCATTGCCTGGTTGGCATCAACCATACCCACACCAACCGCGCCAGCCGCATTATCGCCGCCGCCCGCGACAACAGGCACTACCGCCATTCCCCATGCTTTTGCCACCTCGGGTAGCAAAGTCCCGGTAACTTCACTGCCTTCGTATAATGCTGGCATCTGGTCACGGGACAGCTGGCAAGCTTGCAGCATGACATCACTCCAGTCACGCTTCGCGACATCCAGCCACATGGTGCCTGCCGCATCAGACATATCACTGGCAAACTCTCCGGTCATACGCAGACGCAAATAATCTTTTGGCAATAAAACTTTGTCTACCTGACGGAATATATCTGGCTCATGACGTTGCACCCACAGCAGCTTAGGCGCGGTAAATCCGGGCATCATCAGATTGCCGGTTATAGCGCGCGAATCCGGGACTCGTGTTTCAAGCAAAGCGCACTCTTGCGCACAGCGCCCGTCATTCCACAAAATCGCTGGACGTAATACCTGCTGCCGAGCATCAAGTAACGTAGCTCCGTGCATCTGTCCGGCAATACCTAACGCCTTAACCTCTTGCAAAGAATATTGTCGCGCCAGCGTTCTCACTGCACGATCTGTTGCCTGCCACCACTGTTCCGGGTCTTGTTCAGACCAGAGGGGATGCGGGCGCGAAACGGTCAGCTTTTCTGTTTGTGAAGCAATTACCTCACCCTGTTCGTTGAGCAGAATGACTTTCACGCCCGATGTGCCAAGATCTATCCCGATATACATAGCGATCGTTCCTTAAAAAATGCCCGGTATCGCTACCGATAACCGGGCCAACGGACTGCACAGTTAGCCGTTATTTGTCGAACAGATAATGGTTTACCAGATTTTCTAACTGCTCCTGGCGACCACTCTGATGCACAGGTGCAAGATTATGTTCCTGGGCATATTTTGCTAAATCCGCCAGTGACATTTGGCCTTTCAGAATTTGCTGGCCCAGTTCGCTATTCCAGCCGGAATAACGTTGCGCGACGCGTTTATCCAGCTCACCGTCTTCAATCATGCGTGCTGCAATTTTCAGCGCCAGTGCCATCGTATCCATCGCGCCAATATGACCGTAGAACAGGTCATATTTATCGGTGCTCTGACGACGTACTTTGGCATCGAAGTTCAAACCACCGGTGGTAAAACCACCCGCTTTGAGAATTTCATACATCACCAGCGCATTTTCTTCCACGCTGTTCGGGAACTGGTCGGTATCCCAGCCCAACTGCGCGTCACCACGGTTAGCATCGACAGAACCGAACAGACCAAGCGCAATGGCGGTGGCAATTTCATGGTGGAAAGAGTGACCCGCCAACGTTGCATGGTTTGCTTCAATATTCAGTTTAATCTCTTTTTCCAGGCCAAACTGCTTCAGGAAGCCGTAGACCGTCGCGGCATCGTAATCATATTGATGTTTGGTCGGCTCTTGCGGTTTCGGTTCGATAAGCAGAGTACCCTGGAAACCGATTTTATGTTTATGCTCAACCACCATCTGCATAAAGCGGCCAATCTGTTCACGCTCCTGACGCAAATCGGTATTCAGCAGCGTTTCGTAACCTTCGCGACCGCCCCACAGCACATAGTTTTCACCACCCAGTTTATGCGTCGCTTCCATCGCCGTAACGACTTGTGTTGCTGCCCAGCTGAAAACTTCCGGGTCGGGATTCGTAGCTGCGCCCGCACCATAACGTGGGTTAGTAAAGCAGTTAGCGGTTCCCCACAGCAGTTTCACGCCGCTCTCTTCTTGTTTACCTGCCAGCACATCGACCATTTGCGCAAAGTTATTGATGTACTCTTTTAACGATGCGCCTTCCGGGGAAACGTCCACATCGTGGAAGCAATAAAAAGGCACATGTAATTTGTGGAAAAACTCAAATGCGACATCTGCTTTACGCTTCGCCAATGCCAGCGCCTCGCCAGGTTGCTGCCAGGGACGGTTAAACGCGCCTACGCCAAACATATCCGCCCCGTTCCAGCAGAAGGTGTGCCAGTAGCAAGCGGCAAAACGCAAATGGTCTTCCATACGCTTACCCAACACCAATTCGTCGGGGTTGTAGTGACGGAATGCTAACGGGTTAGAGGATTTCGGGCCTTCATAACGAACGCGATCGAGCTGGTCAAAATAAGCTTGCATAATGAACTCCATAATCAGGTAATGCCGCGGGTGATGGATGATGTCGTAATATTGGGCACTCCCTTTAAGTTGCTCAATTATGTTATTTCACACTGCTATTGAGATAATTCACAAGTGTGCGCTCGCTCGCAAAATAAAATGGAATGATGAAATTGGGTAATTACTCGAAGAGAAAAATGCAACAAATTCGATTAACCAACAAAAATAAGATCTCGGTCATAAATCAAGAAATAAACGAAAAATCGTAATCGAAAGATAAAAATCTGTAATTGTTTTCCCCCATTTAGTTGCTAAAAATTGGTCACGTTTAACGCGGTGATTGTTACTTTTTAAAGCTACCCTCTAACAAAAGAAGGCCTCTGAACCATGAAAATAAAGAACATTTTACTCACCCTGTGCACCTCACTTCTGCTAACCAACGTTGCGGCACATGCTAAAGAAGTCAAAATCGGTATGGCTATTGATGATCTCCGTCTTGAGCGCTGGCAGAAAGACCGGGATATTTTCGTGAAAAAAGCTGAATCTCTCGGCGCAAAAGTATTTGTGCAGTCTGCAAATGGCAACGAAGAAACTCAAATGTCGCAGATTGAAAACATGATTAACCGGGGAGTCGATGTTCTTGTCATTATTCCGTATAACGGACAGGTATTAAGTAACGTTGTAAAAGAAGCAAAACAAGAAGGCATTAAAGTATTAGCTTACGACCGCATGATTAATGATGCTGATATCGACTTTTATATTTCTTTCGATAACGAAAAAGTGGGTGAACTACAAGCAAAAGCGCTGGTCGATATCGTCCCGCAAGGAAATTATTTCCTGATGGGCGGCTCTCCGGTAGATAACAACGCTAAGCTTTTCCGCGCCGGGCAAATGAAAGTATTAAAACCTTACGTCGACTCCGGGAAAATTAAAGTCGTAGGCGACCAATGGGTTGATGGCTGGTTACCAGAAAACGCGCTGAAAATTATGGAAAACGCGTTGACCGCCAACAATAACAAAATTGACGCTGTTGTTGCTTCTAACGATGCTACTGCTGGCGGGGCTATTCAGGCATTAAGCGCGCAAGGTTTGTCAGGGAAAGTCGCCATTTCCGGTCAGGATGCGGATCTCGCCGGCATTAAACGTATTGCTGCGGGTACGCAAACCATGACGGTGTATAAACCGATTACTCTACTGGCAAATACTGCCGCGGAAATTGCCGTTGAACTGGGTAACGATCAACAACCTAAAGCAAATACCACGCTGAATAATGGGCTGAAAGATGTTCCATCCCGCCTGCTGACACCTATTGATGTGAATAAAAACAACATCAAAGACACGGTGATTAAAGACGGTTTCCACAAGGAGAGCGAGCTTTAAGCGTTACGTCCCTGTCGACAACGGGGGCGTGATTTCTCTCCATGCCGCATGAACTGATTGGCTTAGGTGGAGTCGTTATGTCTTATCTACTTGAAATGAAGAGCATTACCAAAACTTTCGGCAGCGTAAAAGCGATAGATAACGTCAGTTTGCGGCTAAATGCTGGTGAGATCGTCTCACTTTGCGGTGAGAACGGTTCTGGTAAATCAACATTAATGAAAGTGCTATGCGGAATTTATCCCTTTGGCAGTTACGAAGGCGAAATTACTTTTGCTGGTGAAGTAATACAGGCAAGTCACATCCGCGATACCGAACGCAAAGGTATTGCCATCATTCACCAGGAATTAGCATTGGTGAAAGAGTTGACCGTGCTGGAAAATATCTTTCTTGGCAATGAGATAACCCGCAATGGGGTCATGGATTATGACCAGATGACGCTACGCTGTCAGAAACTGTTAGCGCAAGTCAGCTTATCCATTTCACCAGATACCCGCGTTGGTGATTTAGGGCTTGGGCAACAACAACTTGTTGAAATTGCCAAGGCACTAAATAAACAGGTGCGTTTATTAATTCTCGATGAACCAACCGCCTCATTAACTGAGCTGGAAACCACAGTTTTACTGGATATTATTCGCGATCTGCAACAACACGGCATCGCATGTATCTATATTTCTCACAAGCTCAACGAAGTCAAAGCGATTTCCGACACAATTTGTGTTATTCGCGACGGTCAACACATAGGTACGCGTGATGCAGCCGGAATGAGCGAAGACGATATTATCACCATGATGGTTGGGCGAGAATTAACGGCACTGTACCCAAACGAACCACATACCACTGGCGATGAAATATTACGCATAGAACATCTGACGGCATGGCATCCGGTTAATCGTCATATTAAACGGGTTAACGATGTCTCGTTTTCCCTGAAACGTGGCGAAATACTGGGGATTGCTGGACTGGTCGGCGCTGGTCGCACCGAAACTATTCAATGCCTTTTTGGCGTTTGGCCCGGACAATGGGAAGGGAAAATCTATATTGATGGCAAACAAGTGGATATTCGTAATTGCCAGCAAGCCATCGCCCAGGGTATTGCAATGGTGCCAGAAGACAGAAAGCGTGATGGCATCGTTCCGGTAATGGCAGTTGGTAAAAATATTACCCTCGCCGCACTCAGTAAATTTACCGGGGGTATTAGCCAGCTTGATGATGCCGCAGAGCAAAAATGTATTCTGGAATCTATCCAGCGACTCAAAGTGAAAACGTCGTCTCCGGAACTTGCTATTGGACGTTTAAGCGGCGGCAATCAACAAAAAGCGATCCTGGCACGCTGTCTGTTACTCAACCCGCGCATTCTCATTCTTGATGAACCTACCAGGGGTATCGATATTGGCGCGAAATACGAGATCTACAAATTAATTAACCAACTCGTCCAGCAGGGTATCGCCGTTATTGTCATCTCTTCTGAATTACCTGAAGTACTTGGTCTTAGCGATCGCGTACTGGTGATGCATGAAGGAAAACTAAAAGCCAACCTGATAAATCATAACCTGACTCAGGAGCAGGTGATGGAAGCCGCATTGAGGAGCGAACATCATGTCGAAAAGCAATCCGTCTGAAGTGAAATTAGCCGTACCGACATCCGGTGGCTTCTCTGTGCTGAAGTCACTGAATTTACAAGTTTTCGTGATGATTGCAGCAATCATCGCCATCATGCTGTTCTTTACCTGGACTACTGACGGCGCCTATTTAAGCGCCCGTAACGTCTCCAACTTGCTGCGCCAGACCGCGATTACCGGCATCCTTGCGGTAGGGATGGTGTTCGTCATAATTTCTGCCGAAATCGACCTCTCGGTCGGCTCGATGATGGGGCTATTAGGCGGCGTCGCCGCTATCTGCGACGTCTGGTTAGGCTGGCCTCTGCCACTCACCATTATTGTGACGCTGGTTCTGGGCCTGCTTCTCGGCGCATGGAATGGTTGGTGGGTCGCGTACCGCAAAGTGCCTTCATTTATTGTCACCCTGGCGGGCATGTTGGCATTTCGCGGCATCCTCATTGGCATCACCAACGGTACGACGGTTTCACCCACCAGCGCCGCGATGTCACAAATTGGACAGAGCTATCTACCCGCCAGCACCGGTTTCATTATTGGCGCGCTTGGCTTAATGGCTTTTGTCGGCTGGCAATGGCGTGGAAGAATGCGCCGACAAGCTTTGGGTTTACAGTCTCCGGCATCTACAGCGGTGGTCGGTCGCCAGGCTTTGACCGCCATCATCGTATTAGGCGCAATCTGGCTACTGAATGATTACCGTGGCGTTCCTACTCCTGTCCTGCTGCTGACGTTGCTGTTACTCGGCGGCATGTTTATGGCAACAAGGACAGCTTTCGGGCGGCGCATTTACGCTATTGGCGGCAATCTGGAAGCGGCGCGACTCTCCGGGATTAACGTAGAACGCACCAAACTTGTCGTGTTTGCTATCAACGGTTTGATGGTGGCCATCGCGGGGTTAATCCTCAGTTCACGGCTTGGTGCAGGCTCGCCTTCTGCCGGTAATATCGCCGAACTGGATGCCATTGCAGCCTGCGTGATTGGCGGCACCAGTCTGGCTGGCGGCGTAGGGAGTGTTGCGGGGGCTGTGATGGGGGCATTCATCATGGCTTCGCTGGATAACGGCATGAGTATGATGGATGTTCCGACCTTCTGGCAGTATATCGTCAAAGGTGCGATTCTGTTGCTGGCAGTATGGATGGACTCCGCAACCAAACGCCGTTCCTGATTTTGATAAAAATTTTCTCAAAACCGGTAACGTGTTGCCGGTTTTGAGTTTTTGCATGATTCAGCAGGAAAAGAACCATGTTTACTAAACGTCACCGAATCACATTACTGTTCAATGCTAATAAAGCCTATGACCGTCAAGTTGTAGAAGGTGTGGGGGAATATTTACAGGCGTCACAATCGGAATGGGATATTTTCATTGAAGAAGATTTCCGCGCCCGCATTGATAAAATCAAGGACTGGTTAGGAGATGGCGTTATTGCCGACTTTGACGATAAACAAATCGAGCAAGCGTTGGCTGATGTCGACGTCCCCATTGTCGGGGTTGGCGGCTCGTATCACCTGGCAGAAAGCTATCCGCCCGTACATTACATTGCCACTGATAACTATGCGCTGGTTGAAAGCGCATTTTTGCATTTAAAAGAAAAAGGCGTTAACCGCTTTGCTTTTTATGGTCTGCCAGAGTCGAGTGGCAAAAGATGGGCAGCCGAACGCGAATATGCTTTTCGCCAGCTTGTCGCCGAAGAAAAGTACCGTGGTGTCGTTTATCAGGGACTGGAAACTGCACCAGAAAACTGGCAGCACGCGCAAAACCGGTTGGCCGACTGGTTGCAAACGCTGCCACCGCAAACCGGGATTATTGCCGTTACTGACGCCCGGGCGCGGCATATTCTGCAAGTTTGCGAGCATCTGCATATTCCCGTACCGGAAAAACTATGCGTAATTGGCATCGATAACGAAGAGCTGACCCGCTATCTTTCTCGCGTCGCGCTTTCTTCGGTTGCCCAGGGCGCACGGCAAATGGGCTATCAGGCGGCAAAACTTCTGCATCGGTTGTTAGATAAAGAAGCGATGCCGTTGCAGCGGATTTTGGTCCCGCCAGTACGCGTCATTGAACGGCGTTCTACGGATTACCGTTCGTTGACCGACCCGGCTGTTATTCAGGCCATGCATTACATCCGCAATCATGCCTGTAAAGGGATTAAAGTGGATCAGGTGCTGGACGCTGTCGGCATATCACGCTCCAATCTTGAGAAGCGTTTTAAAGAAGAGGTGGGCGAAACCATACACGCAATGATTCATGCCGAGAAGCTGGAGAAAGCGCGCAGCCTGCTAATTTCAACAACCTTATCAATCAACGAAATATCGCAAATGTGCGGTTATCCATCGTTGCAATATTTCTACTCTGTATTTAAAAAAGCATATGACACAACGCCGAAAGAGTATCGCGATGTAAACAGCGAGGTCCTGCTGTAGCAGGAGGGGAAAAGCCGCCAGGCATGATAAGACGCGCCAGCGTCGCATCAGGTAACGCAGCACAACCGCCTGATGCGAGCAAAAGCCTTATCCGACCAACAAGTCGGATAAGGCTCGAGGGAATGCAATTACATATGCGCAGCGATTAACCGCTGGTTATCCTGGTACATCGCGAACAGGTAGTTGTTATAACTCTGTCCCTTCGTTGAATAACCTTTCAGCTTGTGAATCATCGCTGTGGCGGTGACTTCCTGATCAGCTTTACGCAATTGTGCACGTGATTTACGGAACGAAGCGTAAGCCGGGTGCGTATTCAGGTTAGTAACATAGGCGCTCACCGACTCTTTGACAGAATCAAAGTGAGAATAGCCTTTCACTTTACCCGGACCATTATTACAACGACCTTTGCCACACTTCATGCCAAACAGGTTGTTGTTGTTACGCGCCAGCTTCGACGTCCCCCAACCACTTTCTGCCGCAGCCATCGTCGCCACCATACTGGTCGGGATAATGTCTACGCGTTCAAGCAGCGTATTCCACGGGATTTTTCGTGTATTACCAGACCACTTCACCTTATAGCGTTTGGCGATGTCTTTCAGACGCGCACGCTCTGCAGGCGACCATTGGCCCTGGTACTGTTTTGAAATCAGCCAGTTACGTTCCGCCGTAATGGCAGCATTTTGGCTGGTAATGTAAGGCATTACGGTCCGGAGAAACGCTTTTTTCCTTGGTGTTCCGGAAGGGTATTTTCGCAAATCAGGAAGTGAACTGCTCTTTGCACTATTGCGAGAATACTCTTGTTTACTGCTTACCTGTTTATTACTAGCTTTGGTTATGTGGGACTTTTGACTCGCTGTTGTCGTGTGCGTTTTCGCTAACACCTCACTCGAAAACATCAGAGTGAGTAACATAAGAATCATCGCCCCATATCGTCGTATGGGAGTCAAAATCATCAGTTCTCCTGGTCGGATTTAATCATTCCAACACCTTATATTTTTCACAAATTTGAGAGTTGAATCTCAAATCATATCAAAAATAGCTGTCAAGAGCACCCCAAGGAATAGTCCAAATCTGAAACTATGTCACGTGTTAACCGTTCAGATTGGCGCTAAATCGCAGAAAATGTGGGGTTTATCGCAAAAAATAAACTTAAATCTCAGGTGAAATACTCCCCCTTTCGTCTCATCCTGGCGCAATCCTCATCAGGGATGAGTTTTACCAGTATTATCACTGGCAAACTGGTGAAATTCGCAGCAACAAGGACTCATCCGTTATGAAACTTGCCGCCTGTTTTCTGATACTCCTGCCCAGTGTTGCCATTGCCGCCGACTGGACATCTCAGGGATTTCCCACCTTTGCTGAACAAAGTGCAGGAACATTTGTTAGTCATGCCCAGCTGACCAAAGGTACGCGACCGCTGACGCTAAATTTTAACCAACAATGCTGGCAGCCTGCGGATGCGATAAAACTCAATCAGATGATTTCTCTCAAACCTTGCGACAGCACGCCCCCTCAGTGGCGATTGTTCAGGAACGGTGAATATACGCTGCAAATAGATACCCGCTCCGGCACACCAACGTTGATGATTTCGGTCCAGAACACCGCCGAACCGGTAGCAAAACAGGTCCGCGAATGCCCCAAATGGGATGGAAAACCACTGACGCTTAATGTCAGCGGCACTTTCCCGGAAGGTACGGTAGTCCGGGATTATTACAGCCAGCAAATCGCGACGGTGAAGAACGGCCAAATAACGTTACAACCTGCCGCCACCAGCAATGGTTTACTTCTGTTGGAACGCGCGGAAACTGACGCACCTGCCCCTTTCGACTGGCATAACGCCACGGTTTACTTTGTGCTAACAGACCGTTTCGAAAACGGCGATCCCAGCAATGACCAGAGCTACGGACGTCATAAAGACGGCATGGAGGAAATTGGCACTTTCCACGGCGGTGATTTACGCGGCCTGACCAACAAACTGGATTATCTCCAGCAGCTGGGCGTCAATGCTTTATGGATAAGCGCCCCATTTGAGCAAATTCACGGCTGGGTCGGCGGCGGTACGAAAGGCGATTTCCCGCATTATGCCTACCACGGTTATTACACACAGGACTGGACGAATCTTGATGCAAATATGGGTAACGAAGCCGATCTACGGACGCTGGTTGATAGCGCGCACCAGCGCGGTATCCGCATTATTTTTGATGTGGTGATGAACCACACCGGCTATGCCACGCTGGCGGATATGCAGGAGTATCAGTTTGGCGCGTTATACCTTTCAGGTGACGAAGTGAAAAAAACGCTGGGTGAACGCTGGAGCGACTGGAAACCTACCGCCGGGCAAACCTGGCATAGCTTTAACGATTACATTAATTTCAGCGACAAAACAGGCTGGGATAAATGGTGGGGGAAAAACTGGATCCGTACCGATATCGGCGATTACGACAATCCTGGATTCGACGATCTCACCATGTCGCTAGCCTTTTTGCCGGATATCAAAACCGAATCAACTACCGCTTCTGGTCTGCCGGTGTTCTATAAAAACAAACCGGATACCCACGCCAAAGCCATTGACGGCTATACGCCGCGCGATTACTTAACCCACTGGTTAAGTCAATGGGTCCGCGACTACGGTATTGATGGTTTTCGGGTCGATACCGCCAAACATGTTGAGTTGCCCGCCTGGCAGCAACTGAAAACTCAGGCCAGCGCCGCACTTCGCGAATGGAAAAAAGCTAACCCCGAGAAAGCATTAGATGACAAACCTTTCTGGATGACCGGCGAGGCCTGGGGTCATGGCGTAATGCAAAGCGACTACTATCGCCACGGATTCGACGCGATGATCAATTTCGATTATCAGGAACAGGCGGCGAAAGCGGTCGATTGCCTGGCGCAGATGGATACCACCTGGCAGCAAATGGCCGCGAAATTGCAAGATTTCAATGTGTTGAGCTATCTCTCCTCGCATGATACCCGCTTGTTCCGCGAAGGGGACGACAAAGCAGCAGAGTTATTGTTACTCGCGCCAGGTGCAGTGCAAATCTTTTATGGTGATGAATCCTTACGTCCGTTCGGCCCCACCGGTTCTGATCCCCTACAAGGCACACGTTCTGATATGAACTGGCAGGATATCAGTGGTAAATCTGCCGCCAGCGTCGCGCACTGGCAGCGCATCAGTCAGTTCCGCGCACGGCATCCAGCCATTGGCGCAGGCAAACAAACGGCGCTTTCGCTGAAACAGGGGTACGGATTTGTCCGTGAACACGGCGACGATAAAGTAATGGTCGTCTGGGCGGGGCAACAGTAACTTTTCCGGCTTCCCGTGCGGCAGTACGTCGGGAAGCCTCCCAGCCTAAAATACCAGCCTAATCGAAAACCACAGCATAAAGTGTCAATCCACCGTCAACAGCGTGATTTGCACCCTGGCAAATGTAGCGTTATTGTTACCTTCCTTGCTACAGAGTTCGACAGATATCCCGCTATGACATTCTCCCTTTTTGGTGACAAATTTACCCGCCACTCCGGCATTACGCTGCTGATGGAAGATCTGAACGACGGTTTACGCACCCCCGGCGCGATTATGCTTGGCGGCGGCAATCCGGCGCAGATCCCGGAAATGCAGGACTATTTCCAGACGCTGCTAACCGACATGCTGGAAAGTGGCAAAGCCACTGATGCGCTGTGCAATTACGATGGGCCACAGGGGAAAACGGAGCTGCTGTCTCTGCTTGCCGGTATGTTACGCGAGAAGCTGGGTTGGGATATCGAACCACAGAATATTGCACTAACAAACGGTAGCCAGAGCGCCTTTTTCTACTTATTTAACCTGTTTGCCGGACGCCGTGCCGATGGCCGGGTCAAAAAAGTACTGTTCCCGCTGGCACCGGAATATATTGGCTACGCGGATGCCGGGCTGGAAGAGGATCTGTTTGTCTCTACGCGTCCGAATATCGAACTACTGCCAGAGGGCCAGTTTAAATATCACGTCGATTTCGAACATCTGCGCATTGGCGAAGAGACGGGGATGATTTGCGTCTCGCGACCGACGAACCCAACAGGTAATGTGATAACCGATGAAGAGTTGCTGAAGCTGGATGCGCTGGCGAATCAGCACGGGATCCCGCTGGTGATTGATAACGCCTATGGCGTCCCGTTCCCGGGCATCATCTTTAGCGAAGCGCGCCCGCTGTGGAATCCGAATATCGTGCTATGCATGAGCCTTTCCAAGCTAGGTCTGCCAGGTTCGCGCTGCGGCATTATCATCGCCAATGAAAAAATCATCACCGCCATCACCAATATGAACGGCATTATCAGCCTCGCGCCTGGCGGCATTGGTCCGGCGATAATGTGTGAAATGATTAAGCGTAACGATCTACTGCGCCTGTCAGAAACGGTCATCAAGCCGTTCTATTACCAGCGTGTTCAGGAGACTATCGCCATCATTCGCCGCTATTTACCGGAAGATCGCTGCCTGATTCATAAACCAGAAGGAGCCATTTTCCTCTGGTTATGGTTTAAGGATTTGCCGATTACCACCGAGCAGCTCTATCAGCGCCTGAAAGCGCGCGGCGTGCTGATGGTGCCGGGCCACAACTTCTTCCCAGGGCTGGATAAACCGTGGCCGCATACACATCAATGTATGCGCATGAACTACGTGCCAGAGCCGGAGAAAATTGAGGCGGGTGTGAAGATTCTGGCGGAAGAGATTGAACGCGCCTGGGCTGAAAGCCATTAAAAATTGCCTGATGCGCTGCGCTTATCAGACCTACATAATTTCTGCAATCAATTGAATTTGTAGATACTGTTACGGCCTGCAAGTTTTTTCCTGGTCCAGTCCCCCGGATTGCAGGCATGCCAGACACAGCGCCGTCAGGCGCTGTTGTTTCATCCCTTCCGCGATTTTTACGCCGCTACCGGATTATGCCGTGCCGCATCGAACGGCACCCCTGACTTCAGCACTCCATACGCCACCTGTGCCAGCTTGCGCATCATCGCGCCGAGAATCACCTTTCCTTTCTTGCCATTAGCCGCCAGACGGTCGCGGAACGCCCGTCCCCACTCAGTCTTGCTGGTGGCTACCATTGCAGGCATATACAACGCCCTGCGAAGCGACACATGTCCGGCTTTACTCAACCGGCTTGCCCCTCTCACACTACTGCCTGATTCATAACGCCGTGGTGTCAGACCCGCAAAAGCGGCGAACTGTCTGGCATGGGCGAAGCGGTCCTTCAGACCGATATAAGCCAGCAATACCGCAGATGTTTTCTCTCCGATACCCGGGATGCTTTCCAGCAGTTTCCTGCGGTGTTTCATATCCGGATCATCGTCTGTCAGGTCTTTTATCTGCTTCTCAAGACGCTTCAGCTCTGCTTCAAGCCACAGAAGGTGAGCATCAATGCTCGGCCTCTGGACTTCCCGCGCCGTTTCAGTGCGATTCAGTTCCTGCGTGTGCATATCTGTCAGCGCCTGGTGGCGGACTACCAGGGCACGCAACGCGCGTTCAAGCGGGTGAGGCGCTTCCCAGGCTGCAGGGCGCTTCTGACGACAGAACTCTGCCAGCATGCGCGCATCCACAGTATCAGTCTTGTTACGCAGTCCTTCACTCTGAGCGAAAGCTTTACCCAGTGCAGGATTAATGACTGACACTATGTAGCCTGAATCGTAAAGGCACTCAGCGACAGGTTCCATATAGGTGCCGGTCGCCTCGATGCAGATATGCGCATGGTCAATCTTGTGACCTTTCAGCCAGCTCACCAGCTCATCGTGCCCTTTAGTGGTGTTAGCGAATTTTTTGGTGCGATGACGACCATCAGGACGCAACACATCGACATCCAGTTTCTCTTTAGCGGTGTCGATACCGATATAATGAAGTTCATGTTCCATAGTGAAACCAACCTTGCAAATACGGATTACCGGGAAAACCGGTCCATGATACTGTCCGGTTTATCACTTTGGGAGAAAGGCAGCCCGCTGCATAAATCTACAACACAGGTTAGAACCCAAGGCCGGATACGGCATGCGGACTGCAGGCAGAGAAAACTGGCCAATTTTCTCTGCACAGGAGGGATAATACAAGGCCGGATAAGGCGTTTACGCCGCATCCGGCATAAACAAAGCGCACTATTCCGGCGTTGAGAAACGCCGGAAAAACGTTTCAAACAGGCTGCTGCCGTAGCCGATGCCGCTGCACTTTCTCGACATCCATACATTGCAACGCCTGTGTCGGGCAGGCTTCAACACAGGCCGGTCCCGTCGCCCGATGCCAGCACAGATCGCACTTAATCGCCCTCGCCTTTTTGCGCGAAGAAACGACCTCCATCGCACCAAACGGGCAAGCCAGCATACAGCTTTTACAGCCAATGCAACGTGATTGTTCAACGAAAATATGCCCATGTTCGCGGCTTATCGCGTCAACAGGGCAGACATTCGCGCACGGTGCATCTTCACACTGATGACAGGCTACTGCCGTGGTCCAGCCGTGGTCTTTAATAACACGAATACGGGAAATAAACTCGCCCGGCGACAACGCAGAGCAATCCTGATTTTCCTGATGCGACACTGCGCAAGCCACTTCACAGGTACGGCAACCGATACATTTCGTCGCATCCGCAATAATAAACCGGTTCATGATCACTCCTTTGCACTAAAACAGCAGAGTGCCAGAGAGCGCCCCTCTACTGCTTTGATCCAACGAAGGAAATGTTAAAGTTTTGTCACCTGTCTAAAGCGTTATGTGATTGCACTCTGGTCGTCCCTGACAGTAAATCCCAGCTCATTAGAAATAGCCTGCGCGGTTTCACGCAGTGGTTTCAGGAGATTTTTCTCCCCCACCTGTTTCAACCGTGATGTCGAAAGCGAAATCGACACGGCGTACGGCACCCGCCCATGAATATCAAACACCGGAACAGCAATACAGGAGACGCCGAGTTCGTTTTCTTCTCTGTCCATCGCCGCTCCGCTTTCACGAATGTGCGCCAGTTCGTCGAACATCGCGGGCAGCTCGGTAATGGTATTGCGGGTTAACGGCTGGATTTCATTCTGATGGCTTTCCCAGTACGACTTCACGTAGTCCGGGTGACCAAACGCCATGTAGACCTTGCCCATTGCGGAACAGTAGAGCGGCATATGCTGGCCAATATAGGCACGGGTTCGCAGCATCCCGGTTGTGGGTTCCAGTTTATAAATCAAAATAGCGTGATCGTCTTCGCGGCTGGAGAAGTTAATGGTTTCACCAGTGGCGATGTTCAGTGCCTCAAGATGCGGAGCGGCGATATGAATGATATTCAGCGAAGACAGCGCCTTCTGCCCGACGGCAATAAATTTGGTAGTCAGGCGGTAACTCCCTGCGGCAGGCGCGGTGGTCACATAGCCACAGGACTGTAATCCCTGCAATAAACGATGGACGGTACTTTTGTTTAAACCTGCCAGTTCTGAGAGATGCGCCAGTGGGCAACCATTTGGATAGTTACTCAAAATCTCAATCAGCATCAACCCACGAAACAGGCTCTGACTTCCGGCTGGACGCTCTTTTTCCTGTGCCATCTCGTTCTCATTTTTTCCCATCGCTTTTTCCCCATTTTGTCGCGTCCTGATGGTAGCGCAAAGTGTGTCATAGTTCACGATCTGGGCAGATAATTTGCAACCATTTGATTTTAATGATTTTTGAAATTCACGGCGCGGATTGCTTTGTTAAAACGCGATCGATATATTTGAAATCAAATTTCGCATATTGAAATTTAAAGACAAAAAAGCGATCAGAAAAACAAGGAAGCCAGGGATGAAAGTAACATTTGAGCAGTTAAAAGCAGCCTTTAATCGGGTCTTAATTTCACGCGGCGTTGACAGCGAAACGGCTGACGCCTGTGCAGAGATGTTCGCCCGCACCACCGAATCCGGCGTTTATTCTCACGGCGTTAATCGTTTCCCTCGTTTCATTCAACAACTGGAAAACGGCGATATCATTCCTGACGCCCAACCAAAACGCGTGACCAGCCTCGGCGCAATTGAGCAGTGGGACGCCCAGCGTTCGATCGGTAACCTGACGGCGAAAAAGATGATGGATCGCGCCATTGAACTGGCGGCAAATCATGGGATTGGCCTGGTGGCGTTACGTAATGCCAACCACTGGATGCGCGGTGGCAGCTATGGCTGGCAGGCGGCGGAGAAAGGCTACATTGGCATCTGCTGGACCAACTCCATCGCCGTAATGCCGCCGTGGGGTGCAAAAGAGTGTCGCATCGGCACCAACCCGCTGATCGTCGCCATTCCTTCCACGCCGATCACCATGGTCGATATGTCGATGTCGATGTTTTCCTACGGCATGTTAGAAGTTAACCGCCTGGCAGGTCGTCAGCTCCCGGTAGATGGTGGCTTTGATGATGAGGGCAATTTGACCAAAGAACCTGGCGTTATCGAGAAAAATCGCCGCATTTTGCCGATGGGCTACTGGAAAGGTTCGGGCATGTCGATTGTGCTGGATATGATCGCTACTCTCCTTTCTGATGGTGCATCGGTTGCTGAAGTCACCCAGGATAACAGCGACGAATACGGCATTTCGCAAATCTTTATCGCCATTGAAGTAGACAAACTGATCGAAGGCACCACCCGCGACGCCAAGCTACAACGCATCATGGATTACGTTACCAGTGCCGAGCGTGCTGACGAAAATCAGGCCATTCGCTTACCCGGCCACGAATTTACTACCCTGCTGGCCGAAAACCGCCGTAACGGCATCACCGTTGATGACAGTGTGTGGGAAAAAATCCAGGCGTTATAAGGAGATAAGCCATGATTTTTGGACATATCGCGCAACCTAACCCGTGCCGTTTGCCCGCCGCCATTGAAAAGGCGCTCGATTTTCTGCGCGCTACCAACTTCAATGTCCTGGAGCCGGGCGTTGTCGAAATCGACGGTAAAAATATTTATGCGCAAATTATCGATTTAACGACGCGCGAGGCGGTGGAAAACCGCCCGGAAGTGCATCGTCGGTATATCGATATCCAGTTCCTGGCATGGGGCGAAGAGAAAATCGGCATTGCTATTGATACAGGAAAAAATAAAGTCAGCGAATCACTATTAGACCAGCGCGATATTATTTTTTATCACCATTGTGAAAAAGAATCATTTATTCAAATGACGCCCGGCAGTTACGCTATTTTCTTCCCTCAGGATGTTCATCGACCAGGTTGTATTCTGGAAGCAGCCTCTGAGATACGAAAAGTTGTGGTTAAGGTCGCATTAACGGCGCTGGATTAACAGAAGACTCTTCTACGCCAGAACGACAAGGTAATGTCATTGCGCTAAATATATATACCCTAAATATTTCAAATCGCATCACATGCAATCTGAAGTATGACGGGTATAGCCTAAAGGAATAGCTATGAAGAAAATACTTGAAGCAATACTGGCGATTAATCTCGCCGTGCTCTCCTGTATTGTGTTTGTAAATATTATTTTAAGATATGGTTTTCAGACAAGTATTTTGTCTGTAGATGAATTATCGCGTTATTTATTTGTCTGGTTAACATTTATTGGCGCAATTGTGGCTTTTATGGATAACGCCCACGTTCAGGTCACCTTTCTGGTAGAGAAACTCTCTCCAGCCTGGCAGCGACGAGTCGCTCTGGTCACCCATTCCTTAATCTTATTTATTTGTGGTGCACTGGCCTGGGGCGCAACGCTAAAAACAATTCAGGACTGGAGCGATTATTCACCGATCCTCGGTTTGCCCATCGGCCTGATGTATGCCGCTTGCCTGCCCACCAGCCTTGTTATCGCTTTCTTTGAACTGCGTCATTTATATCAACTCATCTCGCGCAGCGATTCTGTTACGCCACCACCGCAAGGAGCTTAATCATGGCTGTGCTGATTTTTCTGGGCTGCCTGTTGGGTGGCATTGCTATCGGTTTGCCTATTGCCTGGGCACTTTTGTTATGTGGCGCAGCGTTAATGTTCTGGCTGGAGATGTTTGATGTCCAGATCATGGCACAAACGCTGGTGAACGGAGCCGACAGTTTCTCCCTGCTGGCGATACCATTCTTTGTGCTGGCGGGTGAAATCATGAATGCGGGCGGCTTGTCAAAACGCATTGTTGACCTGCCGATGAAACTGGTTGGGCATAAACCTGGCGGGTTGGGCTACGTGGGTGTTCTGGCGGCAATGATTATGGCAAGTCTTTCCGGTTCTGCCGTTGCGGATACCGCCGCCGTTGCCGCGCTATTAGTGCCGATGATGCGCAGCGCCAACTACCCGGTCAACCGGGCCGCGGGGCTAATTGCCTCAGGCGGGATTATCGCTCCCATTATTCCACCTTCCATTCCATTTATTATTTTTGGCGTTTCCAGTGGTTTGTCCATCAGCAAACTGTTTATGGCAGGAATTGCCCCAGGCATTATGATGGGCGCAACGCTGATGCTCACCTGGTGGTGGCAGGCCAGTCGTCTTAATTTACCCCGCCAGCAAAAAGCGACAATGCAGGAAATCTGGCACTCTTTTGTCTCCGGTATCTGGGCGCTGTTTCTTCCGGTCATCATTATTGGGGGTTTTCGCTCCGGTCTGTTTACCCCTACCGAAGCCGGGGCCGTTGCTGCTTTCTATGCGTTGTTTGTCGCCACAGTTATTTACCGTGAAATGACCTTCGCCACACTTTGGCATGTGCTAATTGGCGCGGCGAAAACGACCTCTGTGGTCATGTTTCTGGTGGCCTCGGCACAAGTTTCCGCCTGGCTGATTACCATTGCTGAACTGCCGATGATGGTTTCTGATTTACTGCAACCGTTGGTCGATTCACCACGTTTGTTGTTTATCGTGATTATGCTGGCAATTTTGATCGTCGGCATGGTTATGGATTTAACACCAACCGTGTTAATTCTCACTCCGGTATTAATGCCTTTAGTTAAAGAGGCTGGCATTGATCCGATTTATTTCGGTGTCATGTTTATCATCAACTGTTCAATCGGCTTAATTACACCCCCCATCGGTAATGTACTTAACGTTATTTCAGGTGTGGCGAGATTAAAATTTGATGATGCAGTCAGAGGCGTTTTCCCTTACGTATTGGTTTTATATTCTTTATTAGCCGCATTTATTTTTATTCCCGATCTCATCATCCTCCCTTCGAAATGGATTAATTAAAAGGAAAATATTATGAAATTACGCTCTGTAACCTACGCATTATTCATTGCTGGCCTGGCTGCATTCAGTACATCTTCTCTGGCGGCACAATCATTACGTTTCGGTTATGAAACATCGCAAACCGATTCACAACATATTGCGGCGAAAAAATTCAATGAATTATTACAGGAAAAAACCAAAGGCGAACTGAAATTAAAACTGTTCCCGGATAGCACCCTCGGTAATGCGCAGGCGATGATCAGCGGCGTGCGTGGCGGCACTATTGATATGGAGATGTCTGGCTCTAACAACTTTACGGGACTCTCGCCCATAATCAACCTGCTCGACGTCCCTTTCCTGTTCCGCGATACCGCTCACGCGCATAAAACGCTCGACGGCAAAGTCGGTGATGACCTGAAAGTCTCCCTTGAAGGTAAAGGACTGAAAGTACTGGCTTACTGGGAAAACGGCTGGCGCGATGTCACCAACTCGCGCGCACCGGTTAAAACGCCTGCTGACCTGAAAGGGCTGAAAATTCGCACCAACAATAGCCCGATGAATATCGCGGCATTCAAAGTTTTTGGCGCTAACCCAATCCCGATGCCGTTTGCCGAAGTGTATACCGGGCTAGAAACGCGCACTATCGACGCTCAGGAACACCCGATCAACGTTGTCTGGTCAGCAAAATTTTACGAAGTGCAGAAGTACCTTTCTCTGACGCACCACGCCTATTCCCCGCTTCTGGTGGTGATCAACAAAGCGAAGTTTGATGGCTTAACCCCGGAGTTCCAGCAAGCGCTGATCTCATCTGCGCAGGAAGCGGGCAACTACCAGCGCAAACTGGTTGCCGAAGATCAGCAAAAAATCATCGACGGCATGAAAGAAGCGGGCGTGGAAGTCATCACCGATCTCGACCGCAAAGCCTTTAGCGACGCGCTGGGTACTCAGGTCCGCGACATGTTTGTTAAAGATGTTCCGCAGGGTGCCGATCTGCTGAAAGCCGTGGATGAGGTGCAATAAACCATGACGCAATACTGGCTGGGGTTAGATTGTGGCGGTAGCTGGCTGAAAGCCGGACTGTATGACCGTGAAGGCCGGGAGGCGGGCGTACAGCGCCTGCCGCTGTGTGCTGTAAGCCCGCAGCCAGGCTGGGCAGAGCGTGATATGGCAGAACTGTGGCAATGCTGCATGGCTGTCATTCGCGCCCTGCTTACTCATTCTGGCGTTAGCGGGGAACAAATAGTTGGTATCGGCATCTCCGCACAAGGAAAAGGCTTGTTTTTACTGGATAAAAACAACAAGCCACTCGGTAACGCCATTTTGTCCTCGGATCGCCGGGCGATGGAAATCGTTCGTCACTGGCAGGAAGATGGTATCCCGGAAAAACTCTACCCGTTGACCCGACAGACCTTATGGACCGGGCATCCGGTGTCGCTGTTACGCTGGCTAAAAGAGCACGAACCGGAGCGCTACACACAAATTGGCTGCGTGATGATGACGCACGACTACCTGCGCTGGTGTTTAACCGGCGTCAAAGGTTGCGAAGAGAGCAATATTTCTGAGTCCAATCTCTACAACATGAGTCTTGGGGAATATGACCCATGCCTCACCGACTGGCTGGGGATCGCTGAAATCAATCACGCCCTGCCGTCTGTTGTCGGATCTGCCGAAATCTGCGGGGAGATCACCGCCCAGACAGCCGCCCTGACCGGTCTGAAAGCGGGTACGCCCGTTGTCGGCGGCCTGTTTGATGTGGTTTCCACCGCACTCTGCGCCGGGATCGAAGACGAATTCACCCTCAATGCGGTGATGGGGACCTGGGCGGTGACCAGCGGCATAACCCACGGTTTAGGTGACGGTGAAGCGCATCCGTATGTCTATGGCCGCTACGTTAATGACGGTGAATTTATCGTTCACGAAGCCAGCCCCACCTCTTCCGGCAACCTCGAATGGTTTACCGCGCAGTGGGGAGAAATCTCGTTTGATGAGATTAATCGGGCCGTTGCCAGCTTGCCGAAAGCCAGTGGCGATCTCTTTTTCCTGCCGTTCCTGTACGGCAGCAACGCCGGACTCGAGATGACCAGCGGTTTCTACGGGATGCAGGCCATTCATACCCGCGCGCACCTGTTGCAGGCCATCTATGAAGGCGTGGTGTTCAGCCATATGACCCACCTCAACCGGATGCGCGAACGTTTTACTGATGTGCACACCCTGCGCGTGACTGGCGGCCCAGCGCATTCCGATGTCTGGATGCAAATGCTGGCGGACGTTAGCGGCTTACGAATCGAATTGCCGCAGGTGGAGGAAACGGGTTGTTTTGGCGCGGCGCTCGCTGCCCGCGTCGGCACCGGGGTTTATCGCGATTTCAGCGAAGCCCAACGAGGCTTACAGCACCCGGTACGCACCCTGCTACCGGATATGACCGCCCATCAGCTTTACCAACAAAAATACCAACGCTATCAGCATCTCATTGCCGCACTTCAGGGTTATCACACCCGCATCAAGGAGCACACATTATGAGCAGACCACTTCTGCAACTGGCCCTCGACCACTCATCACTTGAGGCCGCACAGCGCGACGTTACGCTGTTAAAAGACAGCGTCGATATCGTCGAAGCGGGTACCATTCTCTGTTTAAACGAAGGGCTTGGCGCGGTGAAAGCCTTGCGCGAACAGTGCCCGGACAAAATCATCGTTGCTGACTGGAAGGTCGCCGACGCTGGTGAAACACTCGCTCAACAAGCATTTACCGCAGGTGCTAACTGGATGACCATCATCTGCGCCGCGCCGCTCGCCACGGTAGAAAAAGGCCACGCCATGGCGCAGAACTGCGGCGGTGAAATTCAGATAGAGCTGTTTGGTAACTGGACGCTGGGCGACGCCCGCGACTGGCATCGTATTGGCGTGCGGCAGGCCATTTATCATCGCGGTCGCGATGCGCAGGCCAGCGGGCAACAGTGGGGCGAGGCCGATCTGGCACGCATGAAAGCGCTTTCCGATATCGGCCTTGAGCTTTCGATTACTGGCGGGATTACCCCTGCTGACCTACCGCTGTTTAAAGATATCCGCGTGAAAGCGTTTATAGCTGGGCGAGCACTGGCAGGCGCAGCAAATCCAGCGCAGGTAGCTGGCGATTTCCATGCACAAATCGACGCTATCTGGGGAGGCCAACGTGCGTAATCATCCGTTAGGGATTTATGAAAAAGCGCTGGCGAAAGATCTCTCCTGGCCGGAGCGGCTGGTGCTGGCAAAAAGCTGCGGTTTTGATTTTGTCGAAATGTCGGTGGATGAAACCGACGAACGGCTCTCACGTCTTGACTGGAGCACCGCGCAAAGGGCTTCGCTGGTCACTGCGATGATCGAAACGGGTGTTGCCATTCCGTCAATGTGTTTGTCTGCCCATCGCCGTTTTCCTTTTGGCAGCCGGGACGAGGCGGTACGCGAACGGGCGCGGGAAATCATGAGTAAAGCGATTCGCCTGGCGCGCGATCTCGGCATTCGTACCATTCAACTGGCGGGTTACGACGTCTATTACGAAGACCATGACGAAGGCACGCAGCAACGCTTTGCTGAAGGGCTGGCGTGGGCGGTTGAACAGGCGGCGGCATCGCAAGTGATGCTGGCGGTGGAGATTATGGACACCGCGTTTATGAACTCCATCAGCAAATGGAAAAAATGGGACGAGATGCTCGCCTCGCCGTGGTTCACCGTCTACCCGGACGTCGGCAATCTTAGCGCCTGGGGCAATGATGTTCCCGCCGAACTGAAACTGGGCATTGATCGTATTGCCGCGATCCACCTGAAAGACACCCAGCCAGTTACCGAGCAAAGTCCCGGACAGTTCCGCGACGTGCCGTTTGGCGAAGGCTGCGTCGATTTCGTTGGCATCTTCAAAACGCTGCATGAGCTTAACTATCGCGGATCATTTCTGATTGAGATGTGGACCGAAAAAGCCAACGAGCCGGTACTGGAGATTATTCAGGCACGGCGGTGGATTGAAGCGCGTATGCAGGAGGCTGGATTTATATGTTAGAGCAACTGAAAGCCGACGTGCTGGCGGCGAATCTGGCGCTTCCCGCTCACCATCTGGTGACGTTCACCTGGGGCAATGTCAGCGCGGTAGACGAGACGCGGCAATGGATGGTGATCAAACCTTCCGGCGTCGAGTATGAAGTGATGACCGCCGACGATATGGTGGTGGTTGAGATAGCCAGCGGCAAGGTGGTGGAAGGCAGCAAAAAGCCCTCGTCCGACACGCCAACGCATCTGGCGCTCTACCGTCGCTATGCCGAAATCGGTGGCATTGTGCATACCCACTCGCGCCACGCGACCATCTGGTCGCAGGCCGGGCTGGATCTCCCCGCCTGGGGCACCACGCACGCCGATTACTTCTATGGTGCCATCCCCTGCACGCGCCTGATGACCGCAGAGGAGATCAACGGCGAGTATGAATACCAGACCGGCGAAGTGATCATTGAAACTTTCGAAGAACGCGGCAGGAGTCCAGCGCAAATCCCTGCGGTGCTGGTGCATTCTCACGGCCCGTTCGCCTGGGGAAAAAATGCCGCCGATGCGGTGCATAATGCCGTAGTACTGGAAGAATGCGCCTATATGGGACTGTTCTCACGCCAGCTCTCGCCGCAGCTTCCTGCCATGCAAAACGAACTGCTGGATAAACACTACCTGCGTAAGCATGGGGCCAATGCTTATTACGGGCAATAATCTCTCACGCCGGGGCTTCATCGCCCCGGTACTATGAATTGATATGCTCCCGATTACATTGCGCACAAAAATCAGAAACGTTTAACGCAGGCGATTATAGTTACCGACCAGTTCATTATAAGCTTGTAATGATTTCGGATATGAGTCCTCGACCATCCAGCTTGTGTTTGCGTCCTGAAGTTTCTTTTTATCCCAGTCAGAATACGGGACTTTATCTCTGATACGACGAACATATTTTTTAGATGCAATTTGATATCGGTCTGCTGCCCCTGTGAAGAGAGAATTCATACTGTCTTTACTCACTTCTTTGGCTTGCGCCACCAGCGTTTCAAGTTCAGCCACTTTCTTCATTGCCGCTTCTGCATCAAACTTCTCTTGCGATATCAGGTTATTAATTTGTTTCGCTGAAATCATGGCAGCCAGAGAGTAGTAGTGGAATGTTTTCCCTTCTCTTTGTTCAATATTTTTCAGTTCTACAAGCTGACGCTTATCATTAATTTCCTGAATTGCCGCATGATAAGATTCTGCTACAGGTTCAAAGGCTTCAAGATTTTTTAAGAATGTCTGGTGCAGCGTTTTCCCTTTGGCAAACGCATCGTCTTTATAATTTTCCTGGGTGTAATATTTATCCATTTCGTTAATGGTATTACCCAACGCCACGGCAGCATCAATATAACTCGCCGCCACGCCATCAATAGGTTGCAGCGCAGGCGTTAACGCCACGACTCTTTTTATTCCTTTTTGACACTCAGAGAGATTGGATTCACTAATGCTGTAGATGCCATAAACAATGCTTTCTTTACCCGTTGGCCCCTGTTTAAAATCTTTCAGCCAGTCGGCATAACGCGCCAGACTGCGCTGTACCGGGATCTGTAACTTGTTGTAGCACTTGATATAGATATCCATTTTTTCGTCGAAAACCGCTTGTTCATCGACCACCGGTTGCGCAGGTGTTTCAGGTTTAGCTTCTGCTTTTGCAACGGGGGCTTCAGTAGGTTTCGCTTCAGGAGCGGGTGCGGCAGGTTGACTATTGGCGGGCGGGGGAGTTTCTGTTTCGGCTTTTTTATCATCACAGCCAGTGATACCGAGGGCCATTATAGCGACTATAATAGCGGAAGATAATAAATTCCTTTTCATTTAATTGCCTTATAAATAGATAAATAAGAGAGTGAATATAATAAATGAAAAAAGAAAATGTCACTACACGCGTTTTGTTTATAAATAAATTGATAATATTCACAAAATGAATGAGTCCTGTAATTTAATTTCTAAATCACAGGACTTATTTTAATTAACGGCACAACCCTGGCGAGAGGGAGTGTCATCTCCCCCGCCATTAATCACGCACTACATCCCATAACGCTCGGCAATAGCAGCATGTTTCTCTTCATTCGCTCCGGCTTCTTTGGCAAGACGCCACCAGCACAACGGATGTTCCCAGTCAGCGGTTAGTTGGCTAAGTGTTTTGTCGATATCAGCTTTGGCTATCGAACGCGGTGCGCTAATAACAAAATAGAATGCAGGCAACGGATCAGCGCCTTCACCCTGATGACTGTCCGTTAACGTATAGTCATCATTACTGTTGCTCCAGTAGTACCAGTTTCGTTCACGGAGCGCCTCACGGAAGGCATTAAACTGTTCTTCACCAGGCATAACACCTTCGCAGAACCAGGACTCGCCGTACTCGGTCGGGATAATGGTTTTCAGACACCCATAAAGTGGCGTGAAATTCTTCTGCTCTTCTTCGTCTTCAGGTCGGGTATTCAACATTTCTGCATCGAAAACCACTATTTCATCAACATGTTGCGGGAAATCGGTCCGGTAAGTCGGCTCTATAATCCTTGCTGTTACCGGCCCAATGCGTTGAGCATAGTAATAGCGGTATTCGTAATTTTCCCGGAAGCGAATGTTTAGCAGCCCCCATTTTTCGTCGATAAAACCTTCGCCTTCTGTGAGTTCGATTTCCAGTTCAGCAGCAATAGCACGCACCAAATCCCACTGTTGTAAGATGCTGGCGGTCGCCATGATATCCCACTGGAGATTACGAATATCTTCTTCACGGCTAATCATCAGTTGCTGCAATTGCTGTAAATAATCCAGCTGTCGCTCCCAGGCTTCCTGTTTTTGTGCTGCCCAGGAACACATACGATAAACGCCGACCCACTCACGCCCTTTTTCGTTTTCCAGCAACTGTTGCCCAATCGACTCCAGTTCACTCCAGTCTTCCTGTTGGTTGATCACCCGCGCACGGAACCACAGTGCCATATGTAGCAGACCCGCCTGTTCATACAGCTTCGCCAGGTGCTCGATCGCTTGCTGATCGCCACGGTTAAGCAAGAGATCCAGCAGATCGAAGCAAAGGCCGTTATCTTCCTGAAGATGGCTTTCAACGTGGCGTTGCAGAAGTTCGATCGACTCATTAATCGCATTACAGGCGTTTAACGCATTGACCAGTTTGCCCAGCAATTCCGCATCATCTGGCGTGTTCAGATAAGCGCGACGGAATATCTCTACGTCTTTTTCTGGATCTGGCTGCGTTTCTTCATCGCTATTTTCAGGTACTTCTACAACCGGACGAGCAAGCAACTCCGCCTCTTTGGCGGCGATTTTTTCACTAAGTTCGAGAAACTCGCGATCAACGCCCACTAACGAACGTAATTTCGGCATGTGCCGTTGGGCCTGTTTCATCGCCATTTTGGCCACCCAGACGGATTCACGCTCCAGCGCCAGAGTGATTTGCAGTTTTGCCAGATCAACCGCTTTGCGGTGCGCCCCGGCCTGCGAACGTTGATCCAGCATTGTCTGGATGATGCGCGCCAGCTGCCAGTGGTTTCTCTGTGGATGGCGAGGAAGCAGTACGGTAATAATCTTTACCCACATGCCCCATGAATAGGGGGTCAGATCTGACCAACGCGGTAATTCTTCCCAGACTTCTTCGTCCTGCCCGCATAACGCCATAATGTACAGTTTTTTGAGGTGATAATTGATGCGATCACGGCCCCAGTAATCATTCTCTTTTGCCAGTTCATCAATCAGTTCACGAGCTTCATCGTAGCGCTGAAGGGCAACCAAAATATCAGCGCGTGTTGCCAGCAGCGCTTCTAAATATTCACTCCCCGCTGCTTTCACCGCCTCGATTTGCCTGTCGATATAAACCAACGCTTCTTCTGTTTTGTTGGAGTCCACCAGTGCACTGGCATACTCGCAGGATAAACACATAAAGCAGCTCCAGGTCGGATCAATGCGCGCAATGGTTTCTTCACATACTGCCATGCGTTCATTCGCCCAGCCTGGACCATCGATATTTTCGTAGCAGGCTGATAAATCCTGGGTAACGCAAATGGATTGCGGGCAATCCTTCGCCTCTTCCCGGTGCGCTTTTTCAAACAGCGCTACCACGTCTGGCAGCACTTTTTCGCCTTCTTCATAGTTAGTCAGGCGATGACGCATCTCCCAGTGACCGATAAATATTTCCAGCCACGGATTTTTAGCTACTTGATTCAGCGCTTTCATTTCCGGCAATAGCGAATCGCATTTTTCTATTTGCAGGTGCAAAACACTTTCTGAAAAATCATCAATAAGCTGCGGAATATATTCTTGCCCGGCATCGCGCAACTCCTGACTATATTTGTTGTACCACTCCCATGTATCCATTTTATTTTCCTTGATTAATTAAGACAGGAATAACCTGAGTAAAATCTTCCAGTGCCTGGTGTAAATCCCACTGCTGTTCTTTATTACCGCTGGAGCACAAAATCACTTTCAGTGATTTTAATAACCGTAATGCTGCCGCTGGCTGCTGATGCTGTTGTAAGGCCGTCACCAGTTGCATGACACAGGGGTTATTAAGATTGATATACAGACTTGAGGTTTTCGTTTTTTGGATTTGCGAGGTAAATTGCCGCGCCAGCATTAACGCTGCGGTACTGATGCGTTTATCTGCGTCATCCTGTTCGAGAATTTGTTTTAATTCTGCTTCGCGGTCTGGCGTGACCACGAGCGGTAAAACCGCTGGTTCGAAGCGGGAGATAATTAATTGCTCGCCATCGCAGAGATGCTCTTCCAGATAAGCCACCTGCTCTTCAGGTAATTCTGCCAGGCTGAACAACTGCTCATTACCTGTTTGCGTACCGACTTCGATAATCCGGCAGTGATATAACAGCGCCCAACGGCGTAAAAATGGCACCACCGCATAGCGATCGCCACGGGCTACAGGCCGTTGCAGAATGTGGAACAACATCTCTTCAAAACCGCCGTCGCGGCTTAACAGAATATGAATGCTGTTATTAACGCGTAAATCCTTCGCCAGCAGCGCGCCTTTTGACGTTGGCACCTGCAAGCGATCTTTGAGCAAATCAAACAGACGGTCATCACACAACGCCGCACCCAGCAACGCTTCGTTGTGGCGCATTAATACACGCCGCCAGATTTCTGGCTGATTTTGTGCGAGATCGGACAAACCAGAGATCAGCGCCTCTTTTAACGCCTCTTGTACCGCAACCCAGGTTTCATCCCGCTGGAGATCTTCCCTGCTTGCCGTCGGCGTCAGTTTCGATGACTCAATCACGCCGCCAATAAATCCGGCCCAGGGCGGTAACAACTCACGCGCTTCATCATCCAGTAACATGCCGCGCAAAAACAACGACAGGTTGCGGTTATCGCTGGTGCCGTAGGTCGCGCCATCCTGAATCCATAAAATCCCAACCGCGTCGCTCATTCCCGCTGGCACCACCGGAATGGTACAAATCGGTTCGAAGGAGGATTCAAACTGGGCGGCAAAGGCGAGATTTTTACGCTGTACCAGCGCGCGGTGTATGGTTACGCCTTCGGGAGCAACTTCACGCCACGGTGGTTGAAGTTTATTTACCGGCTCGCTGGCATCGCCGACATAGACTGGTTCGTGCAGCAATATGCAGTAGCGGGAAAGAACGCGGTTCAACAAATTATTACTCGCCAGATGGCTGTACTCTTCCTTGAGCGTCAGAATCACCTGCGTTCCCGTTTCCGAGGACTGATGCGGCGTAACGGTATATTTTGCCCGTCGGTAGAGTGGTATTTCCAGCTCTGATCCGGCGTTTGCCAGGATGTGGTCAACACCGTGACCTCTTTTGCCAGTACAAAGGCCGACAAAAAACCGAGGCCGAACATACCAATTAAACCGGTGTTGTCATCCTGCTGACGCAACATTCGGGTATAACCCACGCCCACTGTAGCCAGGAAGCCGTGAATTTCGCTTTCTGTCAGTCCCGCACCGGTATCGGTAATAGTGATAGTGGACTTCGCCACGTCAGCCACCACACGAATTTGGTTATCCTTTGGCGCATCGGGCTGCTCAATCCTGCGGCGCACAATCGCATCATGGCCGTTCTGCACCAGCTCGCGCACGGCAACCACGGGAGTGGAGTAAAGATGCTTGCTGAGCACCTCAATTAAGCCGTTTAAATTAACTTCTGTAGAATATGAACTGCCAGGTAACTGTAATGTACTCATTTTTCAATACTCATAATCCATCACCTACTATTGAAAATACATTGCTGTTTTTACAACCGGTGCAAGGTTTGTTATTTTCATTCACGCATCGGAAACATTTATTTATTGATGCGATGATTAAAACAAAATGTCTTATATAAATAATGATTAATTCTTAAAGGATTAATGCGACTGGAGTATATCGATATAAATCGGAGTTAACGAGATAATTTCTTGTGATGAAATTATTATTTGAATGCTGAATAATATATTGAGGATTATTTAATAGAAAAATAAAACCGCAATCCAGAATCAGAATTGCGGTATTTCTTTAATTATGAATCAAACGCTGCGGATGGGTATAAACCGTTGCCCGCCCCGGCTTACAAAAGCCCACCAGCGTCAAATTACAGCGTTCAGCCACTTCTACAGCAAGCGTGGTCGCGGCAGACACCGCAAACAAAATCTCTACGCCGCACATCGCCGACTTTTGCACCATTTCATAACTGGCACGGCTGGAAACCAGCACCGCACCTTGCTGCCAGCTTTCACCTTCTTGCGCCCGGCGGCCTAACAGTTTATCCAGCGCCACATGGCGGCCCACGTCTTCATGCCCGCCTGCCAGTTCGCCAGATGGCAACATCCAGGCTGCGGCGTGGGTACAACCGGTCAGTAGCCCCACTGGCTGGAAGTCGGTGAGTTGGCGCAACGCATCATCCAGTTTGTTGAGATCAAATGTCTGAGTGAACGGCAGCGGCTGCACCGGTTTACCGATGTCATTAAGTTGCTCCACGCCGCATACGCCACAGCCCGTGCGCCCGGCCAGCGCGCGGCGGCGCTCTTTAAGCCCCATAAAACGGCGGCTGGACAGCTCAATTTGCACTTCCAGACCGTTACAGGAAGGAACAACATCCATGCCGAAGATATCGCGTGGGCTTTCGATAATTCCTTCGGAAAGCGAAAAACCGAGCGCAAACAGTTCAAGGTCTTTGGGCGATGCCATCATCACCACATGCGAAATACCGTTGTACACCAGCGCAACGGGAACTTCTTCCGCCACCTCATCTAACCGTGGGTGTTGTAAATCGTCACGACGCCATAACTCAATTTGGCTAACGCCTGTGACATTTGTCACATTTTTGACTTCTTTTTGTCGTGTTTTTTTCACTTTATATTAACCAGATAAGAACACACACACCAACATTATGGTATTCTGTTACAAACCCTTCCTGGATGGAGGGAAATTGAGCCAATTCTGGACCTTTGCGGCCCCTTCCGCAAAGAAAAATAACTCCCACTCCCTGCACACTCAGCAAGCGAATGTAAATGGGACGTGACAATGTCGAAACAAGGAGCAATCCATGCAGGTCAGCAGAAGGCAGTTCTTTAAGATCTGCGCTGGCGGTATGGCAGGCACCACGGCAGCGGCACTGGGTTTTGCACCCAGCGTAGCACTCGCGGAAACCCGGCAGTATAAACTGCTGCGCACCCGCGAAACCCGTAATACCTGCACCTATTGTTCCGTAGGCTGTGGGCTGTTGATGTACAGCCTCGGTGACGGAGCAAAAAACGCCAAAGCATCTATCTTCCATATCGAAGGCGATCCGGATCACCCGGTCAACCGCGGTGCACTTTGTCCGAAAGGCGCTGGCCTGGTGGATTTCATCCACTCCGAAAGCCGTCTGAAGTTTCCGGAATACCGTGCGCCAGGTTCTGATAAATGGCAGCAAATCAGTTGGGAAGAGGCGTTTGATCGCATCGCCAAACTGATGAAAGAAGACCGCGATGCTAACTACATTGCGCAAAACGCCGAACGGCGTGACTGTTAACCGCTGGCTCTCCACCGGGATGCTGTGTGCTTCCGCGTCGAGTAACGAAACCGGCTATTTAACGCAAAAATTCTCCCGCGCGCTGGGTATGCTCGCGGTCGACAACCAGGCGCGTGTCTGACACGGACCAACGGTAGCAAGTCTTGCTCCAACATTTGGTCGCGGTGCGATGACCAACCACTGGGTCGACATCAAGAACGCCAACCTCGTCGTGGTGATGGGCGGTAACGCCGCTGAAGCTCACCCGGTCGGGTTCCGCTGGGCGATGGAAGCCAAAATTCACAACGGCGCGAAGCTGATTGTGATCGATCCTCGCTTTACGCGTACGGCGGCGGTGGCTGACTACTATGCTCCTATTCGTTCCGGTACTGACATTGCTTTCCTGTCAGGCGTATTGCTGTACCTGCTGAACAATGAAAAATTCAACCGCGAATACACCGAAGCCTATACCAACGCTAGCCTTATCGTGCGTGAGGATTACGGCTTTGAAGATGGCCTGTTCACCGGCTACGACGCGGAAAAACGCAAGTACGATAAATCCAGCTGGACCTACGAACTGGACGAAAACGGCTTCGCCAAACGCGATACCACGCTGCAACATCCGCGCTGCGTGTGGAACTTGCTGAAACAGCACGTTTCCCGCTACACGCCAGATGTGGTTGAAAACATCTGTGGTACGCCAAAAGACGCGTTCCTGAAAGTCTGCGAATACATCGCAGAAACCAGTGCTCACGATAAAACCGCCTCGTTCCTCTACGCGCTCGGCTGGACGCAACACTCCGTTGGTGCGCAGAACATTCGTACGATGGCGATGATCCAGCTGCTGCTCGGCAACATGGGGATGGCAGGCGGCGGCGTTAACGCCCTGCGCGGTCACTCCAACATTCAAGGGCTGACGGACCTGGGGCTGCTGTCGCAGAGCCTGCCAGGTTACATGACGCTGCCAAGCGAGAAGCAGACCGATCTGCAAACCTACCTCGCCGCCAGCACGCCGAAACCGCTGCTGGAAGGACAGGTTAACTACTGGAGCAACTACCCGAAATTCTTCGTCTCCATGATGAAGGCCTTCTTTGGCGATAAAGCAACGGCGGAAAATAGCTGGGGCTTTGACTGGTTGCCGAAGTGGGATAAAGGCTACGACGTCCTGCAATACTTCGAGATGATGAAAGAGGGCAAGGTCAATGGCTATATCTGCCAGGGCTTTAACCCGGTTGCCTCATTCCCGAACAAAAACAAAGTGATCGGTTGTCTGTCGAAACTGAAGTTCCTCGTCACCATCGACCCGCTGAACACTGAAACCTCTAACTTCTGGCAGAACCACGGTGAGCTGAACGAAGTTGACTCGTCGAAGATCCAGACCGAAGTGTTCCGTCTGCCATCGACCTGCTTCGCGGAAGAGAACGGTTCAATCGTTAACTCAGGTCGCTGGTTGCAGTGGCACTGGAAAGGTGCGGACGCCCCGGGGATTGCGCTGACTGACGGCGAGATCCTCTCCGGTATCTTCCTGCGCTTGCGCAAGATGTATGCCGAACAGGGTGGCGCGAACCCGGACCAGGTGCTGAACATGACCTGGAACTACGCCATTCCGCATGAGCCATCTTCAGAAGAAGTAGCGATGGAGAGTAACGGTAAGGCGCTGGCCGATATTACCGATCCGGCAACCGGTGCGGTTATCGTCAAGAAAGGCCAACAACTTAGCTCGTTCGCCCAACTGCGCGATGACGGTACGACCTCCTGTGGCTGCTGGATTTTCGCCGGTAGCTGGACGCCAGAAGGCAACCAGATGGCGCGTCGTGATAACGCCGATCCGTCTGGCCTCGGTAACACGCTGGGCTGGGCATGGGCATGGCCGCTTAACCGCCGCATCCTGTATAACCGCGCCTCCGCAGACCCGCAGGGTAACCCGTGGGATCCGAAGCGTCAGTTGCTGAAATGGGACGGCACTAAGTGGACCGGCTGGGATATTCCGGACTACAGCGCAGCACCTCCGGGCAGTGGCGTCGGGCCGTTTATCATGCAGCAGGAAGGCTTGGGGCGTCTGTTTGCCCTCGATAAGATGGCGGAAGGTCCGTTCCCGGAACACTACGAGCCGTTTGAAACGCCGCTGGGGACTAACCCGCTGCATCCAAACGTTATCTCGAACCCGGCTGCACGTATCTTTAAAGACGACGCCGAAGCATTGGGTAAAGCCGATAAGTTCCCGTATGTCGGAACCACCTATCGTCTGACCGAGCACTTCCACTACTGGACCAAACACGCGCTGTTGAACGCGATTTTGCAACCAGAGCAGTTTGTGGAAATCGGGGAGTCGCTGGCGAATAAACTTGGCATTGCCCAGGGCGATACCGTGAAAGTCTCCTCCAACCGTGGCTATATCAAAGCCAAAGCGGTGGTGACCAAACGTATTCGCACACTGAAAGCGAACGGCAAAGATATCGATACCATCGGTATTCCGATTCACTGGGGCTATGAAGGTGTTGCGAAAAAAGGCTTTATTGCCAATACGTTAACGCCATTCGTTGGTGATGCGAACACGCAGACGCCAGAGTTTAAGTCCTTCCTTGTGAATGTGGAAAAGGTATAACGGAGACGACATATGGCTTATCAATCGCAAGACATTATTCGTCGCTCCGCGACTAACGGTCTGACCCCCGCGCCTCAGGCGCGGGACTTCCAGGAAGAAGTGGCGAAACTCATCGACGTCACCACCTGCATCGGCTGTAAAGCCTGTCAGGTGGCGTGTTCAGAGTGGAACGACATTCGCGATACCGTCGGCAATAACATTGGGGTGTACGACAACCCCAATGATTTAAGCGCCAAATCGTGGACGGTAATGCGCTTCTCGGAAGTGGAGCAGAACGACAAACTGGAATGGCTGATCCGCAAAGACGGCTGTATGCACTGTTCCGATCCAGGCTGCCTGAAAGCGTGCCCGGCGGAAGGGGCAATTATTCAGTATGCCAACGGTATCGTCGACTTCCAGTCCGAGCAGTGCATTGGCTGCGGTTATTGCATTGCGGGCTGCCCGTTCGATATTCCGCGCCTCAACCCGGAAGACAACCGCGTCTACAAATGTACGCTGTGCGTTGACCGCGTGGTGGTTGGGCAAGAACCGGCCTGCGTGAAAACCTGCCCGACGGGTGCGATTCACTTCGGTACGAAAGAGTCGATGAAAACGCTGGCGAGCGAGCGCGTGGCTGAGCTGAAAACCCGTGGTTACGACAATGCGGGTCTGTACGATCCGGCAGGCGTTGGTGGTACACACGTCATGTACGTGCTGCACCATGCTGACAAGCCAAATCTGTATCATGGCTTGCCGGAGAACCCGGAAATCAGCCAAACCGTGAAATTCTGGAAAGGCATCTGGAAACCGCTCGCGGCTGTTGGCTTTGCGGCTACCTTTGCGGCCAGTATCTTCCACTACGTGGGTGTCGGTCCGAACCGTGCGGATGAGGAAGAGAACAATCTGCACGAAGAGAAAGACGAGGAGCGCAAATGAAACGACGTGACACCATCGTGCGCTACACCGCGCCGGAACGTATCAACCACTGGATCACCGCCTTCTGCTTCATCCTGGCGGCGGTGAGCGGGCTGGGCTTTTTGTTCCCGTCCTTCAACTGGTTGATGCAAATCATGGGCACACCGCAGCTGGCGCGAATTCTGCACCCGTTTGTCGGCGTGGTTATGTTTGCCTCGTTCATCATCATGTTTTTCCGTTACTGGCATCACAACCTAATCAATCGGGATGATATCTTTTGGGCAAAGAATATTCGTAAGATCGTCGTCAACGAGGAAGTAGGTGACACCGGGCGTATAACTTCGGTCAGAAATGCGTTTTCTGGGCGGCGATTATTTTCCTGGTTCTGCTGCTGGTGAGCGGCGTGATTATCTGGCGTCCTTATTTTGCGCCTGCTTTCTCAATCCCGGTGATCCGATTCGCGTTAATGCTGCATTCATTTGCCGCAGTGGCGTTAATTGTGGTTATCATGGTGCATATCTACGCCGCCCTTTGGGTGAAAGGCACGATTACCGCCATGGTGGAAGGATGGGTTACCAGCGCCTGGGCGAAGAAACATCACCCGCGCTGGTACCGTGAGGTCCACAAGACAACGGAAAAGAAAGCTGAATGAGTATTCGCATAATCCCGCAAGATGAGCTGGGTTCGAGCGAGAAACGTACGGCGGATATGATTCCGCCGTTATTGTTCCCTCGGCTCAAAAATTTATACAACCGCCGCGCCGAGCGTCTGCGCGAGCTGGCAGAAAATAATCCGCTGGGTGATTACCTGCGCTTTGCTGCGCTTATCGCCCACGCCCAGGAAGTGGTGCTGTACGACCATCCGCTGGAGATGGATCTGACTGCACGCATTAAAGAAGCCAGCGCACAGGGCAAGCCCCCGCTGGATATTCACGTTCTGCCGCGTGATAAGCACTGGCAAAAGCTGCTGATGGCGCTGATTGCTGAGCTGAAACCTGAAATGAGCGGCCCGGCGCTGGCAGTGATTGAGAATCTGGAGAAGGCATCGACCCAGGAGCTGGAAGATATGGCCAGCGCACTGTTTGCCTCTGATTTCTCGTCCGTCAGCAGCGATAAAGCGCCGTTTATCTGGGCTGCACTGTCGCTCTACTGGGCGCAGATGGCCAATCTGATTCCCGGCAAGGCCCGCGCTGAATACGGCGAACAACGTCAATATTGCCCGGTATGTGGTTCTATGCCGGTGTCCAGCATGGTGCAAATTGGCACCACTCAGGGTCTGCGTTACCTGCACTGCAACCTGTGTGAAACCGAATGGCACGTAGTGCGCGTAAAATGCAGCAACTGTGAACAGAGCGGCAAACTGCATTACTGGTCGCTGGATGACGAACAGGCCGCGATTAAAGCCGAAAGCTGCGATGACTGCGGCACTTACCTGAAGATTCTTTATCAGGAAAAAGAACCGAAAGTTGAAGCCGTGGCAGATGACCTCGCCTCTCTGGTCCTGGACGCGCGAATGGAGCAAGAAGGCTACGCCCGTAGTTCCATCAACCCGTTCCTGTTTCCGGGTGAAGGGGAGTAATCTCTGACGTTTTCCGGGTGGCGCAGGTCGCCCGGATTACAGCTCATAAGGTGTGACGACACCTGCTATTCCCGCAAAATCTCTCGTATTTCGCGTTACTAGTTCAAAGCCATAAATCTGTGCTGTTGCCAGAATAATGGCATCTGGAAGTTTCATTCTATACTCCTGCCTTAAAGCAACGCTTCGTTCCGCGATATCCTGCGAAATCCCAATAACGTTAAACGCACTCATTGCAATCCGTGTGCGATGTTCTTGATCATATTTTTTAGCGCCAACTAGCACCTCCATCCAGGTGACCAGACTAATCGCATTCTGTAGGGGCCATGCCTCCAGTGCCTGTTTTGCCTCAATTCGTCCGCTGAACAAATCGATAAGGATATTGGTATCAAAAAGCGCAGTTCTTTTTGCCATTACCATTCCTCGCGCAGCTTACGCTGATATTCGACACCATCTTCATCACACCCTTGCCAGATACCAAGAGCACTGGATATTGTCGTTTTCGATTGATTTTCCAGATATTGATCTACCGCTTCTCGTAACAGCTCTGCGCGAGGAAGATTGCGCTGCACTTTGAGATCATCAAGTCGCTTAATCACCTCATCGGATAAATCGAGTAAAATTCTGCCCATATCCATACCTGCCATAGCGCTCATATATACCTCCAGTATATCATTTTTGAATGCATGATGAGCAAAATACTCTTGCAAAACCTTTAAAGAAAGCTCATTTACGCATCACTTTTTATTTTTGCGAGGCGTTTTCCAGATATGATGTAACAGTTGCAGTTATTATAAGTTCAGGTAAAACAGCCTTGTGTTAATGCCAGAATAAGAGCATCTGGCTTTTTGTTTTTATATTCAAGAATGAAAAAATCTTTTTGTCATTCCTTATGCTGCTTACATAGTTCTTCAACACCAACTGCCTCGTCCCTTTTCCTGCCGCCTTTTGCCTTACGCACCGGAAATTGCTGCCGCTCCAGATATTGCTCTACCGCTTCGCGTAAAATTGCAGATCGTGAAACCTTACGCCAGCCCCTGAGTTTATTCAGCCGTTTAATTGCCTCTTCTGATAAATGAAGAAAAACCGTATTCATCGCCATTGCCACCACCTTACATATATTACTCATTAATGTATGTGCGAAAATTACGCCAGAAAGTTAATTACCGAAAGCGGATTTTTTCATATTGTTTTGTTTTTGCGAGACGTTTTCCAGAAATAATGCAACAGTTGCACTTATTTAAATTATTATTGAAACACGGTTCAGCTATCGTCCGGGATAATTTATTATTAATCAGATGCTGGCGCACCCACAGAAAAAAGACAAACAATAAGGATGAACTATGAATTCTTATGATATATCACATTCAAGAATATTTATTTTTTGATCTGTTTTGCATGGGTCTTCGGTTGCCTTATTCGCATGGTGTACCCGAAAAAAGTCAGCGTCTTTACCGCACCAGGTTTAAGGTAAAATTTATCATCCATCGCAGACCAGTCAGTGCTGCCACCAACTGGTCTTTGATTGCTAGTAGTAGTAAATTTGCGGATAACAGTCCGGGAACCAAACGATTCCGTCCGGATCATCCCCCCGCATCACTCTATAGCATTGGCGTCGATCATCGGCGCGACGGCGAAGCGTAGTATAGAGCCGCTTCCATTCATGATCGCCCGGTATACTGTAGTTTACCCAACAATCCATTGAAGGGTGACGCCATTTACCTGTCAGTGTTGGGATCCCTGAATGCTTATGCGGCTTCGCTTTACCATTACGATCCCTATCTTTACGCGTATTAAAGGTGGACATTTTTAGTCTCCTGTTGAGAGTTCTAAAAATGTGCTTCCTTAAAATAGTTCATCATTTTCCCTTAATTCGCATAGCGTGCTTTTGCACGAATTTCCGATACGCGGGGACCATTATGATAGCGTCGATGCCCACACATCCAACAAGAACAAATACAGGGAGTACGAAAGCAAACACCTGATGCTTTTTTGCTTCCATCGCCTGCAGTGCGATAACGACAGCGGATTTTTTTTAATCGCGCCATATGATGGCGACGTTCAGCACGATTACGGGTCATAGCAAAACTCCTGAGCAGGCGGCACTATGCCGCTTTCATAGGAGTTCTGAATGCTGGTGCTTTCTGTATGGCATAACCATGCCTCTAACGGTTAAGTGCTTGCAGCACATGTTGCGGATCATTGGCAATCGCTCGCAGCAAAGCCTTTGCAGGCCCGGTCGGTGAACGCCGCCCCTGCTCCCAGTTACGCAACGTGTCTACGCTTACGGAAATAAGATCGGCAAATTTAGATTGTGACAACCCTGAAGCGCGGCGTATTTCTTTGATTTTCATAGCATCAATTTCAAAAGTCCGTGAAGGCTGTCGCGTTCCTTCAATAATTTCATTCATCTGGGTCATGCTGTGAGTCAACCGCTCAAAAAGTGCCTTATCCATTTACCACCTCGTATTTAACAACCGGAGCATTGCTTTTTCCTGGGGAGACAGATCATCTTTAATACCCTTACGATAAATAAGCAGCAATCTGATCTCATAACGTTTAACCTGATGAAAGTAAATAACCCTGACTCCAGCACGTTTCCCCTTTCCTCCTGCCACCCATCGAACCTTTCTTAACCCACCAGTTTCAGGTATTACCTCACCATAGTCAGGATTCAAGGCCAGGAAAAACTGAAAACGACTGAATTCATCGTCGTTCAGCAGTTTTTGAACATCTTCAGTAAAAATTTCCGTTTCGATGAAGAGTATAACTATACGCCATTGGCTTAGAGTAATAATCCTTTTTGCACGTCATTGACGTACCCTTGAAACCACTAGCTTACTGATAGTGCTCCAGCAAAACCATGTCTCTGCCGGGTTTGTCTTTACATTTGCGAGGCGCTTTCCAGCTTTTTCACGCCCGTGAATTTCCCTGTATCCATCCAGCAAAAACGGGTGTATAAAACTGTACATTCATACAGCAAAATGAGTTCTACTATGACACTGGAAAAAGGAATTGCAGAGTTAGTCGAAGAATTTATCGCTGCGGGTCGCCCCTCATCGCGTCAACAAAGTATTGCGCAGCGCAGGGAGGGCTATATCGCCAGCGCTGTCCTTGCGGGTGAGACAGAAACGCGGGTAGATATTCAGACTATCGAACTTGAAGGGATGACCTTACGAATAGTGTCACCGCTGAATGCCCCGACATTACTCCCGACGATAATTTATTACTACGGTGGCTGTTTTGTTAGCGGCGGGTTCGCAACTCACGACAACCAGCTGCGCCAGTTAGCCTATTACGGGCAATGTCGTGTTATTACCGTCCAGTATCGGCTGGCACCGGAACATACTTTCCCCGCCGCCCATGATGATGCGCAACAAGGTGCAGAATTAGTCTGGCAACACGCCGAACGACTCGGCGTTGATAAACAACGGATAACTCTTGCCGGTGACAGTGCGGGCGGACATCTGGCGCTGGTAACTGCTTTGCGATTAAAGCGTGCTGGCGAGTGGCAACCAGCACAACTCATCTTAATTTATCCCATGCTTGATGCGACTGCGCATTTCGAAAGCTACATACGCAATGGTCACGATTACATCATTACACGCGATACTCTACTGAGCGGCTTTGAGATGTACCTGCCAGATATTGATCGCAAGCATCCTGAAGCCAGTCCTCTATGGCGCGATGATTTTAATGGCTTGCCGACTGTTCATATCATTACCGCAGAATATGATCCGCTTTGTGATGAAGGCGAAGCGTTGTATCACCACATGACCGAGCAAGGAGTGCAATGTACCTGCCAACGCTACCCTGGCGTTATCCACGGATTTTTTCAGTTAGGTGGTATCAGTGAGGCCGCGCGATCGGCACTACGGGATGTTGCCTGGAGAGCGGGAGGGTAACTTCGGACCTGGGCCCTGAAAAGGTTTTCAGATTGAAAACCTTTTCAGTCAAGTAAAACGCCCCTACTCTTCTTCGTTCCCGCCCTCTTCATACGGGCCAAATGGCTTCGCGGGCAGAACGATATACGTGCCTTCAAACACTGCCCCCGGCGTCTCGTCGCCAAAGATTTCGACCTGCATCTGTACCCGTGCTTTTCGTCCGCGCGCCAGACGGTCAAGATCGCCGCTTAAGGCACCGAGGTCGGCTACCGCATGAGGTTTACCGCTAATCGGCTTGCTGTAGCGGATATGCGCATCCGCCAGAATAATCGTTCCACCGAGATGGCGTTCGCGCAGCATCAACCAGATTAGCCCCCAACCGGTAAGCGTTGCCAGCGAGAATAAACTCCCGGCAAACAGCGTATGATGCGGATTCTGATTGCCGGTTTCCGGCATGGTGGTGATAAATTTTTGCCCGGTATATTGCTGAATGCGCACGCCCATTTTTTCACTAAGCGGGATGTGTTCATACCACGCTTGTTGCAACTGCGCGCACCAGTCGCCGCGATGCAGAATGTCATCCAGAGTGGCGACGGGTTTAATCATCAAAAAATGGCGAATCGGCGTGGTGGTTGGCGTGGTGATCTCTCCCTGATTAACAAACCCCAGTTTGGCAAAAAACTCCACCGCGTCTTCACGGGCGCTGCAGGTCACGCGCTTAACGCCTTCCTGGCGCGCTACCGACTCCAGGGTCATCGCCATCAGCGTTCCCAGCCCTTTGTCCTGCACGTCGGGATGAACGGCCATAAAGCGAATGGACGCTTCGTTATCGGCATTAATATACAGCCGCCCTACTGCCACCAGATTACCCTGCTCGTCGACGACCATCTGGTGATGCGCCATCGCATCCCACGCGTCGCGTTCCGAACCTTTTGGTTGATGCAGGGGCTTACGCAACATCTCCCAGCGGAACTGATAGTAGCGCTCTAATTCTTCTTCTGTTTGTGGAACCCGAAGGTGATACATAGCGATACTCTCTCTTGTTTCCCGTGACACCCCTGGAAGCTGGCTCATACCTGCAACCAGAATGTCACGGGACCATCATTGACCAGCGATACCTGCATATCCGCAGCGAAGCGTCCTGTTTGCGTGTTCATCTCTTGTTGACGGCAGCGTTCGACGAAATAGTCATATAACGCCTCTGCGCGATCCGGTGATGCGCCTTTGGAGAAACTTGGGCGCATCCCCCGTTCGGTATCTGCGGCGAGGGTAAACTGGGAAACTACCAGCACACTACCGCCCGCCTGTTGCACGTTGAGATTCATCTTGCCTTCGGCATCGCTGAAGATGCGGTAGCCGAGCACACGCTCGCACAGACGGTTTGCTTTCTGTTCGTCGTCATCCTTTTCGACACCCAATAACACCAAAAGTCCCGCGCCAATTTCGCCCGTCACTTCTCCCTCCACGGTGACGCTGGCACGGGTTACGCGTTGAATTAATGCAATCATGGTTCGTCGTCTTCTTCTTGTTCAGCTGCTTGTTTTAGTTTGCGGTATTCCCCGAGAGTGACAGTAATTTCCGCGCCAAGCAAGACGATACACCATGTCCAGTAGACCCAGACAAAGAGAATGGGTATCACCGCCAGCACGCCGTAAATGAGCTGATATGACGGGAACATGGTGATATAAAGCGCGAAACCTTTCTTTCCTGCTTCGAACAGGAGTGCGGCGACAAACGCGCCGACAATAGCATCACGATTCGGTACGCGGATGGTGGGAACGATGCTGTAAAGCAACCAAAAGGAGATCCACGACAACAGCAGCGGAAAAATACGCAGCACATTGTCGATGACAGTATTGAGATCGCTCGCCCAACGCAGGGAGAGCAGATAGGAACTGATCGCCAGACTGGCCCCTGCCAGCAGCGGCCCCAGCGTTAAAATCATCCAGTACACAGCAAACGAGTAAATTTTTGGCCGTACCCGTTTACTTCGCCAGATGGCATTCAATGCACTATCAATGGAATACATCAACAATAACGCCGTGACGATCAGGCCACATGCCCCGACAGCGGTCATCTTGTTGGAATTGGCAACAAACTGTTCAATATATTGCTGGATAACGTCGCCAGTGGCAGGCAGAAAGTTGGCAAAAATAAAGTGACGCAACTGAATGCTGACGTCGGAAAACATGGGAAAAGCGGCGAAAAGTGCAAAAACAACGGCAACCAGCGGCACTAATGAGAGCAACGACACATAGGCAAGATTACCTGCCAGGGTGGTCATGTTGTCCTCATTAATGCGTTGCCAGAGTAGTTTCAGCCAGGCCCATAGCGGACGGGTACGATGCCTGGCTTTTTCATGGATGGTTTTTAGCATAACACCTTCGCGAAATAGTCCGGGATGGTGGTTTTATCTTTCACCAGAATACTGGTAATGCCTAGCTGATTTGCTCCTTCTATATTATCGGCGTTATCGTCGAAAAAGACCGTATCGTCTGGTGAAAAACCTTCTGCCTGCAAAACATGCTGGTAAATTCGTGCTTCAGGTTTGCGCATGCCCAGATCTTGCGAAAGATAGATATGGTCAGCAGCATCACGGATTTCCGGGTATTCCTCCGGCCAGAAGGTAGTATGCAGGCGGTTGGTATTGGAAAGCACCACCACGCGATGCCCCTGCTCACGCAGTTTATGCATGATGGCGATCACTTCCGGGCGCAGCGCGACAAACACCGCCTGCCAGCCGTGGGAGAACTGCTCGTAGCTTAGCGGTAGAGCCATCTCATGGCACATCGCCTCTGCGAACGCTTCGTCGCTAATTTCCCCGCGCTCATGCTGATGAAAAGCCTCCCCCATATGAAAACTCTTCTTAAGCGATGCCAGCGGAATACGCGTTAAATCGCTCCAGGTTCCCAGCACACGGTTAAAGTCGATATCGACAATCACATTACCTAAATCAAAGATATAGAGCATTTTTGCCTCCTTTCTCGCCACAAGAAATTAACTGTAGCGGGAAAGGATGGGTTTGGCTATGTGGCAATAAGGGTAATCTTGTGATGCTGATTGCGAAAAAGCAGAGTAATTTCACTGGCTTTTTCGCAATAGATGAATGGTTAAGATTCAGGTGTAAATTGCCAACGAGTTTCGATGACCAGCGGCTTCTCTGGCATCACCAATTCTGGCGTTAAATTTATTGCGTTAGGTGCCTGGGTAAGCGGATTAACACAGGTAGCATCAGGCTGTTTATCAAATACCACCAGACTGTTTGCAGAAGAAGTCATGGTCATCGCGAGTTTACCAGGCCACAGTAGCTTAACCTTCACCCCGTCATAAAAACCAAAACAGTCATCCCAGGGACCGGCTTGAGGAGAGATGCGATTTCCTGTTGGCAGTTCATCACTACCCGCTTCTTCTTGCCAGTCCGCATCAAAAAGCACCTGCAACGATTCTGTACTTTGCGGAGTCAGCTTTTTCGCAAACCACGGATGCCAGCCTGCAGAGGCCGGGAATGTATCGGTATGTGAATGGATTTCCAGTTGCAAAACCAGCGCATCATTCTCCAGCAAAAAAGTCTGAACCACTTCCCCTTGCCAGGGCCACGGTGAAGCCAGGGGCATACGTAAAGTCAGGGAATCTGTTGTTTTGTCGATGATTTCCCACGTTGAATAACAAGCCATACCATGCAATGCATGCGGTGGTTTATTGGCGGGTAAAGAATAACATTGCCCACCAGCATTCAGCGTCGCGTTCCCCAGTCGCCCTGCCCACGGCACCATTGGAAAACAGCCGTACTGAAAAGCTCTGCGTTGCGGCTGCCATTGGCGTAATACTTCAGAACCAAATGCCTGTAACGAGGTTATCCTGGCACCATCATGCGGATAAATCTGCAGGCGAATATTGCCTTTTTCCAGCGTAACTAACTCTCCTACAGGCCCAGGCCAGGGCGCGTCAAATGCGAGCTGTAGCGCCTGGTGATGTTCATTTTTCTGTTCAGTTTTCATGAGATTGTTCCCTGATGTAGCGGTAAGAAGCGGTTTCTTGTTCATCAGTCGGCTCAATCAGCCAGACGCAAACAAAAGAAAGAACTGAGACAGCAAATAATAACAGAGCGACATACCACGGCTTTCCTCCCCCTAGCGCCAGCAAACTTGAGGCGATAAGAGGGCTTAATCCGCCAAGAATCGCGGAAAATTGATAGGCAAAAGAAAGGCCGGTATATCGTACTTTGGTGCCGAACATGCGGGTGAAGAGTGTCGGCTGCACGGCGAACATCATCGTCGGGCCTAAGTTATAGCCGAGGATCATACTGCACCAGATGATGAGCGTACTTTTACTATCCAGCAATAAGAAGAAAGGAAACGCGAACAGGACACAAAATCCCGCGCCTGATAAATACAGACATTTTTGACCTATACGATCTGATAACCATCCAACCAATGGGCAACTGAAAATACCGATCGCCGAGGCAATCAACATACCCGTCAGGGGAATATCTCGCGATAATGCTAATTGGCTGGAAATATAAACAATACCAAAGGCGTTAATAATATTGGAAGAGACACTCTCCGCCAGCCTCGCGCCCAGCGCTAATAAAATATTTCGCGGATGTTTTTTGAATAATTCAATCAACGGAGGAACAGACTTTTCTTTATTATTCGTCGTTTTTTGCTTTTGAAAATCCAGTGTCTCCTCAGTATGCAGGCGGATAAATAATCCAACGATCAACATCACCGCAGAAAGCCAGAACGGAATACGCCATCCCCAGGAGAGAAACTGTTCCTGAGTCAGTAAATGGTTACAAAGCGCAAAAACACCGGTTGCCAGCATAATCCCCACTGATGCAGCCGTTTGTGGGAGCGAACCTAAAAAACCGCGCCGGGATTCGGGCGCAGATTCAATGGTCATCAATGCCGCTCCGCCATACTCGCCACCAAGACCAAAGCCCTGAATTAAACGCAGCGCCATTAATATGAGCGGTGCCCAGATCCCAATTTCCTGATACGTCGGAATAAAACCAATCAAAAATGTGGAGCAACCGACAATAGCCAGTGTCCAGATAAGTGTTATTTTTCGCCCAATTTTATCGCCAAAATGGCCAAAGACGATGCCACCTAAGGGACGAGTCAAAAAACCAACGCCAAAGGTCGCAAAGGAGGCTATAAGACCTATAAAAGGATCGCTGTTCGGGAAAAAAAGCGGAGCAAATACCAGCCCTGCTGCCGTGCCAAAAATAAAGAAGTCATACCATTCCATCAACGCGCCCGCGAAACTGCCCATTACGACACGTCTCATGGCTTTACCGGAAAGTCCTTCTCGCGGTGTGGGTAACGTTTCAGACATCATTTTCCTCTCCTGGTCGGCGAGAAATTGGGGAATAACCCACTACAAAGTGGGCAGTCTGATAAATACGCGCATCGGCCCGATGCCGATACGCGTTATGTTTATTTGTTCAATTCCGCCAGAACTTCCGCGTCTTCGGCATCCACATTCGCCCCCAAAGGTTCCCAATTAATCAATACGCAGGTCAGGAATCCCAGGAATGGCACAATTGCCAACCAGTAAAACGCTTCAGTTTTCAACGCCCCCCACAGCATCGGCCAGAAAATAAGCCCGGCAATCGCACCGGTGCGCATAATCGCGCGGGCAAATCCGACCCCTGTAGGGCGAATAGCAGGAGGATAAGAGAGTGTGGCAATGGTCATACCCAGCCCACCAGGACCCGCTGAATGGAAGAAAATAATTGATCCCAATAACCCTAAAGACAGCCAGGGGTTAGTCGTTGCCAGCGCACCTAACGACAGTAATGCTAAGGTCACAACGGCAAATCCATACATCGATTGTCGGCGAGTACCCAGTCGTTGGAGAATAAACGAGCCGATCATCCCGCCAGTCACCCCACAAAGGGCATTCACGACGGCAGAACCCGTCAACGCACCAGTAAGCCCGCCACTTATTATTCCCGCCAACGTAAGAGGAAGATAAACACCTACGGCGTTATATTGCCACGCCTGCATGGTTGCCACGACACAGCCAAGAATGGTGCGTTTGCGGTAACGATCATTAAATAAGATGCCATATCCACCACTGTATTTACTCTCTGCTTTTTGCGAAGATCTGGCTTCTGCTGTACCCGGTGCCGCAACGCGAGCCTGAACACCATAACGTTTTCCCAGAATGTCGCAGGCTTCCTGGTAACGCCCGACGCGTGCTGCCCACATTGCGGATTCACCAATAAAGAAGTAACGCAAAACCATGAAGATGACTGCGAAAATAGCTCCGATGAATATTCCGTAACGCCACAATTGTTCTTCAGCGATACCCGACAGAAGCAGCGGCAAAAGCACCAAATAAACAACGGTTGTCGAAACATACCAGGCCATTTGCCAGAGGTTGACCGACGTTCCGGTTTTCTTCGACGTTGAACCACGAAGCTCTGCCACGGCATTGGTTGCCAAAGGGAAGTCGATGCCTAAGCCAAAGCCCATGATGACGCGGCACACCAGTACCCACCAGATACTGGGCGCAATAGCTACCGCAGCAGCCCCGATGGTGCACAGCCCCATGCCAATAATAAATGCCCGCTTTTGCCCAAAGCGGTTTATTACTCGGTTCGCTAATAAACCGCCAATTAACGCGGCGATTAATACTGACGCATTAACGGTTGCGGCAAGGCCCGGCGAAATGCCAAATTGAGCGGCAATGTATTTATTACCAAACCCCACCATCGCCGCCTGGTAGGCATCAATCAATATGCCGCCTAAAGCGATAAAAATAACGCCGATGCTGGTGTTGATTGCAGAGTTCTTATTAACAATATCAATTACGTCCTGTGGCCGACTAATTGAATAAGTTGCAGGACTGGTGATTTGACTCATCGCAGTGTCCTTTTTAATTGTTGTAGGGTGGCGCTAGCGTGGCGCAGCGCCAGACAGAGATTTAGAAAATCATTCCGGCGCAAATTGCAGCATGACTTTTATGGAATCATTTTGCTGCGCACGTTCGAACGCTGCCGCTGCATCCTCAATGGCAAATAAATCGGTAACCAGTTCACTGGTATCAAACCGCCCATCCGCCAGCCATTCGATAACGGCATCGAAATCTTCAGGGATGTACATGCCAGAGTTGAGCAAGTCACGCTCGAAACGTTGCATCATCGGTAGCGGTATTTCACGCGGCCCACTCGGTACGCCCATGCACACGACGGTGCCTCCGGCATACACACGGGTACAGGCATCATTAAGCGTGGCCTGCGCTGCAACAACATCAATCGCCCCCGTAAATCGCACATCTGCGGCCAGTTCCCCTGGAGCCCAAACTTCTGCTGCGCCCAGCTTTAACGCCAGGGCGCGTTTGGCAGCGTCAGGTTCAATCACGGTGATCTTCCCTGCTCCCATAATGCGCAGTGCCTGCACGATGGATAAGCCAATCGTTCCGGCACCAATAACCAGTACGCTTTCCAGAGAAGTCTTCGGCATCCGGTTAACGCAATGGCGAGCACAAGCCGCCGGTTCGGCAAAGGCCAACACTTTTAGCGGTAAAGAGGCTGGTGCAACATGGCAATTACGCGCAGGAACAATGTGCTGTGAGCGAGCAAAGCCCGGCGCGCGAAAACCGGCAACCTGCGGTGGTTCACAAAGATTAAAACGTCCTGCTTTGCAGGCTCGGCATTCCATGCAAGCCATGATGGGATCGACCACAACATGATCGCCCGGCTGTACATTTTTAACGTCGCTGCCCACTTCCGTAACACGCGCTGCAATTTCATGACCGGGGACGACAGGCGGTTTGGCAAACGGATGACCGCCTTTCAGAACATGCAGATCCGAACCGCATATCCCGTAGAACACGGGCGCAATCCGTACTTCGTGCGGTTTAAGTTCCTGGTGTGGTACTTCAACATATTGAGTGGTGACTTTCCCAATATCTGAAAATAAAACCTGGGTAATTTTATCCATTGTTATTCTCCAGAATCGATATCCATAGGGGATTAGCGTTGCGCGATACCTTCATCGACAATTTCAGCCAGCCGTTGCAAGCGTGGAACGGAGACATCGCGCAGCATAGTTTGTGGATCTTGTGCACCAACAACCGACGCCCAAACCGCTCGTCCAGCCAGGAAGCCCGACGCACCACCTTTCATGGCAATACTGACTGCGCGGCCAAAAATATCGGCATCAACGCCAGAAGAAAGAATTACCCACGGCATCTTCATCTGATCGTTAAGTTTCTGACAGGCGGCAAGTAAGGTTTTTTCATCGCCTTTGCCCCCTAATGGCATCTCGGCTTTGTAAAGATCAGCCTCTGTTCCACCAAGCTCTGCGGCAGCGGCAACAATGGCGCTTTCACGATCAAAGTCCCAACCGCGACGAGGTGGACGCACCACAGGTTCAATAATGCTAACCAGCCCGGCACTACGGCAGCGACGAACAAATTTATCAACCATTGCCAGACGTTCCTCTGCTGGTTCATCTTCACGCCAGAGTACAAGTAATTTCATTGCCTTAGCCCCCATTTCACGGGCTTTATGCGGGTCGACGGACATATCTATTTCAACGCTATCAACCGGGATGCCATTACCAGGAATAAAAAGATCGGCAGCGACAATCAGGCCGCAAGAATTAGCCACAGCGCCCTGCTCGACTATTTGCTCAAGACAAAATTGTGTATCCGCCAGAACGGCAGAAGCATAAGGAGAAAGGATTCGGGTCGCGGCAACTTTAAAATCGGTGAGTACACTGTCGGCGATGGGTTTTGGCTGCCCTGCTGCCGCAAACATCAGGCGCATGGCTTCACGCTGATCGACAGCTAACATAGCGAATCCACCACCTGGGCGGGAGATATCTTTCAGCGTGTATGGGGTGAAGTGGGATGACATAGAAACTCCTGTTAATAGATAAAATTAAAGACCAGCCTGCTGGCGAACCTGATTTAGCAGGGCGCTCCAGTCCTGCCGCCCTTTGCCGTCTTGGCTTGCTGCGGCGTAATAACTTTCTGCTGCAATCCCCATATTGAGCGGCGCCCCCGTTTCCCGAGCGACGTCAACTGCAATACGCAGATCTTTCAATGCCAGGTCCACCATGAAGGCGGGAGAAAGATCGCCTTTCAGCACTTTGCCAGGCCAGGTGGTCGTAAAATGTCCTTTCCCTGCTGCCGTACCACTCATCACCTTAATTGCGACATCAAGATTTAATCCCAGTGACTCACATAACACAGCGGCTTCGGAGGACAGCGCATTAAGCGCAATGCTCATATAGTTGTTAATTAGCTTCACGCGGATCCCCATTCCTGGGCCGCCAGCCTCGACCAGCTCATTACCCATGCACATGAGAATCGGGCGTGCACGCGCAATCTGCTCATCAGTGCCACCCGCTAAAATCAGCAATGTGCCATCAATCGCATTCACGGACGTTCTGCCCACGGGGGCGTCCATCATATTGATGCCTTTTTCTTGTAATTCCCGTATTAATGCATCGGTCTGTAAGGGATGAATAGTCGACATATCAATCACTAACGCGTCAGATGAAACAGTTTCACAGACGCCTTTTTCCCCCAACAGCACCTGTCGAACAATGTCCCCATTGGGAAGCATAGTGATGATAAATTCAGCGCCTGCTGCCGCTTCCGCTGGGGTTTGTGCCGCAGTGGCCCCCTGCGTAACTAGCGCATCGACGGCCTGTGCATTGACATCAAATACCTGCAATGAATGCCCTTTTTGCAATAGATTGTTAGCCATTGGGCTACCCATCTGCCCCAGCCCGAGAAATGCAATGGTTGCCATGAATGCTCTCCTGTCTGACATTGACAAAATAATGACAATTGAAAATTCGTTTTCGTCTGTTTTTGAGCATATTTGTAATTTATGTTCAGAAACACGACACACATCACTAATTTGATCATTTGTGTCATTTAAATTGACCGAAGACGACAAAATTAAACAGGACAAGACAAATATGACCAGAATTGCATGCGTGGGTATCACAGTTCAGGACAGGATTTATTCTTTGCCCACTCTGCCGGAGGGCGGCGGGAAATATCAGGAAAATCATTATCTTGAGATTGGTGGCGGCCCGGCAGCAACAGCCGCTGTTGCAATCGCAAAACTTGGCGTGGAGGTTGATTTCATCGGTCGCGTCGGCGATGACAGTTGTGGAAATACCTTACTTGCAGAACTTAAGGGTTGGGGCGTCAATACCGCATTTTGCCGCCGATATCCTAACGCCCGTTCGTCGCAATCAGCGATCCTCGTTGATCAGCATGGCGAACGGATTATCGTTAATTATCCAAGTCCCGATCTCGGTACTGATGCCGAATGGTTAGAAGCGATCGATTTCTCTCGTTATGATCTGATTCTGGCCGATGTTCGCTGGCATAGCGGTACTGAAAAAGCATTCTCGCTAGCGCGCCTTGCGGGTGTGACAACACTTTTAGACGCCGATATGACACCGCAGGATATTTCTCCACTTGTCGCGCTTGCCGATCACGCCGTTTTCTCTACGCCAGGGCTGAAACGTATGACTGGCCTTCAGTCACCTGAAGAAAGCTTGTACCAGGCAACGACACAAACAGCAGGTAAAGTGTATGTCACGCTGGGTTCTGAAGGTTCGTTGTGGATTGAAGATGATCATTTGTGTCAACAGGAGGCATTTTCTGTCAATGTGGTTGATACCACTGGAGCAGGCGATGTTTTTCACGGTGCACTCGCGGTAGCGTTGGCAGAAAAAATACCAACAAAAGAGGCTATTCGTTTTGCCAGTGCGGTTGCCGCGATGAAATGTACCCAGCCTGGCGGTCGGGCTGGCATTCCTAATCGTGAGCAAACCGAATCATTTTTGTCACTTTATGCGTAAAATGGTAAACATCTACCGAGGAGGGGCAAGGGAGTATTCATGAGTATCATCGAAGTGACAGGTAATCCACGCCATGACCAACTCGTTCATCTAATCGCAGAACGCGGTTATATGAATATTGAAGAACTGGCACAACTGCTGGATGTTTCAACGCAAACCGTGCGCCGGGATATCCGAAAACTCAGTGAGCAGGGGTTGATCACCCGTCATCATGGAGGAGCCGGGCGCGTCTCCAGCGTCATGAATACCGCTTTTGAGCAACGGGAACTTTCGCTAACCGCCGAGAAACGGGCGATCGCTGAGGCGGTCGCCGATTACCTTCCCGAACGCTGTACTGTCTTCATCACCATCGGTACAACCGTAGAAGCCGTTGCCAGGGCATTACTCAACCGTCGTGATTTACGCATTATCACTAACAGCCTGCGTGTGGCACAGATTCTTTATAAGAATCAGGATATTGAAGTGATGGTGCCGGGAGGCACTTTACGCGCCCATAACGGTGGGATTATCGGCCCTGGAGCCGTGGATTTTATTGAAGGTTTTCGCGCAGACTATTTAATCACCAGTATTGGTGCCATTGAGCATGACGGCACCCTGCTGGAATTTGATGTCAATGAAGCGTTAGTCGCGAGAACGATGATTAAACATGCGCGGAATACATTGCTAGTGGCAGATCATACGAAGTTTGCCGCGTCTGCTGCCGTTTCAATTGGCAATGCACGGAATGTCAGGGCTTTTTTTACTGATGCCCCGCCTCCCAATTCTTTCTGCCAGTTGTTAAGTGAAGAGAATGTTGAACTGGTGGTTGCCGAGCAGGAAGTTTCCTGAAATTGAAACTTCGAAAAATCCGCTGGGGATTCAGCGGATTTTATTTTGCCGGATGCGGCCTACGGTTGATACGGTTTTCGTTGGCCGGATTAAGCACATCCGGCCATTAATCAAGCTTCAGCCGCCAGCATCTCTTTCTTACGTTGACTAATACGCTTAACCAGCATTACGGAAACCACCGCACCACAGAATGCGAAGCAGGCCATAATGCCAAACACGATTTTGTAGCCAATAATCCCCGGATTTAAATCCAGAATGTAGCCATACAGACTGAAGCAGAACATCGCCGGGGCGTAACCAATAAAGCTACCCAACGCCATCGCCGCGCCTGTTTTATTTTCAGCAATTTTTGCTTCGCCGATAGGTGCAAAAAATACGGCTCGCTGTGTAAAGACTATCGCGCCAAAGCCCAGCGTACATGCCATCCCTAAATAGACCGGCATACTTTCGTGCGGCAGCATAATCAACAGTACGAGCGCAGCGGTACTGATGATAAAGGTGTAGCATAGATATTTACTCGGCGATTTCAGGATCTTATCTGAAATCATGCCACCAATCGGTCCACCAATCATTTTCAGACAGTATTGGTTAATGATGCCGTAAGCCCCCACCAGCGCAACGGGCAATAGATAGATGTTTTTCAGGAATGGAATGAAGAATGTCAGGCCACAGTAAACCGCGTAAACGAAGAAGACGTTGAAAGCGATAAGCCAGATAGTTTTGTCTTTCAGCACCGAGGTCATACTGGTGTTTTGCGATGCTCCGTCTTCTTTTTTCACCTCAACGGACGGTGCCTCTTCTTTGTCATTCAGGACAAAGAAAATAATAATGCCTACGGCAATCACAATAAGGGAATAGAACCAGATACCCGCTTTAAAGCCCAATAAGCCACTGCCAAACCAGGTAAATACTGCCAACGCAGAAAATGCCACCACAGTATCGACAATGCCACGCCCTGTTTCGAAGAAGCCAAACAAACGACCTTGTTGTTCGCTATTGCCCAATCGACTTACCGACTTGAGCAAGACAGGCCAGTTCATCATGTCGCAGGTAACGCCAAATAGCGCCCAGACAAAGAGGATGCCCCAATACCCCGGCATTGTCGTCAAATAAACACCCAGTAATCCCGTCGCAATGAGGGAGAATGACATGGTGTATCTGCGCGGTAGTTTATCGGCAAAATAAATAGACAGAAAAAAGCCCACTGTGGTGACAAATGAGTTTACCGACATAGCATTACCAATTTGACCATTAGTCAAATGGAAATATTCCTGCATCGGGATATAAAACGCATCTTTCAGCGACGGTAATTTATAAATTGTACCGCCACACAGTGTTAATAGACTAAATAACGCCCATTTCTTTTTCGTGAGCATAACATCCCCTAAGCGATTTTTAAAATCACTGTTTTAAAGGCAATAAGATATCGACCATTCTTATGGAATGGTTTTATTAACTGCGTATGAGTTAAAACTTATTAGTGGTTCAGAAGATGGCTTGCCTCTTGTTTGATTTGTTGTAGTACGTTACGCACATGATTTATCTGATTAATCGCATCTTCTTTTTCTTTACGTAACCGCGCATCCAGTAAATGATTTTCTGGTAGTGGTGTTTCACTCATCTGGCGATAAGGGATCCACGGATTATCATCTTCGTCTTCAAAGCGGAACGCCGGAGCATAATAATCAACCTCTTCTTCCAGGCCATATGCCGTCACCTGCGGCTCATCATCGCCCAGGCAGATAAGGTGCGTTAATAACGCTTTGAATGGCATATCTCCCTGACCTGAAATACAGGCTTTATGGCCCAGACCACCCTGTTCTTTAACAATCAATGCATCTTTGATATGCACCTGGGTAATATGTGGCGCCATCGTTTTTAAAGCGTCGATGGGATGCTCATTTGCATTGATCATGTTCGCAAAATCAAACAGTAAGGAAAGAGACTCCATCTCACTTTCTTTGACCAGCGACACCAGCTCATGGCTTTTTAAATCTTCATGCTGCTCGATCGTAAAGGTCAGGCCGCTGTCCTGATACGTTTCCCGTACATAGGCAATGTCGTTAGCGATGATCGATAATACGTCGCGCAAATTACCTTCATAACGTGGATAAAAACGTACGGACGATGCCCCAGTTTTCAACGCGATGGCGACGGCTTCGTCAATAGATGCCTTATCTGAGGCGCTGGTTTCAATATGAATATCAAGGTTCAGACGGCGGGCTTTATCACCAAAGGCAGAGAGTTCTTTATCGTCCATATTGCCAAGAGAAAAACGCTCGCCATCCAGAACATGAATTTTGACGCCCCGCAGATTATTTTCACTCGCGATATCAAGTAAATCAGCAGGCAATACTCTTTCCAGCCGCATATTTAAATGAAAGGCATAAGCATGTAAATAAAGAGGAAGAGTATCGACACGTTGTAGAATCTTTCTTGCGTTATTTGTTGTCACCATAAAACACCTACAGATTAATGATGAGGTCTACGGCCTCAAATCGCCAATATTCAATATCTATCTGGACAATATTGCCTTGCTGGTCGGCGCGATGCTTTTCAATTAAGATCGCTGGCATACCCGCAGAACCGCCAAGATACTTGCTGATATCGCCCGGCATTCTGACGGGTTTGAAAATCAATTTTTTTACTACCGTCTCTTTTTGGTAGCACTTTTCCCAGACTGCAGAAAATGAGTGGTTTTCAAGTTGTTCAATAAAACCTGGGGCAACTTCAGGATTAATATATGTTTCGTGATAGAAAACTTTATGTCCTTCCAGCGCCCCCCAGCCGGTAATACGATAGAGTTCGGTTGATGGCGTCACTGCAATCAGTGGCGCAAGCGTCTGGGGAATGTCGCTGGTACGGCTTTTCTCGGTAAACCCCCAGGAAGGTTCCCGCCCTTGCTCAATTGCGGCCCGCTGAAAGCTCGCCGACAGCTCCGGGCTGTAATTAAATCTCGGCTGAGTCACGAACCACCCTTTACGATCCTTTCGGAAGATTTTGGATTCTGCCTCGAGGTTCAGCAACGCCTGGCGCAGCGTCATACGTTTAATGCCCAGCAGCTCTCCCAGCTCTCTTTCTGAAGGGAGTTTTCCACCCGGCGTAGTGATGCCATCTTTTAACCACCGATCCAGTTTCTCTTTTGCATTTTCTACGGTGGATTGATTTCCCGTCATTGTTTAATCCTTTTGGTTTAAACCAGATGAGGCATCTTACGCTTACGCCAAAAAAGAAAGCAATTAACGGCGTATGACTTTGCAGATAATTGTGACAAAGCTCTCTATTGACGTAACCACAGACTTATAAGGGAGATACTCGCATTGGTGAGTGCTCACGACAGGCAAAAAAAAACCTGCCATCGCTGGCAGGTTTTTTATGACTAAAAAACGAAATTAATCGTCTTTCGGTGCGCGGTTAGCGCGACGACGATCGTTTTCCGTCAGGTGACGTTTACGAATACGGATAGAGGTCGGAGTCACTTCTACCAGTTCGTCATCATCGATGAACTCCAGAGCTTGTTCCAGAGTCATGCGGATAGGCGGAACCAGAACAACGGCTTCGTCAGTACCGGAAGCACGCATGTTGGTCAGTTTCTTACCGGTCAGGCAGTTTACAGTCAGGTCGTTAGAGCGGCTGTGAATACCGATAATCTGACCTTCGTAAACTTCTGCACCGTGACCGAGGAACAGCTTACCGCGATCCTGCAGACCAAACAGCGCGAACGCTACCGCTTTACCCTGACCGTTAGAGATCAGTACGCCGTTCTGACGCTGACCTACTTCACCCGGACGAACGTCGTCGTAGTGGCTGAAGGTGGAGTACAGCAGACCTGTACCGGAAGTCATGGTCATGAACTCAGAACGGAAGCCAATCAGACCACGGCTTGGGATCACGTAGTCGAGACGTACGCGGCCTTTACCGTCTGGATTCATGTTTTTCAGGTCGCCTTTACGTTCGCCCAGCGCCTGCATCACAGAACCCTGATGCTGTTCTTCAACGTCCAGAGTCACGTTTTCATACGGCTCTTGTTTACGACCGTCGATTTCACGGAAGATAACTTTCGGACGGGATACCGCCAGTTCGAAACCTTCACGACGCATGTTTTCGATCAGAACAGACAGGTGCAGTTCGCCACGACCAGAAACGCGGAACGCATCGGCGTCTTCGGTTTCTTCTACGCGCAGCGCAACGTTGTGTACCAGTTCTTTGTTCAGACGATCCAGGATCTGACGAGACGTTACGAACTTACCTTCTTTACCGCAGAACGGCGAGGTGTTAACGCAGAAGAACATAGAAACGGTCGGCTCATCAACGGAGAGTGCCGGCAGCGCTTCAACGTTTTGCGTGTCGCAAACGGTGTCAGAAATGTTCAGTTCGCCCAGGCCCGTGATCGCCACGATATCGCCAGCTTCCGCCAGATCGGTTTCGATACGTTCCAGACCGAGGTGGCCCAGCACTTTACCGACTTTAGCGTTGCGGGTTTTGCCTTCGCTATCGATGATAGTAACTTGCTGGTTCGGCTTCACTTTACCGCGCTTGATGCGGCCAATGCCGATAACACCAACATAGCTGTTGTAATCGAGCTGAGAAATCTGCATCTGGAACGGACCGTCAAGGTCAACGTCCGGCGCAGGAACGTGGTCAATAATCGCCTGATACAGCGGGGTCATGTCTTCCGCCATATCTTCGTGGTCCAGACCCGCGATACCGTTCAGCGCAGAAGCGTAAACGATCGGGAAGTCCAGCTGCTCGTCGGTCGCGTCGAGGTTTACGAACAGGTCGAATACCTGATCCACAACCCAGTCAGGACGCGCGCCAGGGCGGTCAACTTTGTTGATAACAACAATCGGCTTCAGGCCGTAAGCAAACGCTTTTTTGGTTACGAAGCGCGTTTGCGGCATCGGGCCGTCAAATGCGTCAACCACCAGCAGCACTGAGTCTACCATGGACATTACACGTTCAACTTCACCACCGAAGTCGGCGTGCCCCGGGGTATCAACGATATTGATACGGTAATCATTCCATTTGATAGCGGTGTTTTTCGCGAGGATGGTAATCCCACGCTCTTTCTCCAAATCGTTGGAGTCCATCACGCGCTCTTGGGTTTCGGCACGAGAGTCGAACGTACCGGATTGTTGGAGCAGCTTGTCTACCAGGGTGGTTTTACCATGGTCGACGTGCGCGATGATGGCGATATTACGCAATTTTTCGATCACAACTTTGCCTCAGGCATTAGAAATAGCGCGTTATTGTACACGGATTAATCGCACTACAAAACAGGATCACAAACATCCTCCGCAAACAAGTATTGCAGAGTCCCTTTGTGATCGCTTTCACGGAGCATAAAAAGGGTTATCCAAAGGTCATTGCACCAACATGGTGCTTAATGTTTCCATTGAAGCACTATATTGGTGCAACATTCACATCATGGTGCAGCCCTTTTGCACGATGTTAAGCATGATAACGCCTTTTAGGGGCAATTTAAAAGTTGGCACAGTTTTCGCTTTATCTTTTTTACGGCGACACGGCCAAAATAATTGCAGATTTCGTTACCACGACGACAATGACCAATCCAGGAGAGTTAAAGTATGTCCGCTGAACACGTACTGACGATGCTGAACGAGCACGAAGTGAAGTTTGTTGATTTGCGCTTCACCGATACCAAAGGTAAAGAACAGCACGTCACTATCCCTGCTCATCAGGTGAATGCTGAATTCTTCGAAGAAGGCAAAATGTTTGACGGCTCCTCGATTGGCGGCTGGAAAGGCATTAACGAATCCGACATGGTGCTGATGCCAGACGCATCCACTGCAGTGATTGACCCGTTCTTCGCCGACTCCACCCTGATTATCCGTTGCGACATCCTTGAACCTGGCACCCTGCAAGGCTATGACCGTGACCCGCGCTCTATTGCGAAGCGCGCCGAAGATTACCTGCGTTCCACTGGCATTGCCGACACCGTACTGTTCGGGCCAGAACCTGAATTCTTCCTGTTCGATGACATCCGTTTCGGATCATCTATCTCCGGTTCTCACGTTGCTATCGACGATATCGAAGGCGCATGGAACTCCTCCACCCAATACGAAGGTGGTAACAAAGGTCACCGTCCGGCAGTGAAAGGCGGTTACTTCCCGGTGCCTCCGGTAGATTCTGCTCAGGATATCCGTTCTGAAATGTGTCTGGTGATGGAACAGATGGGTCTGGTGGTTGAAGCCCATCACCACGAAGTAGCGACTGCGGGTCAGAACGAAGTGGCTACCCGCTTCAATACCATGACCAAAAAAGCTGACGAAATTCAGATCTACAAATATGTTGTGCACAACGTAGCGCACCGCTTCGGCAAAACCGCGACCTTTATGCCAAAACCGATGTTCGGTGATAACGGCTCCGGTATGCACTGCCACATGTCGCTGTCTAAAAACGGCGTTAACCTGTTCGCGGGCGACAAATACGCAGGTCTGTCTGAACAGGCGCTGTACTACATTGGCGGCGTAATCAAACACGCTAAAGCAATTAACGCCCTGGCAAACCCGACCACCAACTCTTACAAGCGTCTGGTCCCGGGCTACGAAGCACCGGTAATGCTGGCTTACTCTGCGCGTAACCGTTCTGCGTCTATCCGTATTCCGGTGGTTTCTTCTCCGAAAGCGCGTCGTATCGAAGTGCGTTTCCCGGACCCGGCGGCTAACCCGTACCTGTGCTTTGCTGCCCTGCTGATGGCCGGTCTTGATGGCATCAAAAACAAGATCCATCCGGGCGAAGCCATGGACAAAAACCTGTATGACCTGCCGCCAGAAGAAGCGAAAGAGATCCCACAGGTTGCAGGCTCTCTGGAAGAAGCACTGAACGAACTGGATCTGGACCGCGAGTTCCTGAAAGCCGGTGGCGTGTTCACTGATGAAGCGATCGATGCGTACATCGCTCTGCGTCGCGAAGAAGATGACCGCGTGCGTATGACTCCGCATCCGGTAGAGTTTGAGCTGTACTACAGCGTCTAATAGTTGAAGTTGTACTACCCGGCGCGAACAACGCCGGGATTTAGTTGCCGTGGAAACTTTCAGCCCATCTCTGCATGGGCTTTTTTCTCCGTAACTTCTGTGATGCTTCGCGCTTTTTATCCGTAAAAAGCTATAATGCACTAAAATGGTGCAACCTGTTCAGGAGACTGCTTTATGGCAACAGGCACGCAGCCCGATGCTGGGCAGATCCTCAACTCGCTGATTAACAGTATTTTGTTAATTGATGACAACCTGGCGATCCATTACGCCAACCCCGCCGCGCAACAACTGCTCGCCCAAAGCTCCCGCAAATTGTTTGGTACACCGTTACCGGAACTATTGAGCTACTTCTCATTAAATATCGAGCTGATGCAAGAAAGTCTGGAGGCGGGGCAAGGTTTTACCGATAACGAAGTGACGCTGGTCATCGACGGTCGCTCGCATATCCTTTCTGTGACGGCTCAGCGCATGCCAGACGGCATGATCCTGCTGGAGATGGCACCGATGGATAACCAGCGCCGCTTAAGTCAGGAACAGCTACAGCACGCCCAGCAGGTTGCTGCCCGTGATTTAGTGCGCGGCCTGGCGCATGAGATTAAAAATCCGCTTGGCGGTTTACGTGGCGCGGCGCAGCTGCTCAGCAAAGCGTTACCTGACCCGTCGCTGCTGGAATATACCAAAGTGATTATCGAACAGGCGGACCGGCTGCGAAATCTGGTCGACCGTCTGTTGGGGCCGCAGCTGCCCGGTACGCGCGTTACCGAAAGTATTCACAAAGTGGCTGAACGCGTGGTGACGCTGGTGTCGATGGAACTGCCGGACAACGTGCGGTTGATTCGTGATTACGACCCCAGCCTGCCGGAACTGGCGCACGACCCGGATCAAATTGAGCAAGTGCTGCTGAATATTGTGCGCAATGCGCTACAGGCGCTGGGGCCGGAAGGTGGTGAAATCATTCTGCGTACCCGCACCGCGTTTCAACTGACCTTACACGGCGAACGCTATCGGCTGGCGGCGCGGATTGATGTGGAAGACAACGGGCCGGGCATTCCGCCTCATTTGCAGGATACGCTGTTTTACCCGATGGTCAGCGGCCGCGAAGGTGGCACCGGGCTTGGCTTATCCATCGCCCGTAATTTGATTGATCAGCATTCAGGCAAAATTGAATTTACCAGTTGGCCAGGTCATACCGAGTTCTCGGTTTACCTGCCTATCAGGAAATAAAGGTGACGTTTATGCAACGAGGGATAGTCTGGGTAGTCGATGACGATAGTTCCATCCGTTGGGTGCTTGAACGTGCGCTCGCTGGGGCAGGTTTAACCTGTACGACGTTTGAGAACGGCGCGGAGGTGCTGGAAGCACTGGCGAGCAAAACGCCGGATGTGCTGCTTTCAGATATCCGTATGCCGGGAATGGACGGGCTGGCGCTGCTCAAGCAGATTAAACAGCGCCATCCGATGCTTCCGGTCATCATTATGACCGCACATTCCGATCTGGATGCTGCCGTCAGCGCCTATCAACAAGGGGCGTTTGATTATCTGCCTAAACCGTTTGATATCGACGAAGCCGTGGCGCTGGTTGAGCGCGCCATCAGTCATTACCAGGAACAGCAGCAGCCGCGTAATGTTCAGCTTAACGGCCCAACGACCGATATCATCGGCGAAGCGCCAGCCATGCAGGACGTGTTCCGTATTATCGGTCGGCTTTCGCGCTCTTCCATTAGCGTGCTGATCAACGGCGAATCCGGCACTGGTAAAGAACTGGTTGCTCATGCCCTGCATCGCCACAGCCCGCGAGCCAAAGCGCCGTTTATCGCGCTCAATATGGCTGCTATCCCGAAGGATTTGATCGAATCAGAACTGTTCGGTCACGAGAAAGGCGCGTTTACCGGCGCGAATACCATTCGTCAGGGGCGTTTTGAACAGGCCGATGGCGGCACGTTATTTCTCGATGAAATTGGCGATATGCCGCTGGATGTGCAGACGCGTTTGCTGCGCGTGCTGGCAGACGGTCAGTTTTATCGCGTTGGCGGCTATGCGCCGGTGAAAGTGGATGTGCGGATTATTGCTGCCACTCACCAGAATCTCGAACAGCGGGTGCAGGAAGGCAAGTTCCGTGAGGATTTGTTCCACCGCCTGAACGTTATCCGTGTTCATCTGCCGCCGCTGCGTGAGCGTCGGGAAGATATTCCCCGTCTGGCACGCCATTTTTTACAAGTTGCCGCTCGCGAGCTGGGCGTAGAGGCAAAGTTGCTGCATCCGGAAACTGAAGCCGCTCTGACGCGTCTGGCGTGGCCAGGCAACGTGCGCCAGCTGGAAAACACCTGCCGCTGGCTAACGGTAATGGCTGCCGGACAGGAAGTGTTGATTCAGGATTTGCCTGGCGAACTGTTTGAATCAACCGTACCGGAAAGCACTTCACAAATGCAGCCGGACAGTTGGGCAACGCTGTTAGCACAGTGGGCAGACAGAGCGCTACGTTCCGGTCATCAAAACTTGCTGTCTGAAGCGCAACCAGAGTTGGAGCGGACGTTACTGACTACCGCGTTGCGACATACGCAGGGGCATAAACAGGAAGCAGCGCGCTTGCTTGGCTGGGGGCGTAACACCCTGACGCGTAAGTTAAAAGAGCTGGGAATGGAGTGATTCTGGCTCGCCATGTAAAGATTGATTATTGAGCGCAAATTGCTGTTATTTTGCGCTTTACTGTTCCGGTAAGTTCAGTATGATCATGCCCGAAAAACGGGGGGAGTGTCATTATGCTGGAATCAATAATTAATCTGCTATCAAGTGGCGCAGTTAACAGCCACACGCCGCAAACTGCCGTTGCTGCCGTGCTGTGTGCCGCAATGATTGGGCTGTTTAGCTGAGTTTCAGATTGCTGATGAAGTGCTCTTTGTTCATGCCGGATGCGGCGTGAACGCCTTATCCGGCCTACAAAAGCAATAATTTCAACAGGTTTTGCAGGCCTGATAAGCGTAGCGCATCAGGCAATCTTGTTCTCAGCACATTGATGGCGCTCTCGTTTTCTACCTTATAAACGAAGCGCCATTCACTATTTAAATCACCCGTGAGAACTGCTGCATTCGCGCTTTCTGGCGCAGATAAGTATCAAAGCACATGCAAATGTTGCGGATCAGCAAGCGACCTTTCGCCGTCACCTGAATCCCCTTCTCATCCACATCCACCAGCCCATCTTTTGCTAATGGGGCCAGCAGCTTGAGATCTTCCGCAAAGTAATCAGCGAAGTGCAAATCCCACTGTTGCTCAATGGGGGCGTAATCCAGACGGAAGTTGCAGATGAGCGACTTAATCACATCGCGGCGAATACAGTCATCACGCGTTAGCGCAATACCACGCCACAGCGCATTACCTTGTTCATCCACCTGCTGATAGTACTGCTTCAACTCTTTCTGGTTCTGCGCGTAGCAGTCACCAATCATGCTGATGGCGGAAACGCCCATCCCCAACAGATCGGTATCGCCCTGGGTGGTGTAGCCCTGGAAGTTACGATGCAGCACGCCTTCACGCTGGGCCACCGCCAGCTCGTCATCCGGGCGAGCAAAGTGATCCATACCGATAAACTGATAGCCCGATTGTGTCAGGAAGGCGATGGTTTCCTGCAGAATATCGAGTTTTTGTTGCGGACTCGGCAAGTCAGCATCTTTGATTTTGCGCTGGGCGGCAAAAATAGTTGGCAGATGCGCGTAGTTAAAGACGCTCAGACGGTCAGGGTTCAGTTCCGCCACGCGTTTCAGGGTAAAAGCGAAACTCTCCGGCGTCTGTTTCGGCAGGCCGTAAATCAGGTCAATGTTGGTGGAGGTAAAGCCAATCTCACGCGCATGGTTAAGCAGCGCAAAGATGAACTCTTCATCCTGCTCGCGGTTAACCAGACGCTGTACTTCTTTGTTGAAGTCCTGCACGCCCATGCTCAGGCGATTAAAGCCTTCCGCGCGTAAATGATCCAGTACATCCAGTTCGATTTCGCGCGGATCGACTTCGATCGAGATTTCCGCATCGGCATTGAACTGGAAGTTTTCGCGCAACAGCTTCATCAGGCGGCTGATTTGCGCTTTATTCAGGTATGTTGGCGTTCCACCGCCCCAGTGCAGCTGGCTCACCTTGCGCCCGGCAAAAAGCGGAGCACGATGAACGATTTCTTGCTCAAGCACGTCCAGATACTGGTCGGCCTTGTGCTGCTGGCGAGTCACAATCTTGTTGCAACCGCAGAAGTAGCAAAGTTTGTGGCAGAACGGAATATGTACGTAGAGAGATAAGGGACGCTCTGGGTAGCGCGCCACGGCTTGTAAAAACGCCTGTTCACCGAAGTCTTCTGAAAACTCCAGCGCGGTCGGGTACGAGGTGTATCGTGGCCCGGAATAGTTATATTTCTGGATCAGGGCCAGGTCCCAGTCGATTTGCTGTACAGACATGCTCACTCCTTCCGATGGCGTCTCTGGCGGCTACGGCGTACCGGCGGATGCCCGTTTCGGGTCATCAGCCGGTTGCGCAGCCACTTTTGTCGCCGCGACAACCGCTGTAGTTTAACGAATAACCACACCAGATAACATATAACCGGAAGGGTTATCAGCAGAACGGGAAGGCCCACGGCGGCAATCCGTTAGTTGCCCCGCAGCAGACGCATCATGTCTTCTTGCTTCTCGTCTTCTTCCTCTTCTTCGTCGTCGTCATAAGAGAGGCCGAGTTTCTGCATCAGCTCATCAATACGATCCAGCTTGGCATCTACCCAGGATTGCTCTTCGGCACTCAGGGTTTCGCCTGCTTCCAGACGTTCCAGCAGCGCATCCAGACGCTCATCCGTCTCCAGTAACTCCAACTCCGCCTGCGGTGAAAGCATAGGTTTCTCACTCTTCGGTTTGTGCTGTTTGGTGACTTTTTCAGTCACGCCCAATGGAATAGGGGTTTTACTGCCAATACGTGGATCTTTCGGTGCATTCTGGCCTTTGCTACCCGAAGTAGTGCTACCGCCCGCTGCGCGGCTGCCTGGTGCATGACCACGACGTTTTTTCTGGCGCTTGCGATCACGAGCTTCCTGATTCAGCTCTTCGCGGGTTTTACGACGCGCTTTTGCATGACCTTTGCTGCGTGAGTTTGAAGATGATGGTTTCATATCAATTCGTCTTTTAGCCGTTTTATTTAGTATAGATTTGCGGCGGAATCTAACAGAAAGCAAGCAAAGAAAAAAGGCGACAGATTACTCTGTCGCCTTTTTTCCTGACTCACAACCCTTAACGGGTCTTACAATCCTTGCAGGCCGCCAACACACCCTGTTTTTCCATTAGCCGGAACATTCCGTGTTGATTCCATTTCCCTTTAGTGACGTCTCCGGACGTTTGTCTTCCTGACAATCCTCTGTCTTCGCCTCCTGGCGCTCCTGACCCTCATCCTGAGTCATCGTTCCTGTTAGCGTCCTCGCTCTATGGGTGCTACTTTACGCTTCTGTGTTAAACAAACAATAAACTATCATCAGTATTTACTCATTTTCAGATTATTGTATAAAACTAATCACATGATTTATTTAGCCTATTTGACATGCGTCGCAGAAATTTCTCTTCGATTTCTCATAAAAACAATCGGCAATGTCTCACAAAGTACATGGTATTTACTTACACCGTTCACGCCGAAAAATCCGTCTTTTATTGTGGTTCAGGTATAATCGCCGCAAAGCTTTGACTGACGGAGACGACCGCTTTGACTAATTTGAATTATCAACAGACGCATTTTGTGATGAGTGCGCCTGATATTCGCCACTTACCTTCCGATACCGGGATCGAAGTGGCTTTTGCAGGCCGTTCCAACGCAGGTAAATCCAGCGCGCTGAACACGCTGACTAACCAGAAAAGCCTGGCGCGTACCTCGAAAACACCAGGACGTACCCAGCTTATCAACCTGTTTGAAGTGGCTGAGGGCAAACGTCTGGTCGACTTGCCTGGCTATGGCTACGCGGAAGTTCCTGAAGAGATGAAGCGCAAATGGCAGCGCGCGCTCGGTGAGTACCTCGAAAAACGTCAGAGTCTACAAGGCCTGGTCGTGCTGATGGATATTCGCCATCCGCTGAAAGATCTCGACCAGCAGATGATTGAGTGGGCGGTGGACAGCAATATCGCCGTACTGGTGTTGCTGACCAAAGCGGATAAACTGGCGAGCGGTGCACGTAAAGCGCAATTGAATATGGTGCGTGAAGCAGTGCTGGCGTTTAACGGTGATGTGCAGGTAGAGACATTCTCTTCTCTGAAGAAGCAAGGTGTGGATAAGCTGCGGCAGAAACTGGATACCTGGTTCAGCGAGATGCAGCCTGTAGAAGAAACGCAGGGCGGCGAATAATTTTCTAGCCCTTACGCATGTGCCGGATATCGCGTATCTGGCACATAAAATCATGCAAATTCAATGAGCTATTTTTCTACCGTAGGCCTGTTAAGCACAACGTATCCGGCAATACGGATCTTTTCTTTCGCACAATAAAAAACGCCCCAGTCATTACTGACTGGGGCGGCTAAAAAATTCAGCCAAATCCGATTACGTGAAGTAAAAGGTCTGAAAGATAGAACATCTTACCTCTGTACCCTACGCGACTAACTTTACTCTTTTTTGTTCAGTTCAGAAAGCACTTTTTGTAATTTTTTTTCAGTTGTTGCATAGGAATTTCTAATACCCATCACAAATCGTGGCTGGTTATGTTGCTTAGTTACGAAAAAAAGGCTTGTTAAGGCAAATCTTAGTGCGCCTGATCCCAGTTTTCGCCACTACCCACTTCCACCAGCAACGGCACATCCAGGCGGGTACAGTTTTCCATCAACTGATGGATTTTCTTCGCTACCGCATCGACATCATCTTTATGAACTTCAAACACCAGTTCATCGTGTACCTGCATGATCATACGCACGCGCGGTTGCTCTTCCTGTAGCCAGGCATCAACGGCAATCATAGCCCGTTTGATGATATCCGCAGCGGTTCCCTGCATTGGTGCGTTAATGGCTGCACGTTCAGCCGCAGCACGGCGTGCACCGTTGCTGGATTTGATATCCGGCAGATAAAGGCGACGTCCGTCCAGGGTTTCAACGTATCCCTGCTCTTTCGCCTGAGCACGAGTGCGTTCCATATACTCCAGTACGCCTGGGTAGCGTTCGAAGTAAAGGTCCATGTACTTCTGTGCTTCTTTACGTGGAATGTTCAATTGCCGTGCCAGACCGAAAGCACTCATGCCATAAATCAGACCAAAGTTGATCGCTTTCGCGCTACGGCGTTGTTCGCTGGTGACAGTTTCCAGTGGCAAACCAAACACTTCTGCAGCCGTTGCCCGGTGGATATCTTTTCCTTCTGCAAATGCGGTCAGCAAGCCTTTGTCTCGTGAAAGATGCGCCATAATGCGCAGTTCAATCTGCGAGTAGTCCGCCGAGACAATCACGTAATCCTGCGGCGCAATAAACGCCTGGCGGATACGGCGGCCTTCTTCGTTACGCACCGGAATGTTTTGCAGGTTAGGATCGGTTGAGGATAAACGCCCCGTTGCAGTTACTGCCTGGTGATAGGAAGTATGCACGCGCCCGGTTTTCGGGTTGATCATCAGCGGCAGCTTGTCGGTGTAGGTCGATTTCAGCTTCGCCAGACCACGATACTCCAGAATCACTTTTGGCAACGGATAGTCCAGTGCCAGCTCTTCCAGTACCTCTTCCGACGTTGACGGCGCACCGCCCGGCGTTTTCTTCAGCGGTTTAATACCCTGTTTTTCAAAAAGAATAGTTTGCAGTTGCTTGGTGGAAGAAAGGTTAAATTCTTCACCTGCAATTTCATGCGCTTTCTTTTCCAGCTCAGCCAGACGCAGGGTGAGTTCTTCAGAATGATTGTGCAGCACTTTCGGGTCAATCTTCACACCGTTACGTTCGATGCGCGAAAGTACCGGTACCAGCGGCATTTCGATGTTTTCGAAGACGTTTAGTGGCCCTTTGTGTTTTTGCAGATCCGGCCACATTTTCAGATGCAGCTGCAAGGTGACATCTGCATCTTCGGCGGCGTAACGTCCGGCCTCTTCGAGGGCAATCTGGTTAAAGGTCAGTTGATTTTTGCCTTTACCAGCAATCTCTTCAAAAGTGATGGTTTTATGTTTCAACCAACGTTCCGCGAGGCTGTCCATATCGTGGCGACCGGCAACGCTGTTGAGAATGTAGGACTCGAGCATGGTATCAAAGGCAATCCCCCGCAGCTCAATGCCGTAATTCGCCAGAATACCGCGATCGTATTTCAGGTTTTGCCCGACCTTCAGCGCCTTTTCATCTTCCAGCAGCGGCTTTAGCAGCTCGAGTGCACGCTCGCGGGAGATCTGATCGGGCGCATCAAGATAATCATGAGCAACCGGAATATAGGCCGCTACGCCTGGCTCGATAGCAAAAGAAAGCCCTACCAGGTTGGCTGAGATGTTATCGAGGCTGTCGGTTTCGGTATCAAACGCAAATACAGGCGCTTTTTCCAGCTTCGTAATCCATGCTTTTAGAGTTTCTTCGTCCAGAATAGTGACGTAGTTATCGTAAGAAATCGCTGTTGCAGTCACTTCGGGTGTTTCGTCGACAACAATGGTTTCCTGCGGCTTCGCAGCTGGTTTTGCCCCTTTGGCCTGTAACCATTTGCCCGCTTCGACATCAGCAGTCCAACGCTTGAACTCATACTTTTTGAACAGCCCCAACAACTCTTCAGCCGCCGGTTGTTGTACTTCCAGTTGTTCGCAGGTCAGTTCCAGTTCAACGTCGGTTTTAATCGTCGCCAGCTGGTAAGAGAGATAGGCCACCTCTTTATTTTGCTCAAGCTTCGCCGCCATTGTTTTCGCGCCACGGAAGCTCAATCCAGCAATTTTTTCCGGCTCGGCATACAGCGTATCCAGGCCGCCAAGACCTTGTAGCAGCGCCTGCGCGGTTTTTTCGCCGACGCCCGGTACGCCAGGAATGTTATCAGAGGAGTCGCCCATCAGCGCGAGGAAGTCGATGATCAGTTCTGGCGGTACGCCGTACTTATTCACCACCTCTTCCGGGCCGAGGATGGTATTCGTCATGGTGTTGATAAGCGTAATATTTGGCGTCACCAGCTGCGCCATATCTTTATCACCGGTGCTGATCAATACCGGACGCCCGGCTTTTTCGGCTTCGCGCGCCAGAGTACCGATAACGTCGTCTGCTTCTACGCCAGAAACGGCCAGCAGAGGCAGCCCCATCGCTTTTACCATAGTGTGCAGGGGTTCGATCTGCGCGCGCAAATCGTCCGGCATTGGCGGGCGATGTGATTTGTAATGTTCAAACAGTTCATCACGAAAGGTTTTTCCCTTGGCGTCAAAGACCACCGCTGCATGCGTCGGTTGGTATTGCATGATCAGACTACGCAGCATGTTGAGGACACCGTACATCGCACCGGTTGGCTCGCCTGCGCTGTTAGTCAGCGGCGGAAACGCGTGATATGCGCGATAAAGATAAGATGAACCATCTACAAGGATTAGTGGGTTTTGGGGGATCTGAACCATAATGTCCGTGCCTGTTTATCAGATTATGCGTAAAGGATGCCACAGACAGGATGAAAACATGAGTTTTTCACCGCTTTTCGTGAAAATCTTTTGTAGATCTTCTGGATCGCTCGCAAATCGTCATGTGGATAACTTTGTGTATAAATTATTTACATCACTTTTAATTTATTATCATGCTTGTTACAGCATTATATTTGTTGTTGTTTTTCATAAAGTTAAAAATAAAAACATTGCTGGTGATTGAGTAATAGGGATTTTTTCTAATGTGGATAGATATGAATTATTTTTCTATCTAAGGATCATCCGTTATTTGGGCCGTTTTCTGCTAAAATCTGCGCCTTGCGCTTCTTTAGCGCACTGTCTATGGCTAACCTTTTGAATAATTTAATTATGACGAGAATACTCGCTGCGATAACACTTTTGGTGAGTATCGTATTGACCATTTTGGTCACCATTTTTTGTTCTGTCCCGATCATCATTGCCGGGATCGTAAAACTATTGTTACCTGTGCCAGTGATTTGGCGAAAGGTATCACTTTTTTGTGATTTTATGATGTATTGCTGGTGTGAAGGATTAGCGCTATTACTGCACCTTAACCCACACCTGCAATGGGAAGTTCGCGGACTGGAAGAGCTAAGTAAAAAGAACTGGTATCTGCTTATTTGTAACCACCGCAGTTGGGCTGATATTGTTGTACTGTGCGTGTTGTTTCGTAAGCATATTCCAATGAACAAATATTTTCTCAAGCAGCAACTGGCCTGGGTGCCTTTCCTTGGCCTGGCATGCTGGGCGCTGGATATGCCATTTATGAAGCGCTATTCCCGCGCTTATTTGATACGTCATCCGGAACGGCGCGGTAAAGATGTTGAAACCACTCGCCGATCTTGCGAAAAGTTTCGCCTGCATCCCACCACGATTGTGAATTTTGTTGAAGGCTCCCGTTTTACTGAACAGAAACACCAGCAAACCCACTCGACATTTAAAAACCTCCTGCCTCCCAAAGCCGCCGGTATCGCGATGGCGCTGAATGTACTGGGTAAACAATTCGATAAACTACTCAATGTTACGCTGTGTTATCCGGACAATAACCGCCAGCCATTCTTCGATATGTTAAGTGGCAAACTGACGCGGATTGTCGTGCATGTGGATTTACAACCCATTGCTGAAGAGTTGCATGGCGACTATATCAATGACAAAAGCTTCAAACGTCATTTTCAGCAGTGGCTGAACACACTGTGGCAGGAAAAAGACCGACTTCTGACTTCACTGATGTCATCACGGCATCAGGATAAGTAGTTATAACTCGCCTCCGTATTAGCAGAGGCGAGTTATCATTTTAATGCACTAAACGTCCGGCACGAGACATAAATTCTTCTTCGCTCATCTCCTGACCGTTAAAAACAACTTTACCTGGCAAATAATGCAGTTGCAGCGAGGCAATATTGTTGTCAACTGTGATTAACTGAAACATCTTACCTAATGTTGCCATTCCGCCGATTTGTTTATCAGCCAGCTTTTGAGCTTTTTCAGCATCCATTCCTTCAGATAAATTAAGCTGTTTAGCTATTTCAGTGACGACATTAATCGGTACATTCATATCCAGATTGAACGATTTAATATCTTTGTTTGTGGATGATGAAGATTTGGCTGGATCGACAATACTAATATCCAGATTAGCATTTAGTTCACCGACAGCGTTCTTCCAGCTTACAGGTAGTTTAATGATCGGCTCACTTTTTTGTAATAACGGTAAATACTCTTTGAACAATGCAGTATTCATTGCTTCCAGTGCATCTTCATCATTTGCTAACTCAGGGTGTGCTGCAAGTTGCTTCTGCGTCGCAATGTTGTACTGGATGATAAACTGGCGAACTGCTAAGGGATCAATAGATTCAGCAATCAATGACCACTGACCGCTACCGAGTTGTTGATTCCCTTTTGTTAACTTATCAAGTTCGTAAGTCAGATTGACATTGATATAATCTTTATCTTTTACGCGCTCTAGTGTGGTTTTCGCGACGAAAGCGTCGAGTTTGGCAACTTCGTTACCGTGATTGACAATGCTAATCTGATTAAATTTCGACTCGCTTTCACCAACCGGACATTTCTTTTCTTCTAATCGCGTCAGAGAATTAATGGTAAAACTTTTCGCCGTGACTTTGTTCATTGGCGATAATTCCAGAACAATATCTTCGACTTTGCCTTCAACATCCAGATTAGACAATGAACTGTCATCACCATTAAAAGTAAACTGACCTTCACCAAAGGAGAGTTTTCCATACTCTGCAGGGGCAACGTCCAGAGTTGTAGAGAAAGAACCGCCAAAGGCGAATCGCAATGTCGCTTCGACGGGCGCTCTATCTTTTGCAGCAATAAATAGCGACTGTGTCAGTTCATTATTGACTAATTTAACTTTTGCTGCCGCCATAGCAGGTAAGATATTGCCGCTTTTTAACATTGATAGCGGCAAGGGACCATGATCGACATCCACATCAAATGCAATACCTTGTCCTGGCTTGATATTGAGATCTGGCGCACCTTTATCAAAGGTAATAAGCATTTGAAAATGAGAGCTAAAAAAACCTTTGTCAAAGTTTTTATAGCTGGCGGTCATATCATAGGCATGCTCTCCCTTCTTTTTACTGTCGTTAAAATCTTTAATAAATTTTTCGACGCCAGACTGGATTTGAGTCCCTTCATACCATGTTCCACCGCCCCAGATAATGGCTAATGCAACAATAACACCTGTGGCTGACTTACGTATCATTTCTATTATTCCCTGATAAAACAGCAAAACTTTTAATATCCGCGCTTGATATTAAAATGTCCAGAAACGAGGTGAATTATCAGAAAGTATTTATATTGATTAAACAACAAAAAAAGCCCGTGAATATTCACGGGCTTTATGTGAATTACAATAAATTATTTTTTCTCAGACAGATATTTCACTGTATCAGCATACTGCTGAACAAAAACATCCATATTGCTGGTATCCATACCCTGCGGATTCAGCTGATATTTACCGTTAACAAACATCGCTGGAACGCCACGCAATTGTACATCTGCAGCCGCTTTTTCTTGCTGAGCGACCAGAGATTTAACAACAAAGCTGTTCCATGCTGCATCATACTCTTCACCTTTGATACCTGCGTTGATGAAGACATCACGAATGTCGGACGTAGAGCGAATGGTCTGTGTTTTCTGTACGCCTTCAAACAGTGGTACAGTCACTTTATCTTCTACGCCCAGCGCCATCGCCACAGCCCACGCTTGTGTCAGAGATTGCCCCAGCTCCCCGCCCATGAAGTTGACGTGGTATTTAGTCATCTTCACACCTTCCGGTAGTTTTTTCTTCACATTCTCAGAAATATGCAGAACTTCTTCAAACTGATAGCAGTGTGGGCAGAAGAAAGAGAAAAACTCCAGCACTTGCGGTGCGCCAGCAACCGGCTTTTCCAGCGTGGTGTATTGTTTACCATCTTCATACTGCGCCGCCGATGCGCTAAACGCTAAAACCAAACCAGCCAGCGCCAGCCAAATCTTTTTCATGATCTACTCTCTCCGATTAATACATAGGTGTTAATTGCAAAGGGGGTTCTTGTAGAACTTTTGCCTGTTCTATAAAAGTTGCCGTCTGTCGCAGCCAGTAATCTTCCCCGGTTAACCACGGGAAATTTTTCGGGAACGCCGGATCAGCCCAACGCCGCATTAGCCAGGCAAGATAATAAACCAAACGCATGGCGCGTAAAGGTTCAATCAGTCCGATTTCAGCGGTGTCGAACTCGCTAAATTCTTCATAAGCTTCAATAATAGTTACTAACTGCATCCGCTGCTCAGCTTTATCGCCATTCAGCAACATCCACAGGTCCTGAATTGCAGGGCCATTACGCGCATCATCCAAATCGACAAACATTGGGCCATCGCGCCAGAGAATATTTCCGGCATGGCAGTCACCATGTAATCGCAGAACGGTGAAGTCCTCCCGCCAGTGTGCTGTAACGGCGGTAATAAGCTCATCCGTTGCCTTAAGGAAGGCCGCTTTCAGCCCAGAAGGTATCAGCGTAGCATTTTCAAACAGCTTGCGTGGCTCAATGAGATATTCATTCAGACCGATGGTCGGGCGATGGATAAAAAGCTGTTTGCGCCCCGTCTGGTGCATACGCCCTAAATAACGCCCAACCGCTTCCATCTGATCGATATTATCAGCTTCGAACTGGCGACCACCGACGCTTGGAAAAACGGCAAAATAAAATCCCTGATGATTCAATAAAGTTTGACCGTTAAAGGCCACAGGTGCTGCGACCGGAACTTCATCGCTTACCAGCTGCAACGCAAATTGATGTTCTTCGAGGATTTGATCAGCTGTCCAACGTTCAGGGCGATAAAATTTGACGACAAAACGTCGACGATCTTCGTCCTGAAATTGATAGACACGGTTTTCATAGCTGTTAAGCGGAGTAAGACCGGAATCCACCCGGATCCCATGCTCAAACAGAGCGTCCATGATGGTATCCGGGTGTAGTGTCTGGAAAGTAAAAGCGCTGTTGTTCATCCCATCATCCGGAAAACATTACGAATGATGAAGGATATCATTTCACAATGATTTTGTTGGTAGCGCTTACAAGCTTTTACTCTTTAATTACGCCACGCGCGCGTAATAGCGCCGTTTTGAAGTCTTCTTCATAATCTTTCTGCAACCCAGGGATCACCGCATCTTTCGCGGAATCGCGCATTTTCAGGTGATAGATCAGAATATCATCCGTCAAATCCGCCAGTTCGCCGTCAAAACCTGACTCTTTCGCCAGTTTCTGCAAAAATTGCAGCAGGTTAAGGTCTGGCTCTTTTTGCCAGGCTGGCTGGAGGAGTTCAATAACTTCATTCAGACGTTTACATTTCATAGTAATGCTCCTTACTCTTGAGACAGACACGTTAGCAGGGTCAATCCCACAATAAAAGAGGCGATATCGGTGAATCTGATGACGACGATAACAGGCGTTATACTGGCGGGCGGTAAAGCCAGACGAATGGGCGGCGTAGATAAAGGATTGCTTGAATTAAACGGCAAACCATTATGGCAACATGTCGCTGACGCGCTTATGACGCAGCTCTCTCACGTCGTGGTTAATGCCAATCGTCATCAGGAAATCTATCAGGCCAGTGGTCTGAAAGTAATAGCGGATTCACTGGCGGATTATCCTGGCCCGCTGGCGGGAATGCTTTCGGTAATGCAGCAGGAAGCAGGTGAGTGGTTTCTGTTTTGTCCGTGCGATACGCCTTATATTCCCCACGATTTAGTCTCCCGGCTTAATCATCAGCGCAAAGATGCACCTGTTGTGTGGGTCCATGACGGTGAACGCGATCATCCAACTATTTCTCTGGTAAATCGCGCTATTGAACCTTTATTGCAGGAATATCTACAAGCAGGAGAACGCCGGGTAATGGCATTTATGAATCTTGCTGGCGGTCACGCGGTTGATTTTAGCGACTGTAAAGAAGCATTTGTGAACGTGAATACGCCAGAGGAGCTTGCCCGATGGCAGGAAAAACAATGATACCGCTACTCGCCTTTGCCGCGTGGAGCGGCACCGGAAAAACGACGCTGTTGAAAAAACTTATCCCGGTATTATGCGCCAGAGGGATCCGCCCGGGGCTGATTAAACATACGCATCATGATATGGATGTCGATAAACCGGGCAAAGATAGCTATGAGCTGCGCAAGGCTGGCGCGGCACAAACCATCGTTGCCAGCCAGCAACGATGGGCCTTGATGACGGAAACACCAGACGAAGAAGAGCTGGATCTACATTTTCTCGCAAGTCGAATGGATACCTCAAAGCTGGATTTGATTCTGGTCGAGGGGTTTAAGCATGAAGAGATCGCAAAGATTGTGCTGTTTCGCGATGGAGCCGGACATCGACCGGAAGAATTAGTGATAGACAGGCATGTTATTGCTGTAGCCAGTGATGTGCCGCTTAATCTTGATGTCGCGTTACTGGATATTAATGATGTTGAGGGGCTGGCTGATTTTGTGGTGGAGCGGATGCAAAAGCAGGACGGATAGGCAAGAGCAGGCTGGAGAAGACGCGCCAGCGTCGCATCCGGCATTTTTTTTGCACCAACGCAAAAAGGCCATCCGTCAGGATGGCCTTCTGCTTTATCTGATGCCTGGCAGTTCCCTACTCTCGCATGGGGAAACCCCACACTACCATCGGCGCTACGGCGTTTCACTTCTGAGTTCGGCATGGGGTCAGGTGGGACCACCGCGCTACGGCCGCCAGGCAAATTCTGTTTTATCAACACGTCCTGTTCTGACCTGTCGATTTAATCTGTATCAAGCTTACTTATCGATGTCTCATCCGCCAAAACATCTTCGGCGTTGTAAGGTTAAGCCTCACGGTTCATTAGTACCGGTTAGCTCAACGCATCGCTGCGCTTACACACCCGGCCTATCAACGTCGTCGTCTTCAACGTTCCTTCAGGAGACTTAAAGTCTCAGGGAGAACTCATCTCGGGGCAAGTTTCGTGCTTAGATGCTTTCAGCACTTATCTCTTCCGCATTTAGCTACCGGGCAGTGCCATTGGCATGACAACCCGAACACCAGTGATGCGTCCACTCCGGTCCTCTCGTACTAGGAGCAGCCCCCCTCAGTTCTCCAGCGCCCACGGCAGATAGGGACCGAACTGTCTCACGACGTTCTAAACCCAGCTCGCGTACCACTTTAAATGGCGAACAGCCATACCCTTGGGACCTACTTCAGCCCCAGGATGTGATGAGCCGACATCGAGGTGCCAAACACCGCCGTCGATATGAACTCTTGGGCGGTATCAGCCTGTTATCCCCGGAGTACCTTTTATCCGTTGAGCGATGGCCCTTCCATTCAGAACCACCGGATCACTATGACCTGCTTTCGCACCTGCTCGCGCCGTCACGCTCGCAGTCAAGCTGGCTTATGCCATTGCACTAACCTCCTGATGTCCGACCAGGATTAGCCAACCTTCGTGCTCCTCCGTTACTCTTTAGGAGGAGACCGCCCCAGTCAAACTACCCACCAGACACTGTCCGCAACCCGGATTACGGGTCCACGTTAGAACATCAAACATTAAAGGGTGGTATTTCAAGGTCGGCTCCATGCAGACTGGCGTCCACACTTCAAAGCCTCCCACCTATCCTACACATCAAGGCTCAATGTTCAGTGTCAAGCTATAGTAAAGGTTCACGGGGTCTTTCCGTCTTGCCGCGGGTACACTGCATCTTCACAGCGAGTTCAATTTCACTGAGTCTCGGGTGGAGACAGCCTGGCCATCATTACGCCATTCGTGCAGGTCGGAACTTACCCGACAAGGAATTTCGCTACCTTAGGACCGTTATAGTTACGGCCGCCGTTTACCGGGGCTTCGATCAAGAGCTTCGCTTGCGCTAACCCCATCAATTAACCTTCCGGCACCGGGCAGGCGTCACACCGTATACGTCCACTTTCGTGTTTGCACAGTGCTGTGTTTTTAATAAACAGTTGCAGCCAGCTGGTATCTTCGACTGATTTCAGCTCCACGAGCAAGTCGCTTCACCTACATATCAGCGTGCCTTCTCCCGAAGTTACGGCACCATTTTGCCTAGTTCCTTCACCCGAGTTCTCTCAAGCGCCTTGGTATTCTCTACCTGACCACCTGTGTCGGTTTGGGGTACGATTTGATGTTACCTGATGCTTAGAGGCTTTTCCTGGAAGCAGGGCATTTGTTGCTTCAGCACCGTAGTGCCTCGTCATCACGCCTCAGCCTTGATTTTCCGGATTTGCCTGGAAAACCAGCCTACACGCTTAAACCGGGACAACCGTCGCCCGGCCAACATAGCCTTCTCCGTCCCCCCTTCGCAGTAACACCAAGTACAGGAATATTAACCTGTTTCCCATCGACTACGCCTTTCGGCCTCGCCTTAGGGGTCGACTCACCCTGCCCCGATTAACGTTGGACAGGAACCCTTGGTCTTCCGGCGAGCGGGCTTTTCACCCGCTTTATCGTTACTTATGTCAGCATTCGCACTTCTGATACCTCCAGCATGCCTCACAGCACACCTTCACAGGCTTACAGAACGCTCCCCTACCCAACAACGCATAAGCGTCGCTGCCGCAGCTTCGGTGCATGGTTTAGCCCCGTTACATCTTCCGCGCAGGCCGACTCGACCAGTGAGCTATTACGCTTTCTTTAAATGATGGCTGCTTCTAAGCCAACATCCTGGCTGTCTGGGCCTTCCCACATCGTTTCCCACTTAACCATGACTTTGGGACCTTAGCTGGCGGTCTGGGTTGTTTCCCTCTTCACGACGGACGTTAGCACCCGCCGTGTGTCTCCCGTGATAACATTCTCCGGTATTCGCAGTTTGCATCGGGTTGGTAAGTCGGGATGACCCCCTTGCCGAAACAGTGCTCTACCCCCGGAGATGAATTCACGAGGCGCTACCTAAATAGCTTTCGGGGAGAACCAGCTATCTCCCGGTTTGATTGGCCTTTCACCCCCAGCCACAAGTCATCCGCTAATTTTTCAACATTAGTCGGTTCGGTCCTCCAGTTAGTGTTACCCAACCTTCAACCTGCCCATGGCTAGATCACCGGGTTTCGGGTCTATACCCTGCAACTTAACGCCCAGTTAAGACTCGGTTTCCCTTCGGCTCCCCTATTCGGTTAACCTTGCTACAGAATATAAGTCGCTGACCCATTATACAAAAGGTACGCAGTCACCCCATAAAAGAGGCTCCCACTGCTTGTACGTACACGGTTTCAGGTTCTTTTTCACTCCCCTCGCCGGGGTTCTTTTCGCCTTTCCCTCACGGTACTGGTTCACTATCGGTCAGTCAGGAGTATTTAGCCTTGGAGGATGGTCCCCCCATATTCAGACAGGATACCACGTGTCCCGCCCTACTCATCGAGCTCACAGCATGTGCATTTTTGTGTACGGGGCTGTCACCCTGTATCGCACGCCTTTCCAGACGCTTCCACTAACACACACACTGATTCAGGCTCTGGGCTGCTCCCCGTTCGCTCGCCGCTACTGGGGGAATCTCGGTTGATTTCTTTTCCTCGGGGTACTTAGATGTTTCAGTTCCCCCGGTTCGCCTCATTAACCTATGGATTCAGTTAATGATAGTGTGTCGAAACACACTGGGTTTCCCCATTCGGAAATCGCCGGTTATAACGGTTCATATCACCTTACCGACGCTTATCGCAGATTAGCACGTCCTTCATCGCCTCTGACTGCCAGGGCATCCACCGTGTACGCTTAGTCGCTTAACCTCACAACCCGAAGATGTTTCTTTCGATTCATCATCGTGTTGCGAAAATTTGAGAGACTCACGAACAACTTTCGTTGTTCAGTGTTTCAATTTTCAGCTTGATCCAGATTTTTAAAGAGCAAAACTTCGCAGTGAACCTTTGCAGGTACACTCTGAAGTATTTTTTATTTAATCACTACAGAGATGGTGGAGCTATGCGGGATCGAACCGCAGACCTCCTGCGTGCAAAGCAGGCGCTCTCCCAGCTGAGCTATAGCCCCATAACATGTAGTTAAAACCTCTTCAAATTTGCCGTGCAAATTTGGTAGGCCTGAGTGGACTTGAACCACCGACCTCACCCTTATCAGGGGTGCGCTCTAACCACCTGAGCTACAAGCCTGTAGAGGTTTTACTGCTCATTTTCATCAGACAATCTGTGTGAGCACTGCAAAGTACGCTTCTTTAAGGTAAGGAGGTGATCCAACCGCAGGTTCCCCTACGGTTACCTTGTTACGACTTCACCCCAGTCATGAATCACAAAGTGGTAAGCGCCCTCCCGAAGGTTAAGCTACCTACTTCTTTTGCAACCCACTCCCATGGTGTGACGGGCGGTGTGTACAAGGCCCGGGAACGTATTCACCGTGGCATTCTGATCCACGATTACTAGCGATTCCGACTTCATGGAGTCGAGTTGCAGACTCCAATCCGGACTACGACGCACTTTATGAGGTCCGCTTGCTCTCGCGAGGTCGCTTCTCTTTGTATGCGCCATTGTAGCACGTGTGTAGCCCTGGTCGTAAGGGCCATGATGACTTGACGTCATCCCCACCTTCCTCCAGTTTATCACTGGCAGTCTCCTTTGAGTTCCCGGCCGGACCGCTGGCAACAAAGGATAAGGGTTGCGCTCGTTGCGGGACTTAACCCAACATTTCACAACACGAGCTGACGACAGCCATGCAGCACCTGTCTCACGGTTCCCGAAGGCACATTCTCATCTCTGAAAACTTCCGTGGATGTCAAGACCAGGTAAGGTTCTTCGCGTTGCATCGAATTAAACCACATGCTCCACCGCTTGTGCGGGCCCCCGTCAATTCATTTGAGTTTTAACCTTGCGGCCGTACTCCCCAGGCGGTCGACTTAACGCGTTAGCTCCGGAAGCCACGCCTCAAGGGCACAACCTCCAAGTCGACATCGTTTACGGCGTGGACTACCAGGGTATCTAATCCTGTTTGCTCCCCACGCTTTCGCACCTGAGCGTCAGTCTTCGTCCAGGGGGCCGCCTTCGCCACCGGTATTCCTCCAGATCTCTACGCATTTCACCGCTACACCTGGAATTCTACCCCCCTCTACGAGACTCAAGCTTGCCAGTATCAGATGCAGTTCCCAGGTTGAGCCCGGGGATTTCACATCTGACTTAACAAACCGCCTGCGTGCGCTTTACGCCCAGTAATTCCGATTAACGCTTGCACCCTCCGTATTACCGCGGCTGCTGGCACGGAGTTAGCCGGTGCTTCTTCTGCGGGTAACGTCAATGAGCAAAGGTATTAACTTTACTCCCTTCCTCCCCGCTGAAAGTACTTTACAACCCGAGGCCTTCTTCATACACGCGGCATGGCTGCATCAGGCTTGCGCCCATTGTGCAATATTCCCCACTGCTGCCTCCCGTAGGAGTCTGGACCGTGTCTCAGTTCCAGTGTGGCTGGTCATCCTCTCAGACCAGCTAGGGATCGTCGCCTAGGTGAGCCGTTACCCCACCTACTAGCTAATCCCATCTGGGCACATCCGATGGCAAGAGGCCCGAAGGTCCCCCTCTTTGGTCTTGCGACGTTATGCGGTATTAGCTACCGTTTCCAGTAGTTATCCCCCTCCATCAGGCAGTTTCCCAGACATTACTCACCCGTCCGCCACTCGTCAGCGAAACAGCAAGCTGTTTCCTGTTACCGTTCGACTTGCATGTGTTAGGCCTGCCGCCAGCGTTCAATCTGAGCCATGATCAAACTCTTCAATTTAAAAGTTTGATGCTCAAAGAATTAAACTTCGTAATGAATTACGTGTTCACTCTTGAGACTTGGTATTCATTTATCGTCTTGCGACGTTAAGAATCCGTATCTTCGAGTGCCCACACAGATTGTCTGATAAATTGTTAAAGAGCAGTTGCGACGCGGCTTTCAGCTCACTGTCGCGAGGTGGCGTATATTACGCTTTCCTCTTTCAGAGTCAACCCTGAATTTCAGGATTTTTCTCTTTATTGTTACGACCATCTTGTGAAGCGTTTCACGTTGTCGTCTCAACGGAGGCGCATTATAGGGATCCCAATTTTTTGCACAAGTACTTTTTTGATCTTTTTTTCTGTTTGTTGTTTTTTCACCCTTTTTGCTGCATTCACACACAAAACGGTGCTTTTTTGCATACTAAAAGACTTGCACAAGGCCAATAATGCACCCAAAGTCATTAGTAAATCATTTATTGTTGAGGTAAGTATGTCTGATGTTTTACGCCCATACCGCGATCTTTTTCCACAAATCGGTCAGCGCGTAATGATCGACAGTAGTAGTGTGGTTATTGGTGACGCCCGCCTGGCTGATGATGTGGGGATCTGGCCGCTCGTTGTGATTCGTGGCGATGTGAATTATGTACAAATCGGTGCCCGCACTAATATTCAGGATGGTAGCGTCTTACACGTGACCCATAAATCAACGGCTAATCCACAAGGCAATCCGCTGATCGTCGGTGAAGACGTTACGGTTGGACATAAAGTGATGCTCCACGGCTGCACCATTGGCAATCGAGTTTTGGTTGGGATGGGCTCAATTTTACTTGATGGCGCAATAGTAGAAGATGATGTAATGATTGGTGCGGGTAGCCTGGTCCCACAAAATAAACGGCTGGAGAGCGGATATCTGTATCTCGGTACCCCCGTCAAACAGATCCGCCCGTTAAGTGATGAAGAGAAGGCTGGGTTACGCTATTCCGCAAATAATTACGTGAAATGGAAGGACGAATATCTGGATCAGGGTAACCAGACCCAACCTTGATCATCTTCACTTTGTTCCTGAATTAAGTTTTCCGCTTCTTCCTCCAGGTCCCAGCGATGCTGACGAAAACTCGCTAACCACTGTTCTGGCGTATCTCCTGCAAAGCGGTTCGCCAGACTCTCTCCAGTAATAGCGCAAGTGAGCTGCATACCATTTACAAGAGCTGGAAAACAAACGCATTTTTTACTCTCGTTCCACTCTTCCCTGTCTGGAAACTGGGTGGCCTGATTCACGCGGACAACTCCTCCTGCAATTGCTTTATAACTGGTGCTACGTCAGGCAGAACACCGTGCCAGAGAAGAAAGGCATGAGCCGCCTGCGCCACTAACATCCCCAATCCATCCGCATTACGTTTTGAGCCTTGCTGTTCACACCATGCCAGAAAGGGCGTTTTTCCCTTCTGGTAGAACATGTCATAACAACAAATACCTGAATGGACGAGCGATGCCGGGATCGCCGGAACATCTCCACTAATGCCACTGGATGTCGCGTTAATAATAAGATCGAACTCGTGGCCTTCCAGTTCGTCCATACCCAACGCCTGAACACTTCCAGTGTGCGCAAACAATTTAGCCAACTCTTCCGCGCGAGAAACCGTTCGGTTAGTGATTGTCACCGCACAGTCCAGAGAGAGAAGCGGCAGTAATACCCCACGAGATGCCCCACCAGCGCCGATAAGCAGAATACGTAAACCGGAGCGAATAAAAGACAGACGTTCCAGATCGCTTAACAAGCCTACACCATCGGTATTGTCACCCAGCAGGCGTCCATCTTCTAACCGCTTGAGGGTATTAACAGCACCAGCCAACGCTGCCCGTTCAGTAAGCTCATCTGCTCTGGCAAAAGCCTCTTCTTTAAAAGGCACTGTCACATTCGCACCTTTACCACCAGCACTAAAGAAAGCGTTTAGCGTGTTGATGAAATCATTGATGGGTGCCAGCACGCGGCCATAGGGATGTTCAATATTCAGTTGCTGAGCAAATTGCTGATGAATGAATGGCGATTTGCTGTGGGCTATCGGATTACCAAAAACAGCATAGGTTTCCATTATGTTACCCCTGTCGAAACAGTTCACCCGTCAGGGCATCACGAATTTCTGAAGGATTTAAACGACCGCCCGTTTCACCTCGCACAACCGGGAAATCAGCACCAAACTGTGCGTGAACTTCCTCTATTGTTCGACAAGGTGGCAATCCACTCAAGTTGGCACTGGTAGAAACCAGCGGTTTACCATAAGCCTGGCACAAAGCAACCACCAATGGATGGTCGGTGACTCGTACAGCAAGCGAATCAAAGCGGCCCGTCAACCATCGTGGTGTTGTCGCAGGCGCGGGAAAGACAAAGGTGACAGGACCAGGCCAGCGAGAAAAAATGGTTTCACGCTGCGCGCCAGTCAGCATGCTGTCATCAATATAGGGTTTAAGCTGCTCGTAATTTGCCGCGATTAAAATCAGCCCCTTATCAACCGGACGCTGTTTTAATTCCAACAGCCGCATCACTGCTGTTTCGCTATCAGGATCGCACCCGACACCAAAAACAGCTTCCGTTGGATAGGCGATGACACGTTCTTCATTGAGGACATCTATCGCAGCTGCGATAGCGTCTCCTTGCAGGTTATTATTCACGTTATTATTCCGCCGAAACCGGCTTTCCACATTGTTTACTGGCACAGAAATGTTTAACACCCTGCGCGGTTTTCTTTTCGATGAGTAGCGGATAATGACACTCAGGGCACTCTCCGGCTATTGGTTTGAAGTTAATAGCAAATTGACACTCAGGGTAGCGATCACAGGAGTGAAATGTTTTGCCATAACGGGAGCGGCGCTGGACCAGATGGCCCGTCCGACATTGAGGACAGGTAATTGCTGTTTCGTCCGGTTTATCGATAAGCTCGGTATGTTCGCATTCAGGGTAGTTACTGCAACCAATAAACATACCAAAGCGTCCCTGGCGTAATACCAGATTTGCTCCGCATGCAGGGCAAACCTGCCCCTCCAGAACTTTGACGATATGCCCATCCGCTGAAGATTTCAGAGGACGGACGTAGTCACACGCCGGATACTGTGAGCACCCAAGAAACGGACCGTGTTTCCCGGATCGAATAACCAGTTCAGCCCCGCACTTTGGGCAGGACTCATTATTACGCACCGTGAACAGTGCTGATTTCGCCATAACAACTTATGCTGAATTAAAGAAATGATTAATGCAGCATACCTTCATTCACTTCAAAGAGTAATTCTTCCATTTGCTGGTACGCATTTTCGCAGCCCGGGATGTTGAACAACACCATCAGGATCACCCATTTCAGATCATCCAGTTCGAACTCTGCGTTATCCAGCGCGAGCACTCGCTCTATCACCATTTCACGGGTTTCAAGGTTGAGCACCTGAATCTGCTCAAGGAAAAGCAGAAACCCACGGCAGCTGGCATCCAGTCGTTCACACTCTTCCGGTGTATAAATACGCATGGAGAGAGGATCCGAGGCCAGTTGCATCGGTTCTGCCAACCCTTCCTGATAATCAGCAAGTTTTTCCAGCCATAGCAGGGCATTGTAGATATCTTCTCGCTCAAAACCTGCGTCGGTAAGATCCTGTTCAAGTTTGTCTTGATCCACACGCAACTCAGCTTCAGTGTGAATATAGGTTTCAAACAAATACATTAGTACGTCGAACATGGCATGCCCTCCTCAATCGGACATAGCCGCCGGGTACAGCTGCGATCCATCCTGCTAACTCCAGTTCAAGTAGTTGAGTAACTACCTCTGGCACAGGTTGGCCGGCACGTTCAGCGACGACGTCAACAGGTGTTACCTCATCTCCTACGTTAGCCAGGAGCTCAGGAAATGGCAATGCCACGTCTTCCTGATCTGATGAATAAAATGATTTTTCATGGGCATCTGGCAACCAGTGCAATCCATATTGCAAATTTTCCAGAATTTCTTCCGGTTCCGTCACAAGAATCGCACCTTGTTTTATAAGCCAGTGGGGGCCTTCACTTCCGGGACTCCCTAATGGACCGGGCAAAGCAAAGACTTCACGTCCCTGCTCAAGCGCACAACGCGCTGTCACCAGTGAACCACTGCGCAAAGCCGCTTCCACCACCAGTACACCTTTACTTAGACCACTAATAATGCGATTTCTTCGCGGGAAATTGTAAGCAAGAGGAGGGGTATCAAGGGGAAACTCCGAGACAAGAGCCCCACCATGTTCAAGCAGACTGGTAGCAAGTCGGGCATGGCGACGCGGATGAATGGTATTTAGCCCATTCCCCAGCACAGCAACACTGACACCATTTACCTGCAAGGCCGCTTTATGCGCTACACCATCGATTCCGCGCGCCAGCCCACTGGTAATTGTCACGCCTCGCGCCGCCAGCGCCTCACATAACAGCCGCCCCCACCGTTCGCCATACCATGAATGCGCCCGGCTTCCCACTACGGCCAACTGAAATGATTGCAGCGCTTGTAGATCACCAGCAACAAACAGTGCACCTGGATAATCAGCCGTTGCAATAAGTTGAGGAGGATAAAATTCACTGTCCGCTGGGATTAAATGATGGTTAGGTTGCTCCAGCCAACAAAGTGAGCTTTCAATACTCTGCTGTGAAAATGTAAGAAAGCGTTGTGCCTGTCGCGATGAAAGCCCTGTTTGCTGCAGTACAACTGCATCAATATTTGGCTGTTCTACCAGCCAGTGAGCAATGCGGACCATATCATCGCCGTACAAGCTGCTGATGCTCATTAAACGCAGCCAAATTTCGGTATCGACCATCCTTATCTCCCTGCCATAAGCAGCCTTAGCAATCTTTGCGATTGGTCAGTGATGCTGTCAATCAGAGGGGGATTTGTCTAGAATAGAAGAAATAATCTTTCTAACTCCTGAACACATCTCTGGAGATTTATGTCAGTTTTGCAAGTGTTACATATTCCGGACGAGCGGCTTCGCAAAGTTGCTAAACCGGTAGAAGAAGTGAATGCAGAAATTCAGCGTATCGTCGATGATATGTTCGAGACGATGTACGCGGAAGAAGGTATTGGCCTGGCGGCAACCCAGGTTGATATCCATCAACGTATCATTGTTATTGATGTTTCGGAAAACCGCGACGAACGGCTGGTGTTAATCAATCCGGAGCTTTTAGAAAAAAGCGGCGAAACAGGCATTGAAGAAGGTTGCCTGTCGATCCCTGAACAGCGTGCTTTAGTGCCGCGCGCAGAGAAAGTGAAAATTCGCGCCCTGGACCGCGATGGTAAACCATTTGAACTGGAAGCTGATGGTCTGTTAGCCATCTGCATTCAGCATGAGATGGATCACCTGGTCGGTAAACTGTTCATGGATTACCTGTCACCGCTGAAACAACAACGTATTCGTCAGAAAGTTGAAAAACTGGATCGTCTGAAAGCCCGGGCTTAAGGATAAGAACTAACGTGTCAGAATCACTACGTATTATTTTTGCGGGAACACCTGACTTTGCAGCGCGTCATCTCGACGCGCTGTTGTCTTCTGGTCATAACGTCGTTGGCGTGTTCACCCAGCCAGACCGACCGGCAGGACGCGGTAAAAAACTGATGCCCAGCCCGGTTAAAGTTCTGGCTGAGGAAAAAGGTCTACCCGTTTTTCAACCTGTTTCCCTGCGTCCACAAGAAAACCAGCAACTGGTCGCCGATCTGCAGGCTGATGTTATGGTCGTCGTCGCCTATGGGCTGATTCTGCCTAAAGCGGTGCTGGAAATGCCGCGTCTTGGATGCATCAATGTTCATGGTTCACTGCTGCCGCGCTGGCGCGGCGCCGCGCCAATCCAACGTTCGCTGTGGGCGGGTGATGCAGAAACTGGTGTGACCATTATGCAAATGGATGTTGGTTTAGACACCGGTGACATGCTCTATAAGCTCTCCTGCCCGATTACCGCAGAAGATACCAGCGGCACGTTATATGACAAACTGGCAGAGCTTGGCCCACAAGGCCTTATCGCCACATTGAAACAACTGGCAGACGGCACGGCGAAACCAGAAATTCAGGATGAAACTCTTGTTACTTACGCCGAAAAGTTGAGTAAAGAAGAAGCGCGTATTGACTGGTCACTTTCGGCAGCACAGCTTGAACGCTGCATTCGCGCTTTCAATCCATGGCCAATGAGCTGGCTGGAAATTGAAGGACAGCCGGTTAAAGTCTGGAAAGCGTCGGTCATTGATACGGTAACCAACGCTGCCCCAGGAACGATCCTTGAAGCCAACAAACAAGGCATCCAGGTTGCGACTGGTGATGGCATCCTGAACCTGCTCTCGTTACAACCTGCGGGTAAGAAAGCGATGAGCGCACAAGACCTCCTGAATTCTCGTCGGGAATGGTTTGTTCCGGGCAAGCGTCTGGCCTGATAGTCCACTCTTCTAAGCCCGGTCTTGCCGGGCATTTTTATACTTATGAAAAAACAACGTAATTTACGTAGCATGGCGGCCCAGGCCGTTGAACAAGTCGTCGAGCAAGGGCAATCATTAAGCAACATTTTGCCAGCGCTCCAGCAAAAGGTTTCCGATAAAGACAAAGCACTTCTTCAAGAGTTGTGCTTTGGCGTACTGCGCACGCTTTCACAGTTAGACTGGCTGATTAATAAGTTAATGGCCCGTCCGATGACCGGCAAACAGCGGACCGTGCATTACCTGATTATGGTTGGTTTGTATCAACTGCTTTATACCCGCATTCCACCGCATGCTGCGCTGGCTGAAACGGTTGAAGGCGCTGTCACAATTAAGCGCCCGCAACTTAAAGGGTTGATTAACGGCGTATTACGTCAGTTCCAGCGTCAGCAAGAAGAGTTATTAGCCGAGTTTAATGCCAGTGATGCACGTTATCTGCATCCCTCCTGGTTGCTGAAGCGTCTGCAAAAAGCGTATCCAGAGCAGTGGCAATCCATCGTCGAAGCCAATAACCAGCGTCCGCCAATGTGGCTGCGCGTTAATCGTACGCATCATTCCCGCGACAGCTGGCTTGCATTGCTGGATGAAGCAGGAATGAAAGGTTTCCCGCATGCGGATTACCCTGATGCTGTACGTCTGGAAACACCTACACCTGTTCATGCGCTACCTGGTTTTGAAGACGGATGGGTTACCGTTCAGGATGCATCAGCACAAGGTTGCATGACCTGGCTTGCGCCACAAAACGGTGAACACATTTTGGATCTCTGTGCCGCCCCCGGCGGTAAAACAACGCATATCCTTGAGGTGGCACCAGAAGCGCAGGTTGTTGCGGTTGATATTGACGAACAGCGTCTCTCTCGCGTTTACGACAATTTAAAACGCCTTGGTATGAAGGCGACCGTGAAACAAGGTGATGGCCGCTCCCCTTCCCAATGGTGTGGCGAGCAACAGTTCGATCGCATTTTATTAGATGCGCCTTGTTCAGCAACGGGTGTGATTCGTCGCCATCCGGATATCAAGTGGTTACGTCGCGATCGCGATATCCCGGAACTCGCGCAACTGCAGTCTGAAATTCTCGACGCCATCTGGCCACATTTAAAATCTGGCGGAACGCTGGTTTATGCCACCTGCTCGGTGTTACCGGAAGAGAATAGCCAGCAGATTAAAGCCTTCTTGCAACGCACCGCTGATGCCAAACTTTGCGACACCGGAACACCAGAACAACCGGGTAAGCAAAATCTGCCTGGTGCTGAAGAGGGCGACGGCTTCTTTTACGCTAAGCTAATCAAAAAGTGATGAGATAACGGGTCGCGACTGATGAAAATTATCATTCTGGGTGCCGGTCAGGTTGGCGGCACACTGGCGGAAAACCTGGTTGGCGAGAACAACGATATTACTGTTGTCGATACCAACGGTGAGCGTCTGCGGACCTTGCAGGATAAATTTGACCTGCGAGTCGTGCAGGGGCATGGCTCTCATCCACGCGTATTGCGGGAGGCAGGTGCCGACGACGCCGATATGCTGGTTGCTGTAACCAGTTCAGATGAAACCAATATGGTTGCCTGCCAGGTAGCCTACTCACTTTTCAACACCCCTAATCGCATCGCTCGTATCCGCTCACCAGACTACGTGCGCGATGCCGATAAGCTATTTCATTCAGATGCTGTACCGATTGATCATCTGATCGCACCAGAGCAGTTGGTTATCGATAATATTTACCGACTGATTGAGTATCCCGGCGCATTGCAGGTGGTGAACTTCGCTGAGGGCAAAGTGAGCCTTGCAGTGGTAAAAGCCTATTATGGTGGCCCGCTTATTGGTAATGCGCTTTCGACCATGCGCGAGCATATGCCACATATCGATACCCGCGTGGCGGCAATTTTCCGCCACGACCGTCCTATCCGCCCGCAAGGTTCGACTATTGTTGAAGCCGGTGATGAAGTATTCTTTATTGCCGCCTCGCAGCATATACGCGCGGTGATGAGTGAATTACAGCGACTGGAAAAACCGTATAAGCGGATCATGCTGGTTGGTGGCGGTAATATCGGTGCAGGGCTGGCGCGTCGTCTGGAAAAAGATTACAGCGTCAAACTCATCGAACGTAATCAGCAGCGCGCTGCCGAACTGGCGGAAAAGTTGCAGAATACGATCGTCTTTTTTGGTGATGCGTCGGATCAAGAACTGCTGGCCGAAGAACATATCGATCAAGTTGATCTGTTTATTGCCGTCACCAACGATGACGAGGCCAATATCATGTCAGCCATGCTCGCCAAACGTATGGGTGCGAAAAAGGTGATGGTATTGATCCAGCGTCGCGCTTATGTGGATCTGGTTCAGGGGAGCGTGATCGATATTGCGATTTCACCACAACAAGCAACTATTTCTGCGTTGCTTAGTCATGTGCGAAAAGCAGATATTGTTGGTGTTTCCTCATTGCGCCGCGGCGTAGCAGAAGCTATTGAAGCCGTTGCTCACGGTGATGAAAGCACCTCGCGCGTTGTCGGCAGAGTCATTGATGAAATCAAGCTACCGCCGGGAACGATTATTGGAGCGGTGGTACGTGGAAACGACGTGATGATTGCCAATGACAATCTGCGCATTGAGCAAGGCGATCACGTAATTATGTTCCTCACAGATAAAAAGTTTATTACCGACGTCGAAAGACTCTTCCAGCCAAGTCCTTTCTTTTTGTAATTAATAAGGCGTCTAATGACGCCTTATTATTTCCCTTTGAATATCAAGGATTAATTAAATTCATTCCTGGCAGGAAAATAGCTTAACATTTGTTAGACTTATGGTTGTCGGCTTCATAGGGAGAATAACATGAGCATTATTAAAGAATTTCGCGAATTTGCGATGCGCGGGAACGTGGTGGATTTGGCGGTGGGTGTCATTATCGGTGCGGCATTCGGGAAGATCGTCTCTTCGCTGGTTGCCGATATCATCATGCCACCTTTGGGCTTATTAATTGGCGGGATCGATTTTAAACAGTTTGCTGTCACGCTACGCGATGCGCAGGGGGATATCCCTGCTGTTGTGATGCATTACGGTGTCTTCATTCAAAACGTCTTTGATTTTCTGATTGTGGCCTTTGCCATCTTTATGGCGATTAAGCTAATCAACAAACTGAATCGTAAGAAAGAAGAACCTGCAGCAGCACCTGCACCAACTAAAGAAGAAGTATTACTGACAGAGATTCGTGATTTGCTGAAAGAGCAAAATAACCGATCTTAACAAGCGCCTGAAAGCAGAAGGCCAGTGGTAAAAAAGTGATTTACTTTCTTGCCACTGGCCTCCCAGTTACCCCGATTGCCATGTTTTCCTTTTCGCATATAACTGCCTTTCCCTTTTTTATTTTTTTCTACACGCTGTCTGAACAAAGGGTCATGTAGTAATGCTTCAATCGCATTATCCTTTATCTGCCCTTTCGTATGCTGATATCGGCTCATAAAAACTCCAGTTGGTTATTTAACGGCGCGAGTGTAATCCCGTCAGTGCAAAAAATCAACAACCTGCTTTGACACCGCTGGCTCCTTGTTCAAGAGCTTCAAGGATAGAGCAATAAACGCTGCTATGGGCGCTACCACAACAGGCATCGTTAAGACGTTGCAAGGAACGCTGCATGCTCTGCAACTCGGCTATCCGCGCTTCCACTTCCTGTAATCTTTCCTGCACAATACCTTTTGATTCCTGACAAGTATGATGTTCAGGATCGATACGGATCGACAGCAACTCACGGATCGACTCCAGACTGAAACCAAGTTGTCTGGCATGCCTAATAAATTTCAACCGTTGGAGATCGCGTTCGGTATACAGACGAAAGCCTCCTACCGTACGAACTTCATGATCCATCATCTGCTGTTTTTCGTAATAACGTATTGTGTCGGGCGTAACTTCTGCCAGTTTTGCCAACTCACCAATGCGATACATAAATTATCTCTCAGTTGTCATTAATTTTATTCAGAAGCTTATCTGCATATTCGCCACGTAAAAATTCAGTGCTCAAACCTGCCTGCCGCAGTTTTAACTCCAGTAAAGATAACTGGCGGCTAACCTCTTGATATTTCGGATCATCCTGACGAATGCCTCTGAGAATATCCAAAAGCTGAATTGCTTCCTTCCGCTGCTCAAGTTCTGGCGGTAAACAGCCGGAATTCTTTAACAAGCGATAGCCCGCACGCAGTTCCGGCGGCACGTGTGTGTCATCTTCCAGGATTAATGGTTCACCACTGCCTGGGAGATTTTCAAACTCACCTTTAGCCTGTGCTTCAGTAATATGGCGCTCTGCCCACTGGTCAAGTAACCACATAAATACTCCAGGGGATGAACAAAAAGAGTACAGCTATTGTAGATAAGTGGGGATACTACAGATATAAAAAAACCCGCCGGGGCGGGTTTTTTTACGTTGCTTCAGATTACTCTGCAGCAGCTTCTGCTTTCTCTGAACGATCAACCAGCTCGATGTAAGCCATCGGCGCGTTGTCGCCTGCACGGAAGCCACACTTCAGAATACGAGTGTAACCACCGGCACGGCTCGCGAAACGCGGGCCCAGTTCGTTAAACAGTTTTGCCACGATCTCGTTATCACGAGTACGGGCGAATGCCAGACGACGATTAGCAACGCTATCAGTCTTGGCAAGAGTAATCAGCGGCTCAACTACGCGGCGCAGCTCTTTCGCTTTAGGCAGAGTCGTCTTGATGATTTCATGACGAACCAGTGAACCTGCCATATTGCGGAACATAGCCTGGCGATGGCTGCTGTTGCGGTTCAGTTGACGACCACTCTTACGATGGCGCATGACCTTATCCTTCTCAGTAAAACCTTAACCTGTGATCCGGTTACTCGTCAGCGATGCTTGCCGGTGGCCAGTTTTCCAGGCGCATACCCAGAGACAGTCCACGGGAAGCCAGCACGTCTTTAATCTCAGTAAGAGATTTTTTACCAAGGTTAGGCGTTTTAAGGAGCTCAACCTCGGTACGTTGTACCAGATCACCGATATAGTGGATAGCTTCTGCTTTAAGGCAGTTAGCAGAGCGGACAGTCAATTCCAGATCGTCAACAGGGCGCAGCAGGATCGGATCGAACTCTGGTTTCTCTTCTTTCACTTCCGGCTGACGTACATCACGTAAGTCAACGAAAGCTTCCAGTTGTTCAGCCAGAATGGTTGCCGCACGACGAATCGCCTCTTCAGGATCGATTGTGCCGTTGGTTTCCATTTCGATGACCAGCTTGTCCAGGTCGGTACGCTGTTCTACACGCGCTGCTTCAACATTGTAGGCAATACGCTCTACAGGGCTGTAGCATGCGTCGACCAGCAGACGGCCGATTGGGCGCTCATCTTCTTCCGAATGAATTCGGGTAGAAGCCGGCACATAACCACGACCGCGCTGAACTTTGATACGCATGCTAATAGACGCGTTCTCATCGGTCAGGTGGCAGATCACGTGCTGCGGCTTGACGATTTCGACATCACCGTCGTGGGTGATATCGGCTGCAGTCACAGGGCCAATGCCAGATTTATTCAAGGTAAGAATAACTTCATCTTTGCCCTGAACTCTCACCGCCAGCCCTTTCAGGTTGAGCAGGATTTCCAGGATATCTTCCTGAACGCCTTCTTTGGTGCTGTACTCATGTAGTACACCATCAATCTCAACCTCGGTCACCGCGCAACCCGGCATCGATGAGAGCAGAATACGGCGCAGTGCGTTACCCAGAGTATGGCCAAAGCCACGCTCTAAAGGCTCAAGGGTCACCTTGGCGTGCGTCGAACTCACTTGCTCGATATCAACCAGGCGCGGTTTTAGAAACTCTGTCACAGAACCCTGCATTGTGTCCTCTCTTTGGTACTAAGCTTTACTTGGAGTAAAGCTCGACGATCAGGTGTTCGTTAATGTCCGCAGACAGATCAGAACGCTCCGGCTTACGCTTAAACGTACCTTCCATCTTGCCAGCATCAACTTCCAGCCAGGTTGGCTTTTCACGCTGCTCAGCCAGCTCCAGAGCGGCTTTCACGCGAGACTGCTTCTTCGCTTTCTCACGAATGCTTACAACGTCATTCGGACTAACCTGATAAGAAGCGATGTTAACAACACGACCGTTTACCATAATTGCTTTATGGCTAACCAGCTGACGTGCTTCTGCACGAGTGGCACCGAAGCCCATACGGTATACAACGTTGTCCAGACGACCTTCCAGCAGAGCCAACAGGTTTTCACCGGTGTTGCCTTTCAGACGTGCTGCTTCTTTGTAGTAGTTACGGAACTGACGCTCCAGCACACCATAGATACGGCGAACTTTTTGCTTTTCACGCAACTGCACACCATAGTCAGACAGACGCGGTTTACGCGCACCGTGCTGGCCAGGAGCTTGTTCAATTTTACACTTGGTATCGATCGCGCGAACGCCAGACTTAAGGAATAAGTCGGTGCCCTCACGACGGCTCAGCTTGAGCTTAGGACCCAAATATCTTGCCATTTTCTTTCTCCAACAAACCTGGAAAACGAAGCGTTATACGCGACGTTTTTTCGGCGGACGACAACCGTTATGAGGGATCGGAGTCACATCAGTAATGTTAGTGATGCGGAAACCTGCGGCGTTCAGAGCACGAATAGTAGATTCGCGGCCTGGACCCGGACCTTTAACCATAACTTCCAGATTCTTGATGCCGTATTCTTTCACGGCGTCAGCGCAACGCTCTGCTGCAACCTGAGCTGCAAACGGAGTGGATTTGCGAGAACCACGGAAACCGGAACCACCGGCTGTTGCCCAACCCAACGCGTTACCCTGACGATCAGTGATAGTCACGATGGTGTTGTTGAAAGAAGCATGGATATGAGCCACGCCGTCAGAGACTTGTTTTCTTACACGTTTACGTGCACGAATTGGTGCCTTTGCCATTATTCAATCACCCCGATTATTTCTTGATCGGTTTGCGCGGACCCTTACGGGTACGTGCGTTGGTCTTGGTACGCTGACCGCGAACCGGTAGACCACGACGATGACGCAAACCGCGATAGCAACCAAGATCCATCAGGCGCTTGATGCTCATGCTGATTTCACGGCGCAGATCACCTTCAACGACAAATTTGGCAACTTCGTCACGCAGCGTGTCGATTTGTCCTTCAGACAGCTCACTGATCTTAACATCTTCAGCGATACCCGCTGCAGCCAGGATGGCTTTAGAACGGGTCTTGCCGACGCCATAAATCGAAGTTAATGCGATTACGGCATGCTTATGATCAGGAATGTTAATGCCTGCTATACGGGCCACTATGCACTCCTACTATTTAATATGTACGTTCCATGCTGAAAAGCCCGTTTTCAGGATACTCAAATGGAAACGCACAGACATACAAAAGATTGGCTGGCTAATCTAGCCAGCTCAACCCAACTTTGCAAGAAAAATATGCGAATAAATCAGCCTTGGCGCTGTTTATGCTTCGGCTCGGCACTGCAAATCACACGGATGACACCATCACGCTTAACGATTTTGCAGTTACGGCATAATTTCTTGACGGAAGCACGAACTTTCATTTTTACTCTCCGTAACTTCTCGGGCGACCAATTATCGGCCGTAGCCTTTCAGGTTCGCCTTCTTCAATGCAGACTCATACTGACTGGACATCATCAGAGTTTGCACTTGAGCCATAAAGTCCATAATCACGACAACAACGATAAGCAGTGAGGTCCCACCGAAGTAGAACGGTACTTTCATTGCATCACGCATGAACTCCGGGATCAGGCAGATAAAGGTAATGTACAGCGCACCAACCAGGGTCAGGCGGGTCATTACTTTATCGATATACTTCGCCGTTTGCTCTCCCGGACGAATTCCTGGTACAAATGCACCGGACTTCTTCAGGTTATCTGCTGTTTCACGCGGGTTGAAAACCAACGCCGTGTAGAAGAAACAGAAGAAGATGATTGCAGACGCATAGAGTAACACATAAAGCGGTTGCCCAGGCTGCAAATACAGCGAAATTGTTGTCAGCCAGTTCCAACCAGTACCGCCCCCGAACCATGACGCGATGGTAGCCGGGAACAGAATAATACTGGAAGCGAAGATTGCCGGGATTACCCCCGCCATATTCACTTTCAGCGGTAAATGTGTGCTCTGTGCAGCATAGACACGACGACCTTGCTGACGTTTTGCGTAGTTTACCACAATGCGGCGTTGACCACGCTCAACAAATACAACAAAGAACGTCACTGCAAATACTAATACTGCAACCAACAGCAACACGAGGAAGTGCAGGTCGCCTTGACGCGCTTGCTCGATAGTATGGGCAATGGCTGGCGGGAGTCCCGCGACAATACCGGCGAAGATAATGATTGAAATACCGTTGCCGATACCTCGTTCAGTGATCTGTTCGCCCAACCACATCAGGAACATCGTTCCTGTGACCAGACTTACAACAGCGGTGAAGTAGAATGCAAAGCCCGGGTTAATAACCAAGCCTTGCATACCAGGCATATTCGGCAGACCGGTAGCAATACCGATCGACTGGAATATTGCCAGCACCAGAGTACCGTAACGGGTGTACTGGCTGATCTTACGACGACCAGACTCCCCTTCTTTCTTAATTTCTGCCAACGTTGGGTGAACCACCGTCAGCAGCTGGATAATGATCGACGCCGAAATATACGGCATGATCCCCAGAGCAAAGATAGAAGCACGGCTGAGAGCACCACCAGAGAACATGTTAAACATCTCAATGATGGTGCCTCGCTGTTGCTCAAGCAGTTTGGCAAGTACAGCGGCATCAATACCAGGGATCGGAATAAAAGAGCCAATACGGAACACAATCAGCGCACCGATAACAAACAGCAGTCTGCGTTTCAGCTCGCCTAAGCCACCTTTGGCACTTTGAAAATCTAATCCCGGTTGTTTAGCCATCTGCTACTTATTCCTCGATTTTACCGCCAGCAGCTTCGATAGCAGCACGAGCGCCTTTCGTAACACGCAGGCCACGAACAGTTACCGGAGTCGTTACTTCGCCAGCCAGGATCACTTTCGCGAACTCGATCTGGATACCGATAATGTTAGCCGCTTTCAGCGTGTTCAGGTCTACAACACCGCCTTCTACTTTAGCCAGGTCAGACAGACGAACTTCGGCTGTAATCGCTGCTTTACGAGAAGTGAAGCCGAATTTCGGCAGACGACGGTACAGAGGCATCTGACCACCCTCGAAACCGCGACGTACGCCACCGCCAGAACGAGATTTCTGACCTTTGTGACCACGACCACCGGTTTTACCGAGGCCAGAACCGATACCACGACCCAGGCGTTTACCCGCCTTTTTGGAGCCTTCGGCCGGAGACAGAGTATTTAAACGCATCTCTTACTCCTCAACTTTAACCATGAAGGAAACCGCGTTGATCATACCGCGAATAGCAGGAGTATCCTCGCGCTCTACGGTGTGACCAATACGACGCAGACCCAGGCCAAGCAGCGTTGCCTTGTGTTTCGGCAGACGACCGATTGCACTGCGGGTTTGAGTAATTTTAATAGTCTTTGCCATGGTTTATTTCCCCAGAATTTCTTCAACGGATTTACCACGCTTGGCAGCGACCATTTCTGGAGAATTCATATTTTCCAGGCCATCGATAGTTGCACGAACCACGTTAATCGGGTTGGTGGAACCATACGCTTTAGCCAGAACGTTATGAACCCCAGCGACTTCCAGAACGGCGCGCATTGCACCACCGGCGATGATACCGGTACCTTCGGAAGCCGGCTGCATGAATACGCGAGAACCCGTATGAACACCTTTAACAGGGTGTTGCAGAGTGCCGTTATTCAGCGCGACGTTAATCATATTGCGACGGGCTTTTTCCATCGCTTTCTGGATCGCTGCTGGAACTTCACGCGCTTTACCGTAACCAAAACCAACGCGACCGTTACCATCGCCAACTACAGTCAGAGCTGTGAAGGAGAAAATACGACCACCTTTAACGGTTTTAGATACGCGGTTTACCGCGATCAGCTTTTCCTGCAGTTCGCCAGCTTGTTTTTCGATGTGAGCCATCTTACACCTCTACCTTAGAACTGAAGGCCAGCTTCACGGGCAGCATCTGCCAGTGCCTGGACACGACCATGATATTGGAACCCGGAACGGTCAAAGGATACATCTTTGATGCCTTTTTCCAGAGCGCGTTCAGCGACAGCTTTACCCACAGCTGCAGCCGCGTCTTTGTTACCGGTGTACTTCAGTTGTTCAGCGATAGCTTTTTCTACAGTAGAAGCAGCTACCAGAACTTCAGAACCGTTCGGTGCAATTACCTGTGCGTAAATGTGACGCGGGGTACGATGTACCACCAGGCGAGTTGCGCCCAGCTCCTGGAGCTTGCGGCGTGCGCGGGTCGCACGACGGATACGAGCAGATTTCTTATCCATAGTGTTACCTTACTTCTTCTTAGCCTCTTTGGTACGCACGACTTCGTCGGCGTAACGAACACCCTTGCCTTTGTAAGGCTCAGGACGACGGTAGGCGCGCAGATCCGCTGCAACCTGGCCGATCATCTGCTTATCAGCGCCTTTCAGCACGATTTCAGTCTGAGTCGGACATTCAGCAGTGATACCCGCAGGCAGCTGATGGTCAACAGGATGAGAGAAACCCAGAGACAGGTTAATCACATTGCCTTTAACCGCTGCACGGTAACCTACACCAACCAGCTGCAGCTTCTTAGTGAAGCCTTCGGTAACACCGATAACCATTGAGTTCAGCAGGGCACGCGCGGTACCAGCCTGAGCCCAACCGTCTGCGTAACCATCACGCGGACCGAAGGTCAGGGTATTATCTGCATGTTTAACTTCAACAGCATCGTTGAGAGTACGAGTCAGCTCGCCGTTTTTACCTTTGATCGTAATAACCTGACCGTTGATTTTTACATCAACGCCGGCAGGAACAACGACCGGTGCTTTAGCAACACGAGACATTTTTTCCTCCGATTAGGCTACGTAGCAGATAATTTCGCCACCAAGACCAGCCTGGCGCGCTGCACGATCAGTCATAACACCTTTAGAGGTAGAAACAACTGCGATACCCAGACCCGCCATAACTTTCGGCAGCTCATCTTTACGTTTATAGATGCGCAGACCTGGGCGGCTGACACGCTGAATGCTTTCTACAACAGCTTTGCCCTGGAAATACTTCAGAGTAAGTTCCAGTTCAGGCTTGGTGTCGCCTTCAACTTTAAAATCTTCAATAAAACCTTCTTCCTTCAGCACGTTGGCGATTGCCACTTTCAGCTTGGAGGAAGGCATGGTGACCGCAGCTTTGTTCGCGGCCTGACCGTTACGGATACGGGTCAGCATATCCGCGATCGGATCTTGCATGCTCATCTGTCTTTACTCCCGTGATTCAATTGGTGACAATTACCAGCTAGCCTTTTTCAGACCCGGGATTTCACCGCGCATAGCGGCTTCACGGACCTTAATACGGCTCAACCCGAACTTCCGCAGGAAACCATGCGGACGACCTGTTTGACGGCAGCGGTTACGCTGACGAGACGGGCTGGAATCACGCGGCAGAGTCTGCAGCTTGAGAACAGCATTCCAACGATCTTCGTCGGAAGCGTTCACATCAGAGATGATCGCTTTCAGTTCAGCGCGTTTCGCGAAGTATTTATCAGCTAAAGCTACGCGTTTAACTTCGCGTGCTTTCATTGATTGCTTAGCCATTTAGTAACCCTACCTTACTTGCGGAACGGGAAGTCAAAGGCAGCCAGCAGAGCACGGCCTTCTTCGTCAGATTTCGCAGTAGTGGTAATGGTAATATCCAAACCACGAACGCGGTCGACTTTATCGTAGTCGATTTCTGGGAAGATGATCTGCTCACGGACACCCATGCTGTAGTTACCACGACCGTCGAAAGACTTAGCGGACAAGCCACGGAAGTCACGGATACGCGGTACAGCAATAGTGATCAGGCGCTCAAAGAACTCCCACATGCGTTCGCCACGCAGAGTTACTTTACAGCCGATCGGATAGCCCTGACGGATTTTGAAGCCTGCAACAGATTTGCGTGCTTTGGTGATCAGCGGTTTTTGACCGGAGATTGCTGCCAGGTCTGCTGCTGCGTTATCCAGCAGTTTTTTGTCAGCGATCGCTTCACCAACACCCATGTTCAGGGTGATCTTCTCGACCCGAGGGACTTGCATGACAGAATTGTAGTTAAACTCAGTCATGAGTTTTTTAACTACTTCGTCTTTGTAGTAATCATGCAGTTTCGCCATCGTACTACTCCAAATTACTTGATAGTTTCGCTGTTAGACTTGAAGAAACGGACTTTTTTGCCGTCTTCGAATCTAAAGCCTACACGGTCAGCCTTGCCGGTTGCCGCATTGAAGATTGCTACGTTGGAAACCTGAATAGCGGCTTCTTTTTCAACGATGCCACCTGGTTGGTTCAGGGCCGGAACCGGCTTCTGATGTTTCTTAACCAAGTTGATACCTTCAACAATGACCTTGCCGGAAGACAGGACATTCTTAACTTTACCGCGTTTACCTTTATCTTTACCGGTTAACACGATAACTTCGTCATCACGACGGATTTTCGCTGCCATGATTCGCTCCTTAGAGTACTTCTGGTGCCAGAGAGATAATTTTCATGAACTTCTCACTACGAAGCTCACGAGTTACCGGCCCAAAAATACGCGTACCGATAGGCTGCTCGCTGTTGTTGTTCAGAAGAACACAAGCATTACCATCGAAGCGAATGACAGAACCGTCCGGGCGACGAACACCCTTCTTGGTGCGCACCACTACCGCCTTCAGCACATCACCTTTTTTGACCTTACCACGCGGAATTGCTTCTTTGATGGTGATCTTGATGATGTCGCCTACGCCTGCGTAGCGACGGTGCGAGCCACCCAGAACCTTGATACACATTACGCGACGTGCACCGGAGTTGTCGGCGACGTTCAGCATAGTCTGTTCTTGGATCATTTTAGTGCTCCGCTAATGTCAACTACTACTGAGACCCGAAAATCAGGTCGTTAAAAATCCCCATATCGAGGGCGCGGCATTATAACACCGCTTCAAGGATATGGGTAGAAAAAATAAACGGCTCATTTCTGAGCCGTTTATTCGTATCGAGAGAGTGTACTGTATTACAGAACCGCTTTCTCTACAACGCGAACCAGCGTCCAGGATTTAGTCTTGGACAGCGGACGGCATTCGCGGATTTCAACCACGTCACCGATACCGCATTCGTTGTTCTCGTCATGTACGTGCAGTTTGGTCGTACGCTTGATGAATTTACCGTAGATCGGGTGTTTCACAAAACGTTCGATAGCAACAACAATGGATTTCTCCATTTTGTCGCTAACAACGCGACCTTGCAGAGTACGGATTTTATCGGTCATTACGCACCCGCCTTCTCGTTCAGTAAAGTCTTAACGCGTGCGACATCGCGACGCACTTGCTTCAACAGGTGAGACTGTTGCAGCTGGCCACTTGCAGCCTGCATACGCAGGTTGAACTGCTCACGCAGCAGGTTCAGCAGCTCGGTGTTCAGCTCTTCAACGCTCTTCTCACGCAGCTCTTTTGCTTTCATTACATCACCGTCTTAGTTACAAAGGTGGTTTTAATCGGCAGTTTCGCTGCTGCCAGCTTGAATGCTTCACGGGCCAGCTCTTCCGGAACACCGTCCATTTCATACAGGACTTTACCCGGCTGAATCAAGGCAACCCAATACTCCACGTTACCTTTACCTTTACCCATACGCACTGCCAGCGGCTTTTCAGTGATCGGTTTGTCCGGGAACACACGGATCCAGATCTTACCTTGACGCTTAACTGCACGGGTCATAGCACGACGTGCTGCTTCGATCTGACGTGCAGTCAGACGACCACGGCCAACAGCTTTCAGACCGAAGCTGCCGAAGCTAACATCCGTACCCTGCGCCAGACCGCGGTTACGGCCTTTGTGCATTTTACGGAATTTTGTACGCTTTGGTTGTAACATCAGCGACGCTCCTTATTTACGGCCTTTACGCTGCTGCTTTTTAGGCTGAGCAGCCGGTTTTTCCGGTTGTTCAACAGCAGCCATACCACCCAGGATCTCGCCTTTGAAGATCCACACTTTAACGCCGATTACACCGTAAGTGGTGTGCGCTTCAGAGGTGTTGTAGTCGATGTCAGCACGCAGAGTGTGCAGCGGTACGCGACCTTCGCGGTACCATTCGGTACGTGCGATTTCCGCGCCGCCCAGACGGCCGCTAACTTCAACTTTAATACCTTTAGCGCCCAGACGCATTGCGTTCTGTACAGCACGCTTCATAGCACGACGGAACATAACGCGACGTTCCAGCTGAGAAGTGATGCTGTCAGCAACCAGTTTTGCGTCCAGTTCAGGCTTACGAACTTCGGCGATGTTGATCTGTGCAGGAACGCCAGCGATGTCCGCTACGACCTTACGCAGTTTTTCTACGTCTTCACCTTTTTTACCGATAACGATACCCGGGCGAGCAGTGTGAATGGTTACACGAATGCTCTTAGCCGGACGCTCGATAACGATACGAGATACAGACGCTTTAGCCAGTTCCTTTGTCAGGTACTGACGTACTTTAAAATCGCTGTCCAGGTTGTCAGCGAATTCTTTGGTGTTCGCAAACCAGGTAGAGTTCCATGGTTTTACAATACCCAGGCGAATACCATTAGGATGTACTTTCTGACCCATTGCTAGTCTCCAGAGTCTCAGCGATCGGACACAACCACAGTGATGTGGCTGGTGCGCTTCAGGATGCGATCTGCACGACCTTTTGCACGCGGCATAATGCGCTTCATGCTCGGGCCTTCGTCTACGAAAATTTTCGTAACTTTCAGATCGTCAATGTCAGCGCCATCGTTGTGTTCAGCGTTAGCAATGGCAGATTCCAGAACTTTCTTGACCAGTACAGCCGCTTTCTTGTTGGTGTAGGTCAAAATATCCAGAGCCTGCGACACTTTCTTACCGCGAATCAGGTCAGCAACAAGGCGAACCTTCTGAGCAGAAGAACGAGCATGGCGATGTTTAGCGATAGTTTCCATCTCTTCCTCCTACCTTATTTCTTTTTCGCTTTTTTATCAGCAGCGTGGCCGCGATAAGTACGAGTCGGTGCGAATTCACCCAGTTTGTGGCCGACCATTTCGTCGGTTACAAATACCGGAACGTGCTGACGACCATTATGGACAGCGATGGTCAAACCGATCATGTTAGGAAAGATCGTTGAACGACGGGACCAAGTGCGCAGGGGCTTCTTGTCTCCGCTTTCCACCGCTTTCTCTACCTTCTTCAGCAAGTGCAGGTCAATAAAAGGACCTTTCTTGAGAGAACGTGGCATGGCTTATCCTCTAAAATTATTTGCTACGGCGACGTACGATGAATTTATCAGTACGCTTGTTGCTGCGGGTCTTCTTACCTTTGGTCTGAACGCCCCACGGAGTTACCGGGTGCTTACCAAAGTTACGACCTTCACCACCACCATGTGGGTGGTCTACCGGGTTCATCGCGGTACCGCGAACGGTCGGACGAACACCACGCCAGCGTGCAGCACCTGCTTTACCCAGAACGCGCAGCATATGCTCAGCATTGCCAACTTCGCCCAGAGTTGCACGGCAGTCTGCTTCTACTTTACGCATTTCACCAGAACGCAGACGCAGGGTGACATAAGCACCATCACGAGCAACGATCTGAACGTAAGTACCAGCGGAACGTGCCAGCTGACCGCCTTTACCTGGTTTCATTTCTACGTTGTGAACAGTAGAACCAACCGGGATGTTGCGCATCGGCAGGGTGTTACCTGGTTTGATTGCAGCATCAACGCCAGACTGAATCTGGTCGCCAGCTTTCAGGCCTTTAGGGGCCAGGATGTAACGGCGTTCACCGTCTTTGTACAGAACCAGCGCGATGTTCGCGGAACGGTTCGGATCGTACTCAAGACGTTCAACAACTGCCGGGATACCGTCTTTGTTGCGTTTGAAGTCAACAATACGGTAAGCCTGCTTGTGGCCACCACCGATATGACGAGTGGTGATACGGCCATTGTTGTTACGACCACCGGATTTGCTGTTTTTTCCAGCAACGGAGCAAAAGGTTTGCCCTTGTGCAGCTCAGGGTTAACCACTTTAACAACGTGGCGACGACCCGGAGATGTCGGTTTACATTTAACAACTGCCATTGTATTACTCCTCCGACTTACTCAGCGCCGCCAACGAAGTCCAGATTCTGGCCTTCTTTCAGGGTGACGTAAGCTTTTTTCCAGTCGCTACGACGACCGATACGCTGTCCGTGACGTTTAACTTTCCCTTTAACTACCAGGGTGTTAACGACTTCGACTTCGACTTCAAACAGTTTCTGCACAGCAGCTTTGATTTCTGCTTTGGTCGCGTCTTTAGCAACTTTGAGTACGATGGTGTTGGATTTTTCCATCGCAGTAGACGCTTTTTCAGAAACGTGCGGTGCACGCAGCACCTTCAGCAGACGTTCTTCACGAATCATGCCAGCATCTCCTCAACTTGCTTAACAGCATCAGCAGTCATTACGACTTTGTCGAAGGCGATCAGGCTAACCGGGTCGATACCAGTTGCATCGCGTACGTCAACCTTGTGCAGGTTGCGCGCAGCCAGGAACAGGTTCTCGTCCAGCTCACCGGTGATGATCAGCACATCTTCCAGAGCCATGTCTTTCAGTTTCTGTGCCAGCAGCTTGGTTTTCGGTGCTTCTACAGAGAACTTCTCGACAACGATCAGACGATCCTGACGTACCAGTTCGGACAGGATGCTTTTCAGCGCGCCGCGGTACATCTTCTTGTTAACTTTTTGACTGTGGTCCTGCGGACGAGCAGCGAAGGTCACGCCACCAGAACGCCAAATCGGGCTCTTGATAGAACCAGAACGCGCACGGCCGGTGCCTTTCTGGCGCCACGGTTTTTTACCGGAACCAGTTACTTCAGCACGAGTCTTCTGAGCACGAGTACCCTGACGAGCACCGGCTGCATAAGCAACAACAACCTGGTGAACCAGCGCTTCGTTGAAATCACGACCGAAGGTAGTTTCGGAAACAGTCAGCGCGCTCTGCGCGTCTTTCAATACTAATTCCATTGCTATCTCCTTACGCCTTCACAGCTGGTTTAACGATCAGGTCGCTACCGGTTGCACCCGGGACAGCACCTTTAACCAGCAGCAGGTTGCGCTCAGCGTCAACGCGTACTACGTCAAGGCTCTGAACGGTTACACGTTCGTTACCCATCTGACCTGCCATTTTCTTGCCTTTGAACACTTTGCCCGGAGTCTGGTTCTGACCGATAGAACCCGGAACGCGGTGAGACAAGGAGTTACCGTGGGTTGCGTCCTGGGTACGGAAGTTCCAGCGCTTAACGGTACCTGCGAAACCTTTACCTTTAGAGGTGCCAGTTACGTCAACTTTTTTAACGTCAGCAAACAGTTCAACGCTAATGCTCTGACCTACAGTGAACTCTTCGCCTTCAGCCAGGCGGAATTCCCACAGACCACGGCCAGCTTCTACGCCAGCTTTAGCGAAGTGGCCAGCTTCAGGCTTGGTCACACGGTTAGCTTTTTTAGCACCGGTGGTTACCTGAATAGCACGGTAGCCATCGTTAGCCAGGTCTTTAACCTGAGTAACGCGGTTTGCTTCAACTTCGATTACGGTTACTGGGATAGAAACGCCGTCTTCTGTGAAGATACGGGTCATACCCACTTTTTTACCGACTAAACCAATCATTGTTTCAACCTCTCAATCGCTCAATGACCTGATTAACCCAGGCTGATCTGCACGTCTACACCGGCAGCCAGATCCAGACGCATCAGAGCATCAACGGTTTTCTCGGTTGGCTCAACGATGTCAACCAGACGCAAGTGAGTACGGATTTCGTACTGATCGCGCGCGTCTTTGTTGACGTGCGGAGAGATCAGAACAGTGAAGCGCTCTTTGCGTGTCGGCAGCGGGATCGGACCACGGACCTGCGCACCAGTGCGCTTGGCAGTCTCGACGATTTCCGCGGTTGCTTGATCGATCAGACGATGATCAAACGCTTTCAGGCGGATACGGATTCTTTGGTTCTGCATGAGACCAGAGCTCCAATTATTTTATAAACGAAAATGATTACTCCTCAGACCCATTACGATTGATGGGAGAGTGTAACCGTTCTTACGTAGCCCCCCGATTGGGAGCATTGTTAGGTAGCCAAATTCGGCTAACTGAGGTTCAGATTGAACCTGCTGTCAACTACGACAAGCCCGCGTATTATACGCAAATCTGAGATTGACGCAAGCATCGGGTAGAAATTAATCGCAACGCACAGATTGCGAGCTGCATTCCACGAAATTTGTAAGGTCGTGAAGATAGCGTTTTTCACCGGAACCTGGTTAACAAATCAGCGATTTCTCTGTTGCTGAGTATCCGGAGTTATTCGATGGTGATACTCCAATTACAGAGGATGTTTTATGGTCGCTACCCTTCCCTTTCTGATTTTGTACGTTTGCTTATCAGTCCTACTTTTTTTCTGGGATGCAAAGCATGGCTTGTTACCTGACAGGTTTACCTGCCCGCTACTCTGGTCAGGTCTTTTGTTCTATCAGGTTTGTCATCCTGACGGTTTAGCCGATGCGTTATGGGGGGCGATTATTGGTTACGGCACATTCGCTGTCATTTACTGGGGATATCGCATACTGCGTCATAAAGAAGGATTAGGCTATGGTGATGTGAAGTTTCTCGCCGCCCTTGGCGCCTGGCATACATGGGCCTTCTTGCCACGGCTGGTTTTCCTTGCCGCCTCATTCGCTTGTGGAGCCGTAGTTATTGGTCTGCTCATGAGAGGAAAAGAATCATTAAAAAACCCGCTGCCTTTTGGGCCATTTCTGGCAGCTGCGGGTTTCATTGTAGGCTGGGATAGTCTGCTGTCAGGCTATTAATCTTTAACTTTAATTTGTGATTGCAGATAATTTTGCAGGCCGATTTTACCGATGAGATCCAGTTCAGTTTCGAGCCAGTCGATATGACCTTCTTCATCAGCAAGGATTTCGATCATCATATCGCGGCTAACATAGTCATGAACGCTGTCGGCATAAGCGATAGCCTCACGAAGATCCTTCGCACCTTCCAGCTCTAATCGCAGGTCGGATTGCAGCATCTCTTCGACATCTTCACCGATCCCTAGCTTGCCTAAATCCTGTAAGTTAGGGATCCCTTCTAAGAACAAAATACGCTCGATATATTTATCGGCGTGCTTCATCTCATCGATAGATTCATGGTATTCGACATCATTAAGGCGCATCAGGCCCCAGTTTTTAAACATACGGGCATGAAGAAAATACTGGTTGATCGCGACAAGCTCATTTCCCAATAGTTTATTGAGATAATTTATGATTTTAACATCACCTTTCATTTTATAGTCCCTCCGCTTCCACTATTAGAGCGTAGATGGGGCTAGCGGGATGTCAAAAAATAAGCGTGAGCTTCAGGCAATCTCTTTAAATTCGGGCATCTGCATCAACTCGTCCTGCATCACTTCGCGTGCGGCGCGAATGCACTTACCGCATTGATTTCCCACAGGAATAAACTTGCGTAATTGTTGGAAAGACTGAGGATGAAACTGACGGACTGCCTGGCGAATTTTTTTGTCACTTACACCATTACACAAACAAACGTACATGATCACTCCCGTTCAAATTCTGCGCAAAGTGTAAATGAGAATAGTTATGATTACAATAGCACAGTTTTATTTGCGCCACAGTTCAGCCAGCGAAATTACGACGAAATATTTCGAGCTCAAATTACGGGCAGCAAAAAGGGCGCCGAAGCGCCCTTTTTAATTCGAAACTAATTAACGCGTAATTAGCTCAGAACTTTAGCAACAACGCCCGCGCCAACGGTACGGCCGCCTTCACGGATTGCGAAACGCAGACCGTCGTCCATCGCGATCGGGTGGATCAGGGTAACAACCATTTTGATGTTGTCGCCCGGCATTACCATCTCTACGCCTTCCGGCAGTTCGATGGTACCAGTCACGTCAGTAGTACGGAAGTAGAACTGCGGACGGTAGCCTTTGAAGAACGGAGTATGACGGCCGCCTTCATCTTTGGACAGAATGTACACTTCAGATTCGAACTTGGTGTGCGGCTTGATGGTGCCCGGCTTAGCCAGTACCTGACCACGTTCGATTTCTTCACGTTTGATACCACGCAGCAGAACACCTACGTTCTCACCAGCACGGCCTTCGTCCAGCAGTTTGCGGAACATTTCAACGCCAGTACAGGTAGACTTCTGAGTCTCTTTGATACCAACGATTTCAACTTCTTCACCAACTTTGATGATACCGCGTTCTACACGACCGGTAACAACGGTACCACGACCGGAGATGGAGAATACGTCT